>NZ_JADIJM010000014.1:0-183649 GCF_017355315.1 Achromobacter sp. SD115 | reverse complement strand
CGCGCCGCCGCAGGGGCCGCGCCTAGCGCAGATCCTCGGGATTCATCGACGCGTCGCGCACGTACATGTCGCCTGCCTCAGGCTGCAGCGTAGCCTCGATCTCCGGCGGAAACGCCGGGATTTTGCTGGTCTGCATGACTGCCCAGCGCATGATGGCGTGCAGGTAGTTGAAGGGAATCATGATCAGATAGATGAGCGGGATCTGGGCATAATTCGCAAACACGCGCTCCTTGCTTACCGCGAAGCTCTCTCGCTTTCCATCAATGGGCATGCAGTACAAGACCGCGTCCCACACCGCTTGAGGGCCTTCCTCCATATAGCGGCGCAGAAACTCCCAGTGGGAGCGCGCTCCTTCGATCTCGCTGGTCACCATGCTAAAGGCGAACGTCTCTCTAACCGTCACACCGTCCGCATCCAGGATCAATCCACGGATATCCCAATTGTGCCAAGCGAACGGGCCTTTCCCTCGGCCAAGAGTGAAATAGATCTTGTCCCATGGAGCCGTCAGGACCGTTCCGTCCAGCCGGAACACATGCACCTGGCGATGCTTGCGATCCAGAACAATGGGATAGTGGGTCCAACGGAACAGTTCTCTGCAAGCCATCCAACTACCAAAAATCGCTAGCCCTATGCATGAGGCGACCCCGAAGAAAATCGCTTCCCAAAGGCCATTTTCATTGGGAACGTCACCAAACACGAACAATGCCCCGAATGCCAAAGCAGCACCCAGGCCTACCAATGCAATTACGCCGCCCACCAATGCCATGTAGCCGCGCCAGCCATACCAGCGGTCAACCGACACCAAACGATTGGAGTCCATCTTTACGACGCATAACTCGGCCAATAGCGGCGCATCAAGGAGGGTCTTTTGCTTCAGATGATGCTGCCGGTCGAATTCGCTCAGCGGCCGATTGTTGAGAAACTTCGAGGTAAGACCCGTGTAATCCACTCCCGCTCCGTTCGCCTAGCGCAGGTCCTCTGGATTCATCGACGCATCGCGCACGTACTTGTCGCCTGCCTCAGGCTGCAGCGTAGCCTCGATCTCCGGGGGGAACGCTGGGATCTTGCTGGTCTGCATGACCGCCCAGCGCATGATGGCGTGCAAGTAGTTGAACGGCATCATCATCAGATACATGAAGCCCGGACTTTGCGCGTCGTTGGCGAAAACGCGCTCTTTGGAAAAGGCGAAGCTCTCGCGCTTGCCGTCCACCGGCATGCAGTACAGGACCGCGTCCAGCACCGCCTGCGGGCCTTCCTCCATGTAGCGGCGCAGGAACTCCCAGTGCGAATAGGCGTTCTCCACGCGGCTGGTGGCGATGCAGAAGGCGAAGGTCTCCTGCACCGTGACGCCGTCCTCGGCCAGGATCAGGCCGCGTATGTCCCAGTTGAGCCAGCCGAACGTGCCCTTGCCCCGGCCCAGCGTGAAATAGATCTTGTCCCAGGGCGCCGTCAAAACGGTGCCATCCAACCGGAACACATGTACCAGACGGTGCTTGCGATCCAGCGCAATCGGATAGTAGGTCCAGCGGAACATCTCCTTGCACGCGCCCCAGGCGCCAGCCAACCCCAGCGCGGCGAACATCGCCATGCCGAAGAAGATCGCCTCCCAGAGGCCATTCTCATTGGGCACGTTATCCACCACCAGGATCCAGGCCAGCATCAGGATGCCGCCCACGCCAAAGGCCACGCCTATGGCCCCGATCAAGGCGATGAAGCCCCGCCAGCCGTACCAGCGGTCCACCGACAGCAAGCTGTTGGAATTCATCTTCACGACGCAGAGCTGCGCCAGCAGCGGGACGTCGAGACGTTTTTTCTGCAGCAAGCGATGTTCACGGTCGAATTCCGACAATGGACGGTCGTTGGGGAATCTGGACATCAGCCCCGTGAAGTCCATCACGACCCTCCCAGCGCCACGCGCAGGCTGTTCATCTCTTGCTGTACTCCATAGTAATAATCGGTCCCGGACTGGCCCTGCAGCTTGCCCCACAGGCAACGCTTGAGCCAGTCATCAATCTTGTTGCCCTTGAATTTTTCAATCAGTATCGCCACGATGATCAGGAGCACCGCCGCGATCAGCCCCACGACCGTGGCGGACAGGGCGAACGCACCGATCACGACCAGACTGAGGATACCTGAGGCCACATACAGCCCACCCATCAGACCGTTCTTCTCGATCACGAATTGGTCCTTGGCGGACTTGAAGTCGAACACTGCCATGATGACGCCGGTGACGACCCCGATGCGGCCGCCCCAACGCACCAATAGCGAGCCCGTGGTTTCCAGTCCCACGCCCATGCCCAGCCGCATTCCGGCGGCCTGCCGGGACTTGAGCGCCACACCCAGCACGTCGGCCACCGAACCGCCCGCCGATGCGATGCCAACCACGAATTTCCAGCTCGCGTCGCTGCGTTCGTGCGGCATGGCCGACTCCAGGTCGCTCCAGAGTTTGTATACCGCCACCGTCTGGAACAGGCAGCCGACGACACCGACGCGTACGTCCGTATTGATCGCCGTGCGCCAGCGCGACAGCTCCCTGGCTTCGTATTCCTCGACCGTCATGGTCGTCTGCGCGAGGGCACGGGCCCGGTCTCCGGCACGCAAGTCCGACGACACATTGGCTGCGGCATCCCTGTCCACCAGCATGAACCAGCGCTTCTTGTCGGTGCCCTCCAGCTGTTCGCCGCGCACTTCCAAACGCCGTAGCTCATCAGCCACCGCCTGCTCCATCTGCCGCATGTTCACCTGGCTGCCATGCTGGCGCAGGACCTCGCGGATCAACGCGGCGCGGAATGCCTTCTTCCCGCCTTCGACCTCCACGATCGCCACGTTCTGCCGCGCCAGCAGGCCCACGTACATCGCCAGCTTGCGTGCGACGCCGCTATCCACGCCCATCTTGAGCACCTGCACCACCGGCCCCATGAGCTGCTCCAGCAGGCGCGCGGTCTTGTCCATCTGCCCTTCGCTCAGCACCTTGAGTCCGGTCTTGTAGGCCTCGTGCAGATTGCCCCAGGGAATCGCCTTCCAGTCGAGGGCAGCCTCATGCGCCTCGACCACTTTCTTGACCACGAAATCCTGGTTGTGGAACATGGCGCGCAGCAGCAGGTTGCGCGTGTCGTCCGGCTCCCCCTGCAACCAGTCCGTATACTGCTTGAAGCAGATGCGCTTGTCCTGGGTTCCGTCGATGCACAAAGCGAAGACTGTCTGGTAGACCTCGCCGCTGTCCGCGCTGTTGGAGTCGTAGTTGCACTCGAACGAATCCAGCGTTTTCTGGCATGTGATCCACGCGACGTGCGCCTTTGCCAGGGGCACGATGGTCGCCGCGTCGAATTTCGTCAGGCGCTCGTCGAAGCCTTTCTGCCACGCCCTTCGCGCGTTCTCATCGTAGTTTTCGCAATACTTCTTCCAGGCGTCCCAGCGCACCGTTGCGCGCTCCTGCTCGGTCGGATGCCGATAGTTCTCCGCCTCGGCCATACGCTGCTGCTTGTTTTCGGGCATCAACCAGTCCGCCAGTAGCTGGCCTACCGCCAGCCCGCCCGCGCCCGCGCCTCCCGGTCCGGCTCCCATACTCGGGGTCGTCGTACCATAGACCGAGTGGTTGATCGCATCCCGGCCTCGCTGCTCCAGGAAGTCGCTTTCGGCCGACTGCATGATGATTTCGCTCAGCGACTCAATCGACTTCGACACGGTCAGCGGACGCAGGTCCTCCTTGTTCGAGACGAAATCGTCAAAGCGGATCCGCATCAGCCGCGCGATGTCCTGCAGGATGCCGGTACTGTCCGGCAGCGCCAGCATCAGGCCCTTGCCGGGCAGGAACGCCTCTGCGGCGTTCTCGATCATTTCCCCCATCCAGCCCTTCACGTCGTAATAGCCGACGGTGCTCCAACCCAGAAACTGCTGCTTCTGATGTTGATCCAGATCGCGCTTGCGATGCACTTGGTAGTCGGCGGCCGTATCCTTCAGAGTCTTGATGCTCTTGGCATTCGCATGCTTGCCGCTGCTTAGCCAGGCCTGCACATCGAACTTGAACATATGCCGCTCGCGCATGTCGGCGCCCTTCTTGCCCTTGTGCGCCTTGCACACATCCTTGGTCCACTGCACGTCCGAATATGCCAGCCAGACATAGGTCGCCTTTTTGGCGTTCGGAATGGTCAGCAGCGAAGCCTTGGCTTCGTGGTCCATCGTGCAAGTAAAGGTCCGGTCGCAGTCTTGCACCGGCTTGTCGAGGTCGAAGTTGTACAGGGTGGCGTTTTCGTTGACGTAGTAACCCTTCAGCTCAGAGCGCGCTTCGTCATAGACGTACAGATAGCCCGGGCGCAGCAGGCGCACGCCATAGCGCGCGCTGTCGCCCAGGGGCCTCTCGGCCAGCTGCGGCAAGTTCAGGTCGCCGTCCAACGCCGGAAAGGCGCCGTCGTTCTTCAGCACCGCGTAGCGCAGCGGCATGATGGGCAGGCCGATCCGGTGAAACGGGCAATCCTCCCCGCAATCCAGCGACGAGCGCTTCTTCCCGCAGTTCTTTGCATCATCGGCCATCGGGCTCTCCAGTTCGTTCCATATCCGCGCGCACGCTGGACCAATCTTCATCAGACAGATCCTGGACCGCAGCAAGGTAGGGGTAATCATCTTCGGGCCGCATTGCCGCCAGGCAGGCGCGTACCCGCTCGTGGCGGTGGAAGGCCGGGTGCACGTCCAGGCCATGCCGTGCAAACGCCTTGCGTTCCTGCGCCGTCGCCAGGCCCAGCTCCCGGGCCGTGCGGAAATGCGCCATCACTGCCTGGCCCAGGGCGACGCGCCCTGCGGGCTCCAGCGTATCCAGATCTGACAGCACTTCATTCAGGGCCTGCATCTGGGTCAAGGCGAAGGATTGCTCCACGCTCAACTTCGGGCGCGCCGCCGCCTCGGCGTCGGGGCGCGTCACGGTGCACCATGCGCCGTCCAGATGGAACACGAAGCGCTGCACCGGCCCGCAAAGCCAGGCCAGCTGCGCCGGGTCCAGCATCCATGGCAGCTGGACCAACACGCGCGGGTCGAAAAAACGGAAGAAGCACGGTCCCTGGCCCGCGATATCGACGATCATCCGCGACCGCAGATGCGCGGCTACGGCATCGGCGGGCTGATCGGAGTGAAGCAACAGCCCCAGCCAGAGACCCCCGCCATCAAGCAAAGCCTGATTCAGGCTGGCCAGCGCCTGCGCCTTGTCCGCCACTGGCATGGCGGACAGATCCACCAACCGGGGCATGAGGCCCGGCATTTTCCGCAGCGCCGGCGGCACCAGGGCTTCGGCCTGGACGCAGGCCGGCACGCCGGGCGTCCGTTCATCCTGGATGAGGCCAAAGCCATAGGCGTTGAAAGCCTGGTAATCGAGCATGCCGCCGTCCTCCCGCCTCAGCCCAGCGGCACCACGGCGCCGCCGCGTTGGGCCGCGCCGCGCACCCGGGCTTCGCACAAGGGACTGGCTTCGTTGAAGGCCAGATTCGCCTGGCTGCTTTCCGGGCCGACCCAGTTGTGCACGCCGGCCTTCAACTCGACCTTGCCCGGCGCATGCAGTTGAATGCCGCCGCCTTCCACCCGCATGTAAGCGCCGCCCGCCGTTGCCAGCACGCGCTTGGCGGCCTGCACGGTCACGCCGGCCTGCGCCGAGGCGAAGGTCACCGCCTTTTCAGCGGACAGCGTCATCTTGGCGTCCTGGCTGTGCAGGCGCAGCTTGCCGCCGGCCGCATGCAGCATCAGTCCCTGGCCCTGCACCGGGCTGCCGCCGGGCGCCTTGCGTCCCAGTGTGAACAGCACCGCGCCGCCGGCCACGCCCATCGCAAGGTTGGCGCTGCCGACCCAGTTCACGTCTGGCGCCACCTGCGCCAGGGTCGCGCCGGCCACGAGAAATGCGTCGGCCGGCGTGTACTGCCCGATACCGCTGGGCGCGCTCACCTGGAGCTGCGGTTCGCTATAGGCCGCGACGGGCTCGCCTTCGGGCGCGTCCTGTTTCGCATCGATCACCTCCAGCACGTGCTTCAGCGCGTCCTGCGCCGGCAGCGTTTCCGGATCGCCTTCCAGCACGGCCTTCTGGCGCGTTGCCGCCTGCGCCAGTTCCTCGGCCGCGCGCATCGCGTTCTCAATCTGCAGGCCCGCCTCCTCGCTATCCAGCAGCGCGCCCTTGGCGTTCTTGCGCGCGTCCGCGCTGATCAGCAGCCCGGCGCCGCCGCGCAGCGCCACCGCCTCGCGGGTCGACAGTTCCGCGCCGTGGCCCAGGTCCTGCAGCCTTTCGTTGTCGCGCTGCTGCTTGATGTGTCCCAGGTTCAGGCGGCTCTCGGCCTGCGTGGTCGAAGCCGTCAGGCGCGACTGTCCCGGCGTGTCGTCGTGCACCAGTTGGTTGTAGCCGCCGGTGCCCTGCCCGCTGCTGGCGAGCGCCTGCGTCTTGAAGCCGGACATCACCACGTTGTGCGCATGGCCGTCGGCGCCGCCGGCGAACCAGGCGGGCGCGTTGCCGGTAGCGTTGGCGGCGCCGCCCTGCACCTGGTTGTGCGACGCGTCCTCGGCGCCCGCGCCGTTGTAGAGCGCGCCAACCACCACGGGACGGTCGATGTCGCCGTGCAGGAACTCGACCAGCACTTCCTGGCCGACGCGCGGTACGAAGTTGCCGCCCCAGTCGCCGCCCGCCACGGGCTCCGCGACTCGCACCCAGGTGCCCAGCTCATCCTTGGCGGGCGCGTTCTCGTCGCCCGAGGGATGTTCCAGGCGGCTGCTGGAGGCCTTGCCCCGCTGCCAATGGAACTGCACCTTGACGCGATGATCGCGGTCGGTATGCACCGGCGCCTCCGCACCCACCACCAGCGCGGTCTGCGCGCCGTACACGGTGGGCCGGGGATGCAGGCGTTCGCCATGTCCGTCGCGCGTGGCCTTGCGGAATTCAGTATCGATGCCGATGCAGGTAAACGTATTGCAGTAAAAGTCGGCCGCCTCCGGACCGCTCTGGCCCAGCGCCTCGCGCACGGCGCGGCCCAGGTCCTCGTCGAAATTGTTGCGGGCCTCGTGCCGCACGGCAATCGCCACATAGGCCGACCCGCCCTGCTGGTAATGCCCGGTCAGTTCGAAGCGCTGGCCTGGCGCCAGCGTGCGCACCGTGCCCGCGCCCTCGCAGCTGTCCTGGCCCACGCGCAACGCGGCCAGCGCTATATGCGCCAGGCGTTCTCCCTGCGCGCTGTCCTCGTAGGCGTACTGGCCGGGATAGTCGTTGACGACCAGATCCATC
Source organism: Achromobacter sp. SD115 (assembly GCF_017355315.1). Taxonomy (NCBI): domain Bacteria; kingdom Pseudomonadati; phylum Pseudomonadota; class Betaproteobacteria; order Burkholderiales; family Alcaligenaceae; genus Achromobacter; species Achromobacter sp. SD115. The sequence goes on along the minus strand of NZ_JADIJM010000014.1, from coordinate 176,406 downwards.
GCGCCCTTCGAGACGCCGCCATCGACCTGGGCCGCTACTGGTCTGGCCTGGGCGCTGCGGTAGTCCCAGCTGGCCATGCGCACCGCGTTGGTCTGCCAGCGCGCGCGCCGGCTCCACTGCTGGATGCTGTCCTCGGTCTCCGTGACATCGGCGCGCGCGAAACGCACGCTGGCCTGCGGGCCGGGCTGAAACGCGCCGTTATGGTCGGCGATGATCAGCGTGTGGCTGCCCTCGCCTTCGCCGCCTTCGTGCTCCACCCAGTAGAACAGGCCCTCTTCGGCCAGCAGACGCTCGACGAAGGCATGGTCGGTCTCGCGGTACTGCACGGTCAGGCTCCGCTTGGCGTACGCGGCGCGGTCCTTCACCACCCAGCGCCACTGCGGCGCGAGACCTCCTTGGTCCTTATAGTCGCCAAATATGCTGTCGACGATTTCAAAGACCGTCTTGTCCTGATAGGCAAAGCTGTCGCGGCGCGCGCGCAGAAAAGCGAGCCAGGGCTCCAGCGTCAGCCCGTAGCGCGCCATACCACCGTTGGCGCCCTGGAACTGCGCCGCCGTGATGTAGCCGTTCCAGACGCGCGGCTGGTCGCGGCCCAGCGCGGTCTGCAGGCGCAGGGTCGCCGGCTTGCCCAGCAGTTCGGACAAGGGGATGCCGGCATCGTCGGACAGGGCGGTCAGTTCGAGCCGGAACGCGCCGTCCGACAGGGTTTCCGTGGCGGATAGCGTTTCCGCCACGAGCCGGTTCGCGCCCAACGGCGTACGCAAATCGAGCAGGCGATTGGCCTGGTCGACCGACGCGATCGACATTCGGGAAAGGCCGGTGTTGTCCAAAGGCATGTCAGGCTCCGGCGTCAGGCAAGGCGATAGCGGAATTCGCCGTTCTTGCCGGCAGTCACGCGGATGCGGGCAATGGCCTCCCCTTGTGCCATGCGGCCCAGCACCTGCTCGGCGATCTGCGGCAACAGCGTGCCGTTGAGGATGTGGTCCACATTGCGCGCGCCGGTATCCACCTCGGTGCAACGCGCCAGCACGGCCTCCACCAGCGCCTCGTCCCATTCGAACAGGGCGCGGTGGTTGGCCTGGACCCGCTGCGCGATACGCCCGAGCTTCAGCCCGATGATGCGGGCCAGCGCGTCGTCATCCACCGGGTAATAGGCGATGGTCTTCATGCGGCCCAGGAAGGCGGGCTTGAAGGCCTTGTACAACTGCGGCGTCAACAGTTCCTGCAAGGCCTCGGGGTCGGGCCGCTCTTCGGCGCTCTTGTTCAGGCAAGCCTGCATGATGGCCGACGAGCCGACGTTGGACGTCAGGATGATGAGCGTGTTGCGGAAGTCGATCTCGCGCCCTTCGGCATCATCCATCACGCCCTTGTCGAACACCTGGAAGAACAACTCCAGCACGTCCGGATGGGCCTTCTCGATTTCATCCAGCAGCACCACGCTGTAGGGTTGGCGGCGCACCGCCTCGGTCAGCACGCCACCCTCGCCGTAGCCCACGTAGCCCGGCGGCGAGCCCTTCAGGCCCGATACGCTATGGGCCTCCTGGTACTCGCTCATGTTGATGGTGACCAGCTTGCGTTCGCCGCCGTACAGCACATCCGCCACGGCCAGCGCGGTTTCGGTCTTGCCCACGCCCGAGGGGCCGATGAAGAGGAACACGCCCTTGGGCTTGTTGGGATCTTCCAGGCCGGCGCGCGCGGTGCGCACGCGCTGGGCGATGGCATGCAGCGCATGGTCCTGGCCGATGACGCGCTCGGCCAGCAGGGGCTGCAGTTCCAGCACCGTGCGGATTTCGTCGTTGACCATACGGCCCAGCGGGATGCCGGTCCAGGCCGACACGATCTCGGCGATGACTTGCGCGTCCACGAAGGCGGGCACCAGCGGCGCCTCGCCCTGCAAGGCGCGCAGTTGCTGCTGCAATTCGGCCAGTTGCGCCTGGCCGGGCGTGGCGGCGGGTTCGGCCGCCTTGCCCGAGCGGCGCTTGCCGGCGGGCTCCGGCGCGGCGTCTACGCCCGCCGCCTCCAGTTCCTCGCGCAATGCGTGGATCTGCCTGATCAGTTCGCTCTCCTGCGCCAGCCGCGCTTCCGCGTCCGTCAGCGCGGCGCGCGTGGCGTCCATTTCCAGGTCCAGTTCGCGCAGGCGCGCGGACTGTGCCGCGCCCGCCGCGGCTTCCCGGCGCAAGGCGGCACGCTCGGTCTCCAGGCGCGCCAGGCGGTGGCGCGCGTCGTCGATCAGCGCCGGCGTGGCGCTGCGGCCCAGGGCCACGCGCGCGCAAGCCGTGTCCAGCACGCTGACGGCCTTGTCCGGCAGTTGGCGGCCGCTGATGTAGCGGTGCGACAGGCGCGCCGCGGCGACGATGGCCTCGTCCAGCACGCGCACGCCGAAATGCTGCTCCATCAGCGGCGCCATGCCGCGCAGCATGCTGGCGGCCAGTTCCTCGCTGGGCTCTTCCACCTTGACGACCTGGAAGCGGCGCGCCAGCGCGGCGTCCTTCTCGAAGTACTTCTTGTATTCGCTCCAGGTGGTGGCGGCGATGGTGCGCAGCTCGCCACGCGCCAGCGCCGGCTTGAGCAGGTTGGCCGCATCGTTCTGCCCGGCCTGTCCGCCCGCGCCTATCATGGTGTGGGCTTCGTCGATGAACAGGATGATGGGCGTGGAGCTCTGTTTGACCTCGTCGATCACATTCTTCAGACGGTTTTCGAATTCGCCCTTGACGCTGGCGCCAGCCTGCAGCAAGCCCATGTCCAGCGTGCGCAGCGCGACGCCGGCCAGTGCCGGCGGCACGTCGCCCGCCACGATGCGCAGCGCCAGCCCTTCCACCACCGCAGTCTTGCCCACGCCAGCTTCGCCGGTCAGGATGGGATTGTTCTGGCGGCGGCGGGTCAGGATGTCGATCATCTGGCGGATCTCGGCATCGCGGCCGATCACCGGGTCGATCTTGCCCTCGCGCGCCCTTTCCGTCAGGTTGGCGGTGTACTGGTCCAGCGCCGGCGTCTTGGACAGGCCGGCCGCGGTGGCCGCGCCATCCTGCCCGGCGTCGCCCGCCGGGCTATCGCCCAGCGCCACCGACTGACCCGCCTCTTCGGAGCCCGCCGTCAGCGCGGCGTAGTCATGCTTCAGCTCGTCCAGGCGGAACGATTCGAACAGGCGCGAACCGCGCCGCGCCAACTGGGCCAGATCCGGTTCGGTCAGCAAGGCCAACAACAGATGGCCGGAACGGATGCGGGTGGTCTGCGTGTCCAGCGAGGCGATCAACCAGGCATGCTCGAACAGCCGCGGCAGATGCGGCGAGAACACTGGCGTGCGCGTGTTGCCATTCTTGAAGCCGCGGATCTCGGCGTTCAGGTCCGCTTCCAGCACCGCCGACTCGATGCCGCTGCGCCGCGCCACGATACTGAAATCGCTGGCCGGCTTTTCCAGCAGCGCCAGGAACAGGTGCTCCAGGTCCACCTCGTAGTGCCCCTGGGCCATGCACAGGCTGGCGGCGCGCTCGGCCGCCTGGCGGCAGGTCTGGTTGAGCTTTCCAATCAGGGTCTTCAAGGGTGTGGCCATATTCCAGGTCGTCTAGTCTTAATGAATGGTGTGCAATTCGTAGCTGGCGTCGTCGCGGTCGGACGCCACGGCCTCGGTGCAAAGAAAGGAATTCCAACCCAGGCGCGCGCCGCCGCCTTCGCCCAGCACGCTGCCGCCCACGTCTTCCTTAGCCATCACCAGCCGCACCTCGTACTCGAAGCTCATGCCGCCGAACATGGTCAGGAGCTTCTCCAGCGCCTGGGCGCGCGCGCCGCCGGGCAGGAAGTCCGTGAACGCCTCCTTGGACAAAGGGCCGATCCACAGCCGGATGCGCATGTCGCGCTGCCAGATGCGGTCGCCGGCCATGGCGGAGACGCCCAGCACCGCGCCGGGCATGCCCAGCTGCGTGCGATTCTGCGGCGGTACGTGATACCAGCGCCCGACGAATTGCTCCACCCGCAGCGCCACCTGGAAATAGTCCGCCAGCACGCGTTGCAGATAAGCTGCCGATACCGGCCGCTGGCGCGCCGCCGCGGCGTAGTGCGCCAGCGATTCGTCGAATACCCGGCCCTGTTCCGATTGCAGGCGGTCGCGCAGTGCAGGATGGCCGATGCCTCCCAACGCCAGCAGCAGCGGCAGGTAGTGATGGTCCTGCTCAGTCTCGTGCCGCACGGGCATGCGGTATTTCTTCCAGGCCGCATAGAACAGCGCCGCCGCCCGGTTGGAGAAAATATCGAAGAAGGCGCGCGCACCGCGGTCGCGCCGCGAACTCTCGCGGGTGCTCAGGATCTCGGTGTAATGCAGCGGCATGGCGCCTTGCGCGCCCAGCAGGCCGAAGAACGCCGGCTCGATTTCCACCCGACCCAGGTTGCCTGCCGCCAGCGCCGCCAATCTTGACTCGGTGTCCTCTAGCGCCTGGCCTTGCTTGTCATAGGCCGTCAGCGCCGCGATCTCGCTGGCGGGAAAAGCCAGCGACGACGAATTCAGGAAACGCAGGTGCGTGGGCACGGCATTGCGCGCACGGCTGCCTTCCTGCCGGGCGAACCACGACTCCAGCACCCGCACGGCCTGGAAGAACTTGAAGCGCTGCGGCTCGGCCAGCAGCGATTCGATTACGCTAGGATCGCGTCGCCGTTGCATGGAGCGCACCGTAGGATTTCGTCCGCGCCGCGGCGCGACAGCACGACCAGCTGCACGAAGCTGTTGGCGTGCACGTAAAGGCCGAAGAAGCGGTTGATCACCGCCACGAAGGCATGCAGGCTGGTGCCGACGAAGTTGTCTTCGTTGATCGTCAGCCGGATTTCAATGCCGCGCACGAAGGTCGCGAAGGGCTCGCCAGGCATCCAGTGCGTGGCGGGCTTGTAGTCCAGTCCGACCAGCCCTTCAATCTGGCGCGCCGCCACCGCGGAATGCGACAGGTCATACAGCCGCAGCGTTTCCTTCAGCGCGGGCAGACCGCTATGCACCAGCGACAGATGGTTCAGCGCCAGGTGGGAAATGAGCCGCCAGTGCGCCGCCCGCCCCTGCTGGAAGCGGTGCGTGTGCGTGGGCCGGCGCAGCATGCGGATTTCGCGCGCGATCGAACCGCCTTCCAGGAACAGGTCGCCGCCCGGCTGCCCCACCGCCAGATGCGCGGGCAGGTCGCGGTTGGTGCAGGTCAACTCCAGGCTCAGGGTCTCGGTCTGCGGCAGCGAAGGATCGAAATCGATGTCCACGATGGACAGTTCCATTTCGTAGCCGGGACTGCGCTCGGCCACCATGGAATTGCGCCGCGCGGTCCAGTAATGGCTGGCGCCATCGGGCGTCTCGCCATGATGCAGCGAATAGAAGGGCCGGAACTCCACCACCGAATCGCCCTGCGCGTTCTGCCGTACCTGGCGCACGCGGTCGATCGAATAAATCTCGTAGCCATAGGCGCGGCGCGCGTCCGCCACCACCGGATAGGAGGCCTGCGCATGGGTGACGCGGATGGGGTCGGCGCGCTGCGCGAACAGATTGACGACTGGCGTGCAGCCCAGCCGGAAGTTGTCGGACGAGGCCGATTCCAGCAGACGCGCCGTATTCGAGTCGGCGCGCACGCCCTTCAACGCCAGGTGCAGCGTGATTTCTCGCACCGGACCCGCCGCGCGCCGCAGCGCCGCCAGATCGACGTCGACGAAATTGAATTTCTCGGAGAACGCGAAGTACTCGGCCAGCAGCCGGTAGGCGGGATGCGAGCTGGCCGGGAAGTCGATCAGGGCTTCGTCCTCGGACAGCCCCACCTCTGCCAGCGGCACGTCCTGCATGCGGTTCCAGCGGCCCGGCTGCGTTTCCAGATAGGCCGCAGCCGTGCGCAGGAACAGACAGTCCCGCAGCGCGGCCACGAACGAGGGCTCGCCATGCAAGTAGACGCGCAGGCGGTCCACCGCCAAGTTTGAAAAGTTCTGGGGCTCGGCCAGGCAGGCCAGTGTCAGCGACAGCCGGCCCGTCACCCCTGCCGGCAGGCTGGCCGCCGACGGCGCGTTGGCCGTGGCGGCGAACACCGCCTGGCGGATGCTCACCGGCGCCAGGGTCACGTCGTACGCCGTGCGGAAACGGCACGCCACGCCACGCACGGGATGCGATTTCAGTTCCGTGCCGCGCGCCATGCGCACGGGCGCGGTCAGCTGCGAGCCCATGCCGCCCATATCGAACTGCGCCACCGAGCACGACGGGAACGGGCGCAGGTAGTGCGGATACATCACCTCGAACAGCGCTTCCGTGAACTCCGGATAGTCGTCGTCCAGCTTCTTGTTGATGCGCGCGCCCAGCAGGGCGAACGATTCGATCATCCGCTCGACGTGCGGATCCTCGCAGGTCTCGCCGGACAGCCCGAGCCGCGCGGCGATCTTGGGATAGCGCTGCGCAAAATCGCGCGACGAACCGCGCAGAAAACCCAGTTCGCGTTCGTAGTAAGGCAGCAGTTCTTCCATCTTTCCCTTCTTCGCCGGCGGCATGCCGCCAGCGCCCGCGTGCATGGTTTGTTATCAGGCGGCGGCGGCCGCGGCCTTGGCCCGGCCCTTGCTCACCGAGTACTGCAAGGTCGACGGCTGCAGCGTCGCGTCGAACGTCACTGGCTCGTGGGCAGGCCCCACGTCCAGCATCGCGGTAATCGCGAAATACAGCACCGAGGTCGCGCGGCTGTCCACCTGCAGCAACACCCGCACATGCGTCAGGCGCGGCTCATGGCGGGCGATCGCCTGCTCCAGCGACCGGCAGATGAACTCGCGGTCATAGTGGCTGGCCAGGCTCAGGCCGGAAAAATCCGACAGGCCATAGGTCAGGATGGACCGCTGGCAGTTCGGATAGCGCTTGAGCGAGTCTTCGGTGAAGACCATGCGCGTATTGAGCAGGGCCTCGATGTCGCGCGCGACCGTTTCCTTGATTTCTTCCACCGACAGGCGTCGCAGCGCATGCGGTGTCTGCCCGTCCCCGTCGAACAGCTTGTCGAACAGGCTGGGTTCGAATCCCTTCATCGCGGCCTCATTGAGCAAAGGCGCCGGACCGGCCGGGGCCTTTGCCGTTCATGCGGTCAGGTTCAGACCGAGTACGTCTTGTCGTTCTTGGTGAGGCTCCATGCGCCCTGGGCATTGCCGCCCTGGTTGCCGCCCACCTTCTGCTGCGTGTACTTCCACTGCACCGCGGCGTACTTCAGCGAGAACGATTCGTGCGGCAGGCCTTCGCTGACGACTTCCGGCGCCACGCGCGAGATGATCACGTACTTGAGCTTGATTTCCAGGTACTTGACGCGGTTGCCTTCGCCGTCGGCGCGCAGGAAATCGATGGTCACTTCGTCGAAGGTGGTGCCGCCGGACGCGTGCTGATACAGCAGCGGGCTGACCACGTCCAGGTCCTTGGTGAAGACCATCTCGCCGTGCTCGGTACGCTCGGCGGTATGGCCACCGGAGGTGGAGGCGGTAGCCGAACGCGGCTGGATGATCTCATGGCGCCACGATCCGACTTCGATCCAGTCCGGATGGTCCTTGTCCTGCGACTCGCCCTTGAGTGCGGGATTGCCGAATTTGACGTAGATGTCCTTCATTAATAGCCTCTCCAGTTAAAAACGTCGAATCTGACGGTGATCACGATTTCTGGGCCTGGGCGGGAAGTTCCGCAACCAGGCGCAGCGAAATCGAAAGCTCGTCGAGCTGAAAGTGAGGCCGCAAAAACGCCACGGCCCGGAACACGCCGGGACGTCCCGGCACTTCGGCAACCTGCACCGATGCCTCCCGCAAGGGGAACTGCGCCTTCTGTTCCTGGCTCGCGTTGTCGTCCAGCAGCACATACTGCGAGACCCAGCGATTCAGGAAGCTCTCGACAGATTGCGCGGAGGCAAAGCTGCCGATCTTGTCTCGCATCATGGCTTTCAGGTAGTGCGCCACGCGCGATACCGAAAAGATGTATTGCAGTTGCGCCGACAGCACCGCGTTGGCGTTGGCGCTGTCGGTGTTGTATTTCTTGGCCTTCTGCACCGACTGCGCGCCGAAGAACGCGGCGTAGTCCGAGTTCTTGCAGTGCACCAGCGGGATCAGGCCGAGGTCGCTCAGTTCCTTTTCGCGCCGGTCGGTAATGGCGATTTCCGTCGGGCACTTCAGGGCGATCTCGCCGTCGTCGGTCTTGAAGGTGTGGGTGGGCAGGTTCTCGACCAGGCCGCCGCCCTCCACGCCGCGGATCGCCGCGCACCAGCCGAAGTCGGCGAAGGCGGCGGTCAGGCGCGCGCCGAAGGCCCAGGCGGCGTTGCACCACAAGTACTTGGCGTGATCGGTGCCGTCCACTTCCTCGACGAAGTTGAAGCCTTCCACCGAGGTGCCTTCCTTCGGGTCATACGGCAGGCGGCCCAGGAAGCGCGGCATGGTCAGGCCCACGTAACGCGAGTCTTCCGAGTCGCGGAAGCTGCGCCACTTGGTGTATTCCACGGTGTCGAACACCTTGGCCAGGTCGCGCGGGCGGCCCAGGTCGGCAAAGCTGTCCAGGCCCAGCAGCTCGGGCGAGGCCGAGGCGATGAAGGGCGCATGCGAGGCGGCCGCCACGTGCGACATCTGCTCGATGAAGTACATGTCCTCGGGCTGGCGCGTGACTTCGAAGTTGCCCAGCAGCGCGCCGAACGGCGAGCCGCCGAAGGTGCCGAACTCTTCTTCGTAGACCTTCTTGAACATCAGGCTCTGGTCGAAGTCGATGGCGGTCTGGAAGTCGCGCACCAGGTCGCGCTTGGTGACGTTGAGCACCTTGATCTTCAGCATCGGCCCGGTGTTGCTCTCCTGGCACAGGTAATGCAGGCCGCGCCAGGTGCTTTCCAGCTTCTGGAATTCGGCGCCATGCATCACTTCGCTCAGTTGCGCCGAGATCAGGCGGTCCAGTTCGGCCACGCGGGCGTCCAGCATCGCGGACAGGTTGTCCGATACGACCACGGTGCCCTTCATGACTTCGCGGGCCAATTCGCCGATCAGGTCCTTGGCGCGGTCGTGCTCGGCCGTGGACTTGGCCACGCGGCTCTGCTCGACGATCTGGTCCAGCAGGCCCGAGTCGGCCTCGGCGGCGGGCGCGGATACGTTCTGCGCGGCGGCGGAATTACTCATTGCTGCCTCCCTTGCCGTTCTTGCCGGCTTCGCTGGTCAGTTGCTGCAGTTTTTCCGTGCTGCTGAGCACTTCGCCCAGCAGGTCTTCCAGCTTGTCGTTGCCCGCCAGCTTATTGCGCAGGTCGGCCAGCTTGGTGCGGATGTCCAGCAGTTCCTTGAGTGGCTCGATCTGCTGCACCACGGCCTCGGGGCGGAAGTCCTCGACCGAGCGGAACTTGAGGTCCACGCCGAAGGTGCCGCCTTCGTCGGTCAGGCGGTTCTTCACGCGGTAGGCGGCGCGCGGCTCCAGGCCGCGCATCACGTCGTCGAAGTTGTCGACGTCGATGTTGACGAACTTGCGGTCCTTCAGGCGCGGCAGCTCGGCTTCGGACTGCGCGCTGAAATCGCCGACCACGCCCACGACGAAAGGCAGTTCCTTCTGCTCGATCGCGTCGCCCTTCTCGACGTCATAGGTCAGCTGCACGCGCGGCGGACGTACTTTCTGGAGTCTTTTCTGAACGCTTTCTTTCTTAGCCATGGGGGCTCCAAGCGAAGTGCATAGTGAAGAGGCCGTGGGCCCGATCAGGGTTTGAGGAGATTGCCGAAAGGATCCGGCGCGCGGCCGGCCGGGGCCGCGCCGTTGCCCGCCGGCGCCGTGGACGGAGTTGCGGCGGGGTTCGCCGCAGGCTTCGCGACGGGGTTTGCAGCGGGGTTTGCAGCCGATGTTGCGGGCGTTGCGGCCGGCGTCGTCGCCGCCGCATTGGCGGCGGGCTTGGCCTGCTGCCCGGCGGCTGCGCCCTGCGCATCGTTGCGCCGCGGCTGGCGCGGACGCGGGGGCTTGTAGCCTTCGGGGAACAACACGTCCTGGCCCAGGGTTTCACGCATGGCGGCGGCCAGCGCCACCGCATCGGTGCGGGCATTGCCGGCGAGCAGCGCATTGGCGCGCAGATCGGCCAGCGACTGCATCGCCACGCGCAGGCCGCCCACCGCGCGCACGGTCTTGGCCGTGAAGTCCTCGGGGTCGCGGTTCAGCGCTTCATCGGCCGCGACGATGGCCTCGCCGTACTTCTGTTCGTCGAAGCGGATCTTCGCGATGTACGACCACGGCTCTCCGCGCGCGGGATTGAGCAGGGCGATTTCCTGGAACTCGGCAACCGCCTGATCATTGCCCTTGCCCGCCAGGGTCTGCGTGGCGTGCGTCATCGACTGCTTGTACTCGGCGTCGGTCTGCGGCTTGGGGGACGTGGCGCAGCCCGCGAGGAAGGCCAGCATTCCGCTGATGAGGAGAACCCGGGATATGTGCATTTTTTTGGTATGTAGGAGGGTGTAACCAAGGCCGCGTATTTCAACAACCTTTTGTTAGCGCCACACTACAGTGCATTACGTCATGTAACTTGCCACGAAACTTCGCTCATCGCGCCGCGATCTGTATGTTGTCGCAGCCTTCCGGTATAAAGAGCCATGTCAAAACATCTCTATTTTTCTCGGTGCGTGGCAGCAGCGGCCGTCATCGCGGCAAGCCCCGTAATCAGCGGTTGCGCGGCGGTTTCAGCGATCGGAGCGGTGGCGGGAATGACCGGCGGCATGATGGATATGGCGGGTCTGAAAAAAGACCCGAATGCGCCCGTCGATGTGAAATTGGCGATACACGCCGGAGAAAATTTGAATGCGAGTAGCGGCCAGCCCATGGCTGTGGTTACGAAAATATACTATTTGAAGAATGCCGAGGCATTTCAACGCGCACCGCTCACGCAATTGGTTGATACTGACGCCGAAAAGGCGACATTGGGCGACAGCATCATCGCCTCGCGCGAAGTCACCCTGACGCCGGGACAGCGTTACGAGCACCTGGAAAAAGTGCCGAAAAACGCTGCCTACATCGCTGTAGCGGGCTTGTTCTACGCGCCCGCGCCGCAGCGCTGGAAATACGTATTCGAAGTTAAGACCGCCGAGGACAGCGGCATCGTCATGGGCGCCCATGCCTGCGCGATGACCGTGGTCACTGGACAGATCGTGTTGCCGCCGGGCATGCCCGGCTTCGACCCGGCCCGCCTCGGCTCGGTGCAATGCCCGAGCTGAACGCGAGCCGACCGCGCCCATGGCCGCGTCTAGCCGCCGTCAGGGACGCCCTCTCTATATAAGAAGCAAGAGCCAGAAAACGTGAGCCATTCAGCGAAGATATTGTGGGGAGAGGGGCTGTTCCTGCGGCCCCAGCATTTTCAACGCCAAGACGCGTACCACGAGGCCCGCCTCGCGGAAATGAGCCGCGCGCTGCATCCCTATGCGTGGGGCTTGCGCGCGGCGCGCTTCGACGCGGCGGCGCTCGCCAACGGCATGCTGCGCGCCACCGAGCTCTCCGCAATCTTTCCCGACGGCGAGATCTACAGCGCGCCCCACAACGACGACCTGCCGCCCGCGGTCGCGCTGGACGGCCTGGACGGCGCCAGCACGGCGGTGTTCTATCTGGCGCTGCATCCGATGAAGGACGTAGGCGGCAACTATCGCGACACGCGCCAGGAACAGGGTTTCGATGCGCGCTACGCGCATCAGGACAGCCCGGCGCCGGATCTCTACACCAACGCCAGCACGGCCGAGCTCGCCTTCCTGCGCAAGAATGTGCGCCTGCTGTCGGAACACGAGCCGCGCGACGCGCTGCTGACCATCCCCGTGGCGCGCGTGCGCCGCACCGCCAGCGCCGGCTATGAACTGGACACCAGCTTCATCGCCCCCAGCGTCAGTGTGCAGGCATGCAGCGCGTTGTTCGAGCAATTGCGCCGTCTGCTCGACGCACTGCAAGCCAAGGTCAACGCGCTGTATGGCTTTCACCGCGAGCCGAACAAGAACATCATCGAATTCCGCTCGGGCGACGTGGCCTCGTTCTGGCTGCTGCACACCTGCAACGAAGCCTACTCGGCGCTATCGCACCTGTTCCACAATCCGCAATTGCATCCTGAACGCCTGTTCCAGGAAATGCTGCGCTTGGCGGGCGCGCTCATGACCTTCTCCAAGGTGCACACGCTGGCGGACCTGCCGGCCTACCAGCACGATGCGCCGGGCGCGGCCTTCGCGCAACTGGACGAGATCCTGCGCGACCTGCTCGACACCGTCATCTCCACCCGCTACTTCTCCATCGTGCTGGAAGAGCTGCGCCCCTCGTTCCACGTGGGCCGGCTGGACTCCGGCAAGCTCGACGAGACCACCGCCCTCTACCTGTCGGTGTCCGCCGCCACGCCGGCCAGCGAACTGGCCGAGACCGTGCCGCTGCGCTTCAAGGTGGGCGCGCCCGACGACGTGGAAAAGCTGGTGCTTTCCGCCATGCCCGGCGTGCAGCTCGTCTACACGCCGCAGGTGCCGCCCGCCGTGCCCGTCAAGCCGGGCGCGTGCTACTTCACCCTGCAGACGCGCGGCTCGCTGTACGACCGCATGCTGCAGGCGCGCAGCATCGCCATCTATGCCCCCTCGGGCATACCCGACCTGAAACTGGACCTCATCGCCGTCACCCGCTAGAGCCTGCCCATGACCGCCGACGCGCCTTCCCTGATGCCCGGAGCCTCGCTCCCTCCCCGAGCCGCCGATTTTTACGGTTCGCGCCCCGCGAAGTCCTTGCTGGACCTGCTGTACGACGGCTTCCTGATGCTGTTCCTGCTGAAAAGCGGCCAGGAACCCGTCGACGCGGCTTCGTTCTCGGCGCGCGTGCAGCAGTTCCTGGCGGACTTCGAACGCAGCGCCAAGAAGATGGATATCCCCGCCGAGGACGTCTACGCTACCAAGTACGCGTTCTGCGCCGCGGTGGACGAGACCGTGCTGAACTCCGGCTTTTCCATCCGCGACGCCTGGATGCTGCAGCCGCTGCAGCTGACCCTGTTCGGCGAACAGCTCGCTGGCGAAAACTTCTTTGCCCGCCTGGAAGACCTGCGCGCGCAGGGCGCGCCGCGCCTGCAATCGCTGGAAGTGTTCTATATGTGCCTGCTGCTGGGCTTCCAGGGCAAGTACATGATCGAAGGCCAGGAGAAGCTGGGCTATCTCACCGCCCGGCTGGGCGACGAGATCACGCTGCTGCGCGGCAAGCGCTCGGGCTTCGCCCCGCATTGGCCCCTGCCCGACAAGATCGCCCATACGCTCAAGCGCGACGTGCCGCTGTGGAGCATCGGCGCGCTGTTCGCGCTGCTGGGCCTGCTGGCCTATCTGGGCATGAGCCACTTCCTGAACCGCGACATGCAGACCGCCATGGCTCCGTACCATGACATCGTCAAGATCGGGCCGCGCGCCGCGCACCTGACCATCTCGCTCCCCTGACCCGCTACCCTGACAGCCGCAGGCCGACCGCTCCACACCATGACCGACCGTTCCCAAGCGCCCGCCGGATTCAGCAGCCTGGATGTTGCCGCCCTTTCCCAGAACGCCCGCATGCTGCAAGTGCGCACGCCGCTGGACGCGGCGCTCGCCGTAGAGCGCATGAGCCTGCGCGAAGGCGTCTCCGAACTGTTTGCCCTGACGCTGGACTGCCTGGCGTCCTCGGCCGAACTGGACGTACAGGCCCTGCTGGGCCGCGAGATCAGCGTCAGCGTGCTGCTGGCAGATGGCGGCAGGCGCCAATGGCATGCGGTGGTCGAAGGCGTGGACGCGCTGGGCGCCGACGGCGGCCTGGCGCGCTACCGGCTGCACGCCGCGCCCTGGCTGGCGGCCCTGGGCCTGCGCCGCGACAGCTTCCTGTTCCAGGACAAGTCGGTCACCGACATCCTCACCGAGATCTTCGCCGACTATCCGCAGGCGGCCTACTCGTTCGACATCGCCGAGCCGCCCGCGCCGCGCCCGCTGCGCACGCAGTACCGCGAAACCGATCTGGCTTTCGTGCTGCGCCTGCTGGCCGAAGCCGGTTTGAGCTTCCGCTTCGACCATCAGCAGGGTGAGCAGCAGGACGACGCCTCGGGCGGCGCGCGGCACCGGCTGGTGGTGTTCGACACGCGCGCGGCGCGGCCGGCCTGCCCCGACGCCACGCTGCGCTTTCACCGCAGCGACGCCACTGAAACCGAGGACAGCATCACGCGTTTCGGCGGGGCCCGCGCGGTGCAGTCCAACGCCGTCACCCGCCTGGCCTGGGACGACCGCAAGCTGCTTGCGCACGCGGCGCATGCGCAGTCCGACGTCCCGGCCGGCGCGGTGCCTCGCCTTGAAGACTACGACTACGATGGTCACGGCCGCTACGCCGACAGCGACAGCGCGGAACTCGCCGCCGCGCGCAGCCTGCAGGCGCATGAAGCCCGCATGGTGCGCTTTGACGGCGGCGGCACGGCCCGCCAGATGATGCCCGGCCATGACTTCACGCTGACCCAGCACAGCCGCTATGCCGCGGGCTCGGGCCAGACTGTCGATGAAATGGGCGGCAACCGCTACACGCTGCTGCACGTTGAACACGAAGCCGCCAACAATCTGGGCAGCCAGGCCGCACGGGCGCTGGGCGAATCCGACCTGGAGCACGGCTCGTACCGCAACAGCTTCAGCGCCCTGCCCGCGGCCGCGCCGCTTGCGCCCGACTGGCGCGCCAAGCCCACGGCCCCCGAGGGTCTGACAGCCATGGTGGTGGCCGCGCAGGACGCGCCCATTTCCTCGGGCCGCGACCTGCGCATCAAGGTGCAATTTCCCTGGCAGCGCGGCGCGCGTCCGCTGCCGGGCGGCCTGGCGCATCGCAGCCATGGCGACGACACTGGCAACGCGCCGGGCGATGACAGTTCCGGCACCTGGCTGCGCGTCGCCGGCGCGCAGGCCGGCCCCAATTGGGGCGCGCACCATCTGCCGCGCAAAGGCACCGAGGTCCTGGTCGAATTCCTGGACGGCGACATCGACCAGCCCGTGGCTTCGGCGCAGCTGTACAACGACGCCGACCTGCCGCCCTGGTCCGCCGGCGAGGACGCCGCGGCCAACCATCCTGGCACGCTCAGCGGCTGGCACAGCAAGGGCCTGGACGACGCGGGCCACAGCCAGTGGCTGTTCGACGACACGACCCGGCAGATGCGCACGCGCCTGTCCAGTTCCATCGGCGCCACGCAGCTGGGCCTGGGCTATCTGGTCGACCAGGCGGCGGAAGAATCGAACCGCGGCGCATGGCGCGGCACCGGCTTCGAGCTGCGCTCGGATGCCTGGACCGTGGTGCGCTCCGGGCAGGGCATGCTGGTGTCCGCCAGCGCGCGCGAAGACGCGCGGTCCACCCAGGCCGACGCACAGGAAGCGCTAACGCGCCTGCGCGGCGCGCAACATGCGGCGCAACGCCTGGATGCCGCGGGGACGAAGCGCCAGGCGCGCGCGCTCGCGGCCACCAGCCAATATGACGCGCTGACCCGCGCCATCGACCCCAAGGGCGATGGCCGCTATCCGGGCAGCGTTGGGGGCCAGCAGGCGGTCAAGGCCGGCGGCGGCGAACGCAGCGGCACCGAGGCGGTCGAGCGCATCGACGGCGCCCGCATGCTGATCGACGCGCCGTCCTCCCTCAACCTTGCCACGCCCGCCTCGGCCATCCTGCACGCCGGCGAAAACCTGCACGTCACCGCGCTGGCCGACGGCCACGTGGCCGCGCGCCAGACCTTCGCCACGGCTTCCGGCCGCTCCACCAGCCTGTTCGTGCAGGACGGCGGCATCCGCGCCGTCGCCGCCGAATCGCCGGTTTCGATCCACGCGCATACCGACATGCTGGAGATGCTGGCCGGCCAGGACATCACAGTCACATCCACCTCCGACAGCATAGAGATCCTCGCCAACAAGAGCATCACTTTGCAGGCGGCGGGCGCCAGCATCGTCATGAATGGCGGCGACATCCTGTTCAAGGGACCGGGCATGTTCTCGGTCAAGGGCGCGTCGCACAATCTGATCGGGCCAGCCAGCGATGCGGCCGCGCTACCCGCGCTGCCGTCCACGCAGGTGGGCGACCCGATGCTGGTCACGGCCGAGCTGGTGCACCGCCCCAAAGCCAAGCTGCAGGCGCAAGCCAGCTCCGGCCAGGCGCTGAATGCGGCCGGCGCGACTGGCGCGGTGGCCGCCACCGCTCCTGCCGCCGCAGCCCCCACGGCGGCCGCGGCTGCCGGATCGCAAGGCTCCGTGCTTGGCAGCGCGGGCGCCGCGCTTGCGAGCGGCGCGACTGCCGTATCCAAGGGCCTGACCGCCGCAGCCGAAGGCGCGTCGGGCATGCTGAACCAGGCCAAAACCCTGGCCGGCGAAGCGCTCAAGCCCGTGCAGGAATTGGGCGCGATGGCCGGCAAGACCCTCAAGGCCGCGAGCGATGCCGGCTCGGACCTGATGTCCGGCGCCATGACCAAGGCCGGCGACGTGGCCAAGACCGCCATGCAGAATGTGGCGCCCTCGTACGCGAACGGCGCCGCGGCCTCGGCGGCAGGCAGCGCCACGCAATCCCTGGCCAGCATGGCGACGCCATCGCTGATGGATGGCGGCCTATCCACCATGACGCAGGGCGCAGGCGACGCGCTGGCCGGCGCAGTCTCCATGCCCCAGGCGCTGACCGACGCGGCAGGCGCCGTGTCCAAGGCTGGCGGCATGGCGTCGCAGGCGTCGGACCTGGCCTCGCAGGCGTCCAGCCTCGCCACGCCGGCCGCGGGCGCCGGTCCGTCCGCCTCGGGCGTGCTGTCGGGCGCTTCCGGCGCCGCCACGGCAATGGGCAACGCCACCGCCGCCTCCGCGCTGGGCGCCGCCTCCAACCTGACGGCGACCGGCAGCGGCGGCGTGGGATCCGCCATCGGCCCGGTCATGACCCAGGCCATGGGCGCCATGGGCGGCCGTCCCGCCGCGCTGAGCACGGCAGTGAACTCGCTGCTGACCATGCCCGACGTTAACCAGGGCAATCTGCCGGCGGTGGCGGGCGCGATCCTCAGCACGCCGGGCCTGACCGACTCCGCGATTCCGTCCGTGGTCGGCGCCATCCTGCAATCGCCCACGATATCCAGCGCCACGCTGCCCAAGGTGGCGGAGGCGATCATGAACATCCCCGCGGTGGCCAACTCGCCCTATCCGGCGATGGCCAAGCGGGTCATGGAAATGGCCGGCGTCAGCTTGCCCGGCCCCGTCGCCAAGCCTGCGGGCGCGCCCGGCGGCCAGGATGCAGGCGGCGCCGCCCCGGCCGGGACGCCGGATGCCGGCGCGCCCACGCCGTCCGCCTACCGGGCCAGGAGCGGCGCCAAGCTCCAGTACGTCAACCTGCGGGAAGAGGACGAGGTCTGGAACGACGGCCAGGCGCTCGACAGCCTGGACCGCCAGACCAACAAGCCCAGGATCCGCGTGCGCTTCAACAAGGGCGGCCAGCATCGCTTCAGCGTCAAGGTCAGCCCGCGGCCGGGCAATGCGGTGTACTCCGCGCGCGAGCAAAGCCGCCAGCCGCTGTATCGCGAGCCCAACCAGCGCTCCTACAGCTACGTGACCGACGCCGACGGCACCAAGGTGGTCGACAACATCACCCTGCCCGCCGCCGGCCTGAACACCTATACCTTCGAGGTGGTGAACGACAAGAATCAGATCATCTCCACGGAACAGGTCGAAACCGCCCGCCGCCTGTATATCCAGGAGATCATGCTGCCCGGCCCCGAGACGCTGGCGCGCCGCCACGGCTTCCAGCCGACCGCCACGGAATACGCGCGGCACGGCGTGGACGTCGTGCAATTGCCGCCCGTCAGCACGCGCGGCGACGCCAACATGGACGTATTCACGGACGACGGTTATGAACGCCTGCGCCGGCTGGCCGCCTCCGTCTACCCAGGGTCGCAGGGCCCGGACCACGAGCCCTATACGCTGGTCGTCTGCCACATCGACCGGCTGGCCTCGATGCTGCCCGTCCAGCCCATTTACGTGCAAGCCTCGGCCGGTCCCGGCGCGGGCGACAAGCAGGTGCAGTTCGTCGGCGCCGACGGCAACCTCAGCTTCCTGTGGTATCACATCGAGCCTGGCGTGGACTGGTACGTCGAATGCCTGTTCGAGTACACCGACCCCGCGGCCGGCATCAGGCAGGTCCCCATACCCAAGGACCGCCTGACCCCGGTGCCTTACGACCCGGCGAATCCCAAGGCCTGCCACGCCCTCAACATCCGCATGGCGGGCCTGGTTCCCGTGCCGACCTCGGGCAAGATCATCCTGAAGGTCCGCTTGATGGAAAGCTCCGCGGGCGGCGTGGCATTCCCTGGCACCAACCTCCTTGGCGTGGCGGCGATGAGCCCCTGGGAGCCCAACACGCTGGATTATCTGCAGCAGACGCTGGTGCACGAGATCGGCCACCTGATCGGCATGACGCCCAGCGGGCCCGAGTGGGCTCGGGCCCACCCGGACGAAGCCGAAATGGACTCGTCCAAGCTCGACAAGGGTCCGTATTTCTATTCCCAGTTCGGCAACCACTGCCACTTCGGCCTGCCCGCCAGCCAGGCCGATCCCAGCCACACCGGCTCCTGCGTCATGTTCGGCGGCGACTGCGTCAGCATCCGCTTCTGCGCCAGCTGCGCCCAGGCCGTACGCAAGACGGACATGTCCAATGGCTGGCCCTCGTTCTGACGCGCGGCGCCGCCTGGCGCCCGCGCTGGCCCTGCTGCTCGCGGCCGCGCTGGCCGTGGCCGCGCCTGTCGCCGCCACCGCCGCGCGCCCCACCCCTCATACCCAGAAGACCACGATGAATACCGACTGGATCGATCCGCCCTCGTTCGCCACCGCGCCCATCGGCACGGTGAACGACCACGCCTGCATCCCGCCCAACCATGGCAGCGACGACCAGCTCAACATCGCCGCGCCCGCGCGCGTGCGGCCGCAGGCCTCCGGCGCGCTGGTCATCCCGGTCTGCGCGCAAGGCATCATTCCCGTATCGCAGAACCAGAAGCTGCCGCGTTTCGTCGCCGTCAACACGCAGACCAAGGCGGTCTATGAAGGCGTGGCCTACGAATACAAGCCGCGCAAGCGTCCCGGCATGGAAGTGGACGAGATCCCCAGCTCGCGTCCGCCCAAGGGCCTTCCCATCAGCCCCGGCATCAGCGTGGGCACGCAGTTCAGCACAGATCTGGCGGCACAGGTGCAGCTGCCGAAGGACCCGGCGGTCTACGAGGTGTATATCGAATCGAACGGCGTGCGCTCGAACACGGTGAAGGTCGAGGTGCAGGCGGCGAAGTAAGCGGCCTGTTTGCGGCGGCTGCCTCAGCCGCCAGATTGGCGGCGCGGGCGGTTCCAGATCGCACCGCCCCATATCCAGCCCGCAAGGGCCAGCGCCAGCATCCCGATCATGAATTCCACCCGGTGCTGCTGCGGCACGGGATTCAGGTGGGACAGGGTCAGGAATGGCTCCACGGACAGTAGTTCGGTAGCCGCAAGCGAACTGAAAAACATCGCCAGCACCAGTCCCGTAAAGCGCGGACGCGTGCCGCGCGTCTCCTTGTCACCCGTGATGAACCACAGCAGGCGGATCAGCTGTATCGCCGTCGCGGCGAACGGCACGAAGACAGCCAATGCCAGGGCGCCCAACGCAAGAAGATCGTAGATCGAGATCATGCGTCCAGGCCGTCAGTTGCTAAGCGGCTTTAGGCCGGAACATGCCCAGCACGCGGTCCCTGATGGAGCGCCCGTAAGCCCAGCACCAGACCGCGAGCGCCAGCATGGCGACCGTGAAGTAGGCCCGGGCCTCCAACGGCACAGGATTCAGCGCCGAAATCGTCACAAAGGGTTCGTAGCCCACGAAGTCGCTGGCGGCCAGCGAGCTGAAGATCAGAGCCAATACCGGCCCCGTGAAATGCGGCCGCTCGCCGCGCGTGGCTTTGTCGGCCCAGAAGGACCAATGGATGTAACGGCTCAGCTGGATGGTCACGGCGAACAACGGAATGACGACGGCCAGCAGCAGGACGAAAAGGGCAACGAGGACTTGGGGCGGAAGCATGACGGGATTTTAGCCGCTGTGGCGAAGGGCGCGGCGCCCGACACGCGCGCGCAACGCCAGCCCGAACATCGCCATTCCCATCGACAGGGACAGCAAGCGCAAGGCTTCCAGCGCCTTGTCGAAATACTCCGGCTTATCGAACTGGGCGGCGACGCCATAGCCGAAGATGGCGTACGCAATGCAGGCCAGCAGAAACACCGCCATCAGCGCGATCGTGACGTCACGCACCGCGCGCCAGGCCCTGGCCGAAAGCCCCGGCAGATTGGACTCCAGGCACAGCAGGATTCCAGCGCCCCACCAGAGCGGAACTATCTGGAATATCCCCCAGGCCAGCAACTCGCCGTCCTGCAGGACATTGGCGGGATATACCTCATTCATGTCCGCTCTCCCGCTTCGATATTCTCCGATGGACCAGCAGGACGATCAGGGCGGTAAGAAGAGACGGGCTCATGTACGGCATCAGCCCAAGCAGCGGGAACTCGTAGCCGCTGTCATGGTTGGTCGCCAGCCAATAGAACATGCCCAGCAGGGCCAGCGCAAAAACCCAGACGGCCAGCATTCCAGCCGATATCCCGCGTCTGAAGGACCGCGTCCCCAGCCTGCCAAAATGCTGGGGCCAACGGCAGATGATCAGCGCCAGGATGCCCGCCGCCGGCACCAGGTAGGCCGTCGACTGGGCCATCAACATGCCAGACTCGGCAATCGCAGCAAGGACCGCGCGCAAATTCTTCTCCCTGGGCTAGAACCGATGCTCTCAGCGCAATCTGTGGCGCAGTGTCGGGCCGATCAGCGACAGGATCAGCGATGGTCCCAGATGATAGGGCAATCCGAGCGGCAGTGGGGACTGGAGCACGGCGTCATGAGTTCTGCCTGGATCGACGATGAATCCACAGCACAACTCCTGCCAATGCCAGGACGATCGACACCCACATCGTGGACAAGGTGCGTAGAGTAAGGTTCGTAAACCCGTGATCGTCGAAATAAACAGCCACCGCCGAACCGTATATTGCGTAGACAACTACGTACACCAGAAACAGCGCCATCAGCGCCACGATCACATTCCGCAAAAGACGCCAGGTCGTCGAACGCAACAATGGCAAGTCGGACTCGATACACAATAGCAAGCCGATGACCCATACCACGGGCAGCAACGATATCGTTTCCGTGGCGAAGGTCTCTCCCGCTTTTAGCAGCGTAAGCGGAACGTCAATCATCCTCTTCGCCTCTCGCGCGAGTCTTGTATCGGACGATCAATCCGATCAGAGACAAGACCAGCGACGGCGCCATATAGGCCAAAAAAGCGATCAGGACAAAACCATGCTCCCGGGAATAGTTCCGTGAAACATAGAAGAGCAGAAAGAACCCCACGATTGCCAACAGCCATACGGCCGCCATGACTATCGCGAGGCCTGTACGCGAGGCCGACGATCCCAACACGCCGAAGCGACGCGGCCAGACATGAACCGCAATCCCCACGACGCAGACTAGCGGGAGCACGTACACCAGGGCGTACGCGGTCTGAAACGCCATATCGGCAGCCCAGATCAAGAATTCACGCACGACTTGTCTCCTAGGGCGTCAACTGGCGGCACCCATTGCCGCACTGCGAACAAGAACCTCATCATGCGGCCTGTTCTTCTCTCTTGTTTTCAAGAACATCTTCCTTCGGCTTATTCGTCTGCTCCGCAATGACGCTATCCAGGACGCGTCCCGGCGGCTTCGGCGTATCGCCTTCGCCAGCTCCCCACGCCAAGGGCATTTCAACGAAAAACCCCTTAACTTTGGAACGCAAATAGGCAATTGCCTGTTCGATCTTATGCTCTGAATTCGCCATGTACGTCGGCTGCAAATCAGGCAACTTGGTGAAATCGTATTTCCCAGAGGGCGGACCGTCGACCAGAATATAACCATCACGCAGCTTGCCGTCCGGCCCGACATTGCCGATTGGAACGCCATTCACCTCGTACTTCTTGACCTGTGTGTAGATCGGAGGAAAGGCTTTCCGTCCATCCAGGAGCTTGCGGAAACTGTTGCGGGGCGTATGCCGGAAAACCGTGCTGTATGCCTCGCGGTTATCGTGCGCGAGCTTCTGCAAAGCCTGGATGCTGGAGGGATCCAAAGGTCTCTCCAGGCTGATTCCTTGCGGTACCCCGGCCGCTTTCTGGACGCCCGTCGAGCCGCTCTCGACCATCATGCCAAAGTGTTTGCGCCAGAGCTTCATGCGCAGGTCTCGGGCGAATTTCCGCGTCACGACTCTCACGCCAGCGCCAACGTCGGTCATCGCAGCCCCGTCGTCGTCCACTACCACGGCGGCCAGTTCGGTATCGCCGTTCCCGTTCAGGCTGCGATCGTTGATGTTCGCGCTGCCGATGATGGCGACTGCATCGTCGACGATAGTCAACTTGCTGTGTACGTAGACCATCTCCGTAACAACACCCAGACGCGTCGCACCGTAATTCCGCAGATTCAACACCGTCAGGTACTTGCGCCATTCGTCCGCCATGCCCCAATTGGCAAGCGCGACAGCGATGTCCGCGTTCGTCTGGGCTGGCTGCGCCACCTTCCTGGTCTTGCTGTGCCTGGCGTACAGTGTGGCGTTGATTCGATGCACCAGGCTGTTGCGCGCGCGCTTGACGCCCTGCAGCGCCCACCAAGTCTGGGAGAGGGTCGCCGGCTCTTCCAACAGTCCTTCCGGATGCTCTGGCAGTACCAGCCACACATGGAAGGGCCGGTCCGCATAGATGGCTGCCCCTATCGCATTGGCCAGTTCCGGAATGATGGGATTCTTCCCCGGCGAAGTTTTCTTGCCGAGCTGATCCACCCCGCAATCGGAAATGAAGAACTGATTCTCGATGTAGATGTAGGCCTGCGCCGACCGGATGCAGTTGACCATCGCGTCCCGGATGCTGGTCTGATGGTTGGCCGCCCACTTCGCCCGAGCGGCCTGAACTATCTTGCGGCGCTTCGGGTTGGGAGTCTTCCAGTCGTCGTTGACGTACTTGTAATTGTCACCCCAGAGTTTCAGTTCATCCTGCAACTGTTGCGACGAGGCCGAACGGCATATCTGCACCGTGGCATTGCCGCTGCCGCGCGTCTGCGGATCAAGCAAATGCTGAGACCCTTTCGCCCGGTCGAACCAACTCGCATCCATGCTTGGATCGAACACATTGGTACCCGCGCGCGCGAAGCTGTTCCAACGCAACACGAAGTTGAGGAATACGTCGAAGGCCGCTGGTCCCTCGACTTTCATGGCCACGTCTTCCCATGGTTCCCGCGGCTGCCGCAAGGGATCGAGCAGAGTTCCGCCCAACGGAGGCTCAAATCCCGGCAGTCCCCCTGAGGCCCGGGTGAGGTCCAGCTCTGACTGGGTCGGCTTCCTGGCTGCCACAAGCTGCGCGTTGTACGCGTCGTTCAGCACGTGTATCTTCGGATCGATGACGACATCGAAGGACGGCGTTTCCCAGCGGCCGTAGGCCAGATCGATTCCGCCCAGAAATGCCTTTTTTCCGTCCACCAGCACGAACTTCTGGTGATGGGAAAAAAAAGTGTTTGTTGCAGGAACCCGCCCCGTATTGGCATATTGCAGCATGACACGGATAGAACCCTTGCCCTTGGGCAAGCCATGCAGCATGTCCTGTGTCGTGTCATCGTGCGTATCTAGAGCCATACTGATCGAATCGTAAAGCAGGATACGAACGTGCACGCCGCGCTCGATCGCGGCCGCCAGCAACGAAGACAAACGCCCCGGATGGCCTTCCTCGCCGCGCCGCTCCAGCTCCACGTCGTAGTCCATCTGCCAGTCCGCGATCATGATGAAGCTTTGCGCCCCGCGGATCGCGGCCGCCACGGCCGCCATGTAGTCCCGGCCGGTGATGTAGGACTCGCAGCGGTTGCCATACCGCGGCATGGCGAAGGGCTGGTTCAGGTCGAAGTACTGGCCCGATACCGTCGTCATCGTGTCCGGGACGATCTGCGCGGTGTACTGGTCTATGTCGAGTTTATCCATGGCCTTTTTCTTGAACGCAAGCCGGCGGGCGGCTGCCTTATGCCTTCGTCTTGGGTTTGAGCGTCTCCATGCCCTGCGCCGACCCGTCGGCCAAGGCATGCTCGGACAGCCAGTCGGCGTGCGCCGTGTCCAGTTCCGAACCCTTGCGCGCAAAATTCAGGGCATCGAGGATCCGCTCCGACGTCGCCTGTTCCGAGGTCGTCGTCCAGCGCGCCGGCGTCATGGCTTGCGCGGTCAGGCCGCTGATCAGCCACACACGGCCGGGATTCGCCATCACTTCGCTGTGGACCGCGTACTGCTGCGCTTCCGACAGGTCGAGCTCGCCGCTGGCGGGCGTCTTCCCTTCGCCCAAGACCTCGGACCACTCCGAGGAATCGAACACCTGGGGATTGATGCGTCCACCCTGCTGAACCACGTTCAGTTCCGCAGGCACCTTCACGATGCGCCAAGTCTCGCCTTCCGGCGCGATGCCGTGCGCCCCCGGCATGTCCTGCAGGCGCAGCGCCAGCTTCATCGGTGCGGGCGCGCTCTGCACGAACACGGGTAGGGAATAAGACATCTGGTCTGGGCCCGCAAACTGCTTGTTCCCCGTCTTCACATCGATCCGTCCCGGCGCGGTCACGGTGATGTTGCCGCCTTCCAGCACGATGCTGGCGCCGGCCGCGGTGGCGATGCGGATGCGTTTGGGCGCGGCGTATTCGACAGAGGTCTGGGCGCTGCCGATGGTGATGTCCTTCTGCGCCTGCACGCGCAGGATGTCGTGCTGGGCCTGAACGTGGACGTCGCCGGTGGCGGAGATCAGGTCCAGGCCGGAATCCGCGCCGCCCTGCTGCAGGCCGGCGACGATGCCCAGGCCCTGCCCGGTATGCACGCGCAGCGCGCCCATCACGGCCAGGTTCTGGTCCCTGCCGGCAGACCAGTGCACGGTCTCGCCGGCGGCGAATTGCATGTGTTCGCCGGCGACCTGCGCCAGGCCGGCGCGCGCGGCCATCAGCACGACCGGATCGGTGAGGTGCGGCACCTTGCCGTCGGCCGCCTGGGTGTGCTTGGCCGAGGCGTCGCCGCGCGCGCCGTCCAGGCTGTCGCCCGCGACGGTGCCGGACACGGCGCGATGCATGGCCGCGAGCGGCGCCTTGCCGTCGTCCAGCACGCTGGCTTCCGCTCCCTTGGAGCCTAACGCGCTCGCCAGCCGCAGGCCCTGGTGCGCGCCGACCACGCCGTCCAGCGAACGCGCCATCTGGTCGGCCTGGCTGGCCAGCGCCTGCAAGCCCGCGGCTTCGCCTGCGGGGCCGGCGGCAGCGCCGGTGCCGGCATAGGTGCTGAGCAGCACGCCCGCGCCGCCGCGCACGGCGCCGTAAGCGTCCGTGCGCAACTCGGCGCCCAGGCCGCGCAGGCCGCCCCGGTAGTTGCCAGCCTGATGGATCAGGTGGCCCAGGTTCAGTTCACTGGCTTCCTGGCTGCTCTTGATCTGCAAACGCAGTTGTCCGTCGCTGTCGTCGAACACGATCTGGTTGTAGCCCGAGCCGCCGAACTCCTTGCTCTTGAAGCCGCTGAGCGCGGCGGCGTTGCGGTGGTTTTCGTCGCCGCCGGCCGCGCCATGCCAGGCGGGCGCATTGCCTCCCGCAAGGTTGGCCTGGGCGCTGGGCGCGGTATCGCGCGCGGCGGCATAAACCTGCGTGTCGACCTGGCCGCCGTCGCGGCCGCCCGGCGTGGCGGGCGTGCCGCCCTCGCCGCGGCCGTTGTACAACGCGCCCACCACGACGGGCTGGTCCACGTCGTCGTCCAGGAAGCGCACCAACACCTCCTGGCCGATGCGCGGCACGAAGCTCATGCCCATGCCCGCGCCCGACTGGCGCTGCGCCACACGGGCCCAGCGGCTCTTGGCCAGCTCCTCCGCGCCGTCGGCCTGCCAATGGAAACGGATGCGCACGTCCCCGCGCTTGTTGCGCAGGATCTCGTCCTGCTCCCGCGGTTGCGCCGCGCCGTCCGCGTCCGTGACGATGGCCGTGTGCACACCATGGACCGAAGGCGCGCCGCTCAGGCGCGCGCCGCGCGTCTGCGGCAGCGCCGGCCGCCAGGGACGGTCGCAACGCACCGCCTGGAAGCGGTTGGCGTAGCCGACCTCGCGTGCTTTCGCCAGCACGTCAGCGTCGGGCCGCGCCGGGTCGGCGCCCGCGCGCGCTGCGCCTGGCGCGTCGGGCGCCTCGGCATCCAGCGCCAGATGCGCGTCCAACCCGCCCAGACGCTGTGCCAGCGAGGCGCGGGTCTCGGGCGGCAGATTGTTGATGCCGACGTGCTCGACCCGGTCCAGCGCGAAGGCAGGCTCGAAGCCCGCTTCGCCGGCGGGCCCCAGCGGGGACATGTTCTGCAAGGTGAAGCGCGTGCCCGAACGGAAGGTGCGCACGCCGCCCAGGCCGACAAAGGTCTCTGCGCCGGCCTGCACGGCTTCCATCGCCAAAGTCGCCTGGCGCCGCGCTTCGGCCTCATCGGCAAAGCTGCCGTGGCCGGCTACCTCGTACCATTCCAGGCCGGCATCCTCGCCGCCATCGGTGGGACGCGCCAAGGCCTCGGCCGCCACCGCGCGCTTGCCGCCGCCGTGCCAGCCCAGGACAGTGACGCGGTCCGGGCCGCGCCGCCACTGGCGCGCCAGGGCCTGCACGGTGTCGCGCGATTCGGTCGCGGCGGCGCGATGAAAGCGCACGCCGCCGCCCGCGGACTCGGCGTCCTCGGCCAAGCCACGGCTGTCGGCGAAGATCAGCGCCACATGCCGCGCAGGGACTTCGGGATCCTCGACCACCGTCCAGCCCAGTCCCGCTTCGGCCAGCAGGCGGCTGATGAAGGCGTAATCGGTTTCGCGGTACTGCGTGGTGTAGGGACGCGGCGCCAGCCCTGCGAGCGCTTCGGACGCGTCCGGCGCCACGCGATGCACATAGCCTTCGTACGCGCCCAGCACGTGGCCGATGATGTCCAGTATCGGGCGCGCTTCGAACACGCGGCTGTTGCGCTGCTGCGTGGCCAGCCACAGCCAGGGCGCGACCGTCAGGCGGTAGCGCGCCAGGCCCGCGTCGCCCGACAGCAGTTCGGCTTCGCGGATCAGGCCGCTGCGACCCGTCCGGCTGCCGTCGGCGCGCGTGGTCCACAAGGTCACGGGGCGTCCGATCATGTCGCGCAAGTCCAGGCCGGCGTTGTCGGCCAGCGCGACCACGCGCGTCTGAGCGATGCCCGACAGTGCCTCGCGCGCGATCCAACCCTCGACCTGCAGCGAGGCGAGCGCGCCCTCGCCTTCCAGGCTGTAGAGGCGGGCGTCGGAACTGAACAGGCCGGGCGTTGCAGTCGGATCCATTGCAGGAAAAAACCTTCTCTGAAGACTCAGGGTTCGACCTGGGCTTGCGGATTGGGGCATTCGGGCGCGGTGCCCCAATAGCCCGAACACACGCGCAAGCGGCATTGCTCGCTTTCCAGGAAGCCCAGCTTGCGGCATTGCTCCAGGCGCGCCGCCAGCGGCGAGCCCGGCAGTTCGCGGACGAAGACGCCGTCGTTCTTGTAGACCTTGGTCCCGGGCGGCGAGGCGGGCGGCAGGCCATAGGACATCAATGCCGCCAGCAGCGCGGCGTCGGAATCGTTGCGCGGCGTCTTGGCGCGCTGCGGCGCGGCCTGGGACGGCGCCTTGGGCGAAGCTTGCGGCGTGTTCGTGCGCGCGCCGCCATTGGCGGCATGCTCCGCGCGTTGCACCGTTGGCCCAGCCGTCTTGGGTGCGGCGGCCTGCGCCTGCACCGCGGCGCGAGGTGGCGGCGCGGCGGTGACGGCCAGCGCCGACAGGGGGTTCTCGGGCACGCGGTCCTCATCGGCATTGGGACGTCCCAATTGCGCCAGGGGATGGTCTTCGATGATGGCCGCGGATGAAGGCTGCGTGCCGGGATCGGCGGCGGCCACGCGCGCAGTCGGCGCGGGCGCAGCGGCGGCGGGCGGCGCCGGTTCCACGGCCGGCGGCGTGGATTCAGCGACCACAGGCAGCGGCGGCGTATCGAACACGCTGTACAGCACTGCGCCCGCGGCGCCCGTCAGCAACAGCAGCAGCAAGGCCAGCGGCAAGCGGGAACGGCGCTTGGGCGCCAGGTGTTTGACCTCCGCATCCGGCGCGCGGCCCTCGAGCGCGGCGAGGATGCGCGAGGCCGCGCGTTCATCCGGTGACGGTGAGCGTCCTGCGAGCAAGCTGGGAACAGAGGTCGGTGATCGCGATCTTTTTTCGTCTTCTGCCATGCGAAGTCCCGTGTCTGCAGGGATGGTCTGCACCCCTGTAACCAAGGGGTTCGAGAATACCTGATGACTTCTTCCGCATCACCGTTTCTTGTTACGAGTTCTAAGCCACGGACGCGTTTTGCAACGCCCAAGCGCTTGCCTGAATCTCAAATAGAACAAAAGATTACGCCTTCGTAACTGAGGGACCTCCTTGCTGCTCCTGCTGCCTCTCTACTTTCTACTCGCCATAGGCGTCTCCGCGTTGTTCGTCTTCCCCTCTCTGCGGGAGGCCACGGCACGGGGAGCGCGCGCGCTCGCGCAGGGAATACGCCAGGGTCTGACACGCGGCGCGGGCCACGCCGGCGGGGCCGTGGGTGGCTCGGCGCAGGCGCTGCGCACGGGCGTCGGAAAGGCCGGCGGCGCGTTTTCGGCCTATCGCTGGCACATCGCCGCGGGCCTGCTGGTCGTGCTGCTTCCGTCACTTTTTGCTTTCGTCATGCGACACAATCACACATTTGTTTACGAGGATCGGACCGCTGGTCCGGACCCTCGCATACAGGCGTTGTTGACCGGCGAAAGACTGGTCCCGCCGCCCCCTCTTCCGCCTGAAGTCTTCACTACGCGCGAAGTGGAATTGGTGCGTCCCAACCTGGGCGGCGCCAGCCGCGACTGGAACCTGCTGGACGCCGATTACCGCCAGCGCCTGCTGGCCGCATACCGCGTGATGCGCGAAGAACACGGCTACGAGATGGTGCTGATCGAAGGCTATCGCAGCCCGGACCGTCAGGCGGAACTCGCGAAGATGGGCTCGCACGTGACCAATGCCGGCGCCTATCAGAGCTATCACCAGTTCGGCTTGGCCGCGGACAGCGCCTTCCTGCGCGACGGCAAGGTGGTCGTATCCGAAAAGGACCCCTGGGCCATGCGCGGCTACGAACTTTTCGGCGAAACCGCCGAACGCGTCGGCCTGACCTGGGGCGGCCGCTGGAAGATGATGGACTTCGGCCATACCGAGCTGCGCCGACCCGGCGTCATGCGGCGCAACGGCGGAGCCGCGCAATGATCAACTCCGCAAACGTCAAATCGCATCGATGACCCGCATACTCAAAACCGGGCTGCTGCTGGCCCTAGTCTTCGGCGTGGTCTGGCTCGCCGTCATCATCTGGTGGCAGGAGTCGCGCACGCTGCCCACGGGCGTGGACATCGGCCTCTATCTGTTCGCGCTGCCGCTGGCGCTGATCGCCGCGGCCTGGGGCGGCGCGCGCATCATGCGTGCGCGCCGCGAAGCGCGAGCCGCGCCGGCGCAACCCGCGCAGGACGGCGCCGCGCAAGCTGCCGAGCCCGCGCCCGAGGCCGCGCGCCTGCGCGTGCTGGCCAGCGCGGCCAGTGCTGCGGTGGGCAGCGAGCCCGCCGCGATCCACGCGGCGCTGGCTGCGCAGCAGCGTCCGGACCTGGATCCCTCTTTCAAGAACACGCAGGGCTTTCCGGTCTTCAGTGCGCGCGCGCCGCAACTCGATACCGATGCGCTGCGCGCGACAGCGCGCGAAGCCGGCGCCCCGGCCGCCGCGCTCGAAGAAGAGCGCTTGCGCGCAACCGCCCTGCTGGCGGAGGTAGTGGAGACGCTATCGCAGGAGGCGCGCGGCATCGTGCTGAATCAGGGCGAGCCGCAACGCGACGAAGCCTGGCCGCTGCTGCAGCTGGAATTGCTGCTGCCGGCCGAATGGCCCGACGCCGTGCGCGACCATGCCGCGGACCAGGCGCGCGCGGCCGCGGCCTGGCCGGCCAGCCGCATCGTCCAGCGCCTGCACGCCGCGCCAGACGCGCTCGCCTGCGACAGCCTGTTGCGCCAGCTGGCGCAGGAACCGCTGACCGCGCGCAGCGCCGTGCTGCGGCTGGTCGCCGTCGCCGACTCCTACATCGACGCCACGCGCGTGGAGCGCTGGGACGCCGCCGGCCGGCTCATGTCCAACTCCAATCCCCAAGGCCAGGTCCCCGGCGAAGCCGCGGCGGGCCTGTTGCTAGACCTGTCCGCCCAGGCGACCGGCGGCGAGCCCGCGCGTAGCGACTTCGCACTATCCCTGATCTTGTCGGCACAGGCACAGCGTGCTGTCGCCGCCGACGCGCGCGGCGCGCTGCATGAACCCCGCCTGACCGAATTGGCCACGCAGTTCCTGGCCGAACAAGGCAAGCCCGCCGACGGCGTGGCCGCGCTGATCAGCGATGCCGACCATCGCGGCAGCCGCCCGCTGGAGACCGCTGGCCTGGCCGCTGCGCTGTTTCCCGCGCTGGATCCGAACCAGGACTGCCTGGCCGTGGGCTCCGGCTGCGGCCACACCGGCGCGGCCGCGCATCTGCTGACCGTGGCCATCGCGGGCGCCGCCTGCGCCCAGGCCGGCGCGCCCGTGCTCGCTCTCATGACCCAAGACCCGGCGCTGCGGACGCTGGTGCTGGTGTCGCCCTCCGACCCCCTCCCCGCCTGACCCACAAGAACATAGCTCAAACCATGCGCAGCCCCTCCGATCTTCTATCCGGCACCTCCCGCGCCATCAGCGAAGGCCGCCATTGGTCTTCGCGCGCGCTGGCCAATCCGCGCACCTTCATGGCGCTGGGACTGCTGGCCCTGGTGGTATTCCTGTTCCTGTTCGCCGACACGGTAGAGATCGGCCTGGCCTGGGCCGGCATCGCCCTGGGCGTATGCGTGCTGCTGTGGCTGTGCGCCTATCTGTGGCGCCGGCGGCGCACCCGCAAGGCCAACAAGAACCTGGGCGACATGCTGGAGCAGCAGGTGCAGACCGGCGCGGCTGCCAACCGCAACGACGTGGAAGCGCTGCGCACGCGGCTGACGCAGGCGGTGCGCACCATCAAGACCTCGAAGATCGGCCAGACCTCTGGCAACGAAGCCCTGTACGAACTGCCCTGGTACATCGTCATCGGCAACCCAGCCGCGGGCAAGAGCAGCGCCGTGATCAATTCCGGCCTGCAGTTCCCCTTCGCCGACAAGAACGGCGCGGCGGTGCGCGGCGTGGGCGGCACGCGCAACTGCGACTGGTTCTTCACCACCGAAGGCATCCTGCTGGACACCGCCGGCCGCTACTCGGTGCACGAAGAAGACCGCAATGAATGGATGGGCTTCCTCGACCTGCTCAAGCGGCACCGTCCCAAGGCCCCCATCAACGGCATCATCGTCGCCGCCAGCATCGACGAGCTGACGGGCGCCGGACCCGAGTTCGCGATCAACCTGGCCAAGAACCTGCGCCAACGCGTGCAGGAACTGACCGACCGCCTGGAAGTGTTCGCGCCGGTCTACATCATCTTCACCAAGGCCGACCTGATCTCGGGCTTCAGCGAGTTCTTCTCCGACAGCGACCAAAGCGAGCGTGACCGCGTGTGGGGCGCGACCCTGCCCTATGGCGCCGAGGAAAACCGCGACGTGCTGGCGCTGTTCGACAGCCGTTTCGACGAGCTGTACGAGGGCCTGAAGGAAATGGGCACGGCGCAGATCTCGCTGCGCAACAGCCGCGACCTGCCGCCGGGCCTGCTGACGTTTCCGCTGGAATTCGCCGGCATCAAGCCGGCGCTGCGGACCTTCCTGTCGACGCTGTTCGAGACCAATCCGTTCCAATACAAGCCGGTGTTCCGGGGTTTCTACTTCACCAGCGCGCTGCAGGAAGGCGTCACGCAAAGCACTTCGACCGAGCGGCTGGCCGAACGCTTCGAGCTGCGTCCCGCCACGCGCGCGCAGACGCGCAGCGTGACCTCCAACAACGGCTTCTTCCTGCGCGACCTGTTCTCCAGCGTGATCTTCGCCGACAAGAAGCTGGTGCGCCAGCACGCCAGTCCCGCCAAGACGCGCATGCGCTACCTGGCCTTCTTCGGCCTGGTGCTGGCGCTGGGGTTGGTGCTGGGCGGTTGGAGCTGGTCCTACCTGGGCAACCGGCAACTGGCGCAGAACGTGCAGGCAGACCTGGACAAGGTGGTGCGCCTGCAAAGCGAGCGCACCGACCTGCAAAGCCGGCTGGAAGCGATGGAGATCCTGCAGGATCGCATCGAGCAGCTGGACCGCTATTCCTCCAGCCGGCCGTGGTCGCTGGGGCTGGGCCTGTACCAGGGCGACGTGCTGAAAGAACGCCTGCTGGCCGAGTACTACAACGGCGCGCGCCAGTTCATGCTGGCGCCGGTGAAGACCAGCCTGGAGGACTTCCTGGCCAAGGTCGACACGTCCGCTACCGCGGCCAGTGGCGGCGCGCCCCAGCCGGCGCCGCAGCAGGCCCGCGCCGCCCACGCGGCGGGCGGCGACACCCTGTTCCAGGACGCCTCGCCCACCAACGCCGACGACGCCTACAACGCGCTCAAGACCTACCTGATGATGGCGAATCATCAGCATGTGGACCCCACGCACCTGTCCGACCAGATAACCCGCTTCTGGCGCGGCTGGCTGGAGACCAACCGCGGCGCCATGCCGCGCGACCAGTTGATCCGCAGCGCCGAGCGCCTGATCTCGTTCTATGTCGGCCGGGCGCAGGACGAAGGCTGGCCGCAGATCGACACCAATCTGGCATTGGTCGAAAAGACCCGCGGCAGCCTGCGCGCCGTGATGCAGGGCATGCCGGCGCGCGAACGCGCCTATGCCACCCTCAAGGCGCGCGCCGCGACACGCTTCCAGGCCATGACGGTGGCGCGCATCGTCGGCGAGAACGACGCGGGCGTGGTCGCAGGCAGCTATGCGATCCCCGGCACATTCACGCGCGAAGCCTGGGAGCAGTACATCCAGCCCGCCATCGGCGAGGCCGCCAAGAAGGAAGTGCAGACCAGCGACTGGGTGCTGGGCGTGAACGCCCGCGACGACCTGACGCTGGAAGGCAGCCCCGAGCAGATCCAGAAAAGCCTGGCGACGATGTACAAGACCGAGTACGCCGAGGAGTGGCAGAAATTCCTGCGCGGCGTGACGATCAAGCCCTTCACCAGCTTCGAGCAATCAGTGGGCGCGATGAACCGCCTGGGCGATCCTCAGACCTCGCCCATCGCCAAACTCATCAACACCACCTATGAACAGACCTCCTGGGACAATCCCTCGCTGATCAACGCCGGGCTGCAGCAGGCGCAGAGCGGCGTCGTGGGCTGGTTCAAGCGCGTCATCCTGCGCCAGACGCCGCCGTCCGCCGCGCCCGCCACCGCCGCCAACGGCGAAGCGATTCCGATGGGCCCCGTGGGACGCGAGTTCTCCGACGTGGCGCGCCTGGTGGTCACGCGCGACAACCAGTCGCTGCTGGGCAACTACATGGGCGCGCTATCGAAGATCCGCACCCGCTTCAACCTGCTGAACAACCAGGGCGATCCCGGCCCCGGCGCGCTGACGCTGATGCGCCAGACGCTGGAAGGCAAGGACTCGGAGCTGGCCGACGCGCTGAAGCTGGTGGACGAACAGATGCTGGCCGGCATGTCGGCGACGCAGCGCGAGACGCTGCGTCCGCTGCTGGTGCGCCCGCTGATCCAGGCCTATGCCGTGACCATGCAGCCGGCGGAATCCGAGCTGAACAAGGTCTGGAACGCACAGATCTATCGCCCGTTCAACCAGACGCTGGCGGAGAAATATCCCTTCGCCAGCCGCGCCAGCGTCGAGGCCAGCAGCGATGAAATCGGCCAGGTGTTCGGTCCACAGGGCAGCATCGCCAAGTACGTCAACGACACGCTGGGCCCGCTGACCGTGCGCCGCGGCGACATCCTGACGGCGCGCACCTGGGGCGACATGGGCGTGAGCCTGCAGCCCACCTTCACCGCCAACTTCGCACAGTGGGTGGCTCCGCTCTCCGGCGGCGCGGCCGGCAGCGGCGCAGCCAGCCAGCCGCAGACGCTGTTCCAGATCCAGCCCAAGCCTGCGGCCGGCGTGACCGAATACACCATAGAGATCGACGGACAGCAGCTGCGCTACCGCAACACCCCGCCGCAATGGGTCAATTTCGTGTGGCCCAACGCCCAGGGCGCCCCCGGCGCGCGCATCACCGCCACCACCTTCGATGGCAGCGTGGTCGAGATCGTCAACGAGCCCGGCCGCTTCGGCCTGGAGCGCCTGATCGCCACCGCCCAGCGCACCGCCAACGCCGACGGCAGCTTCAACATGAGCTGGGGCAAATCCAACGTGACGGTGCCGGTGAAGCTGCGCATCATCAGCAACGCCCAGGCGCCCGGCGCCGGCGGCAGCGAGCCCGGCGGCAGCCAGGGCCTGCGCAACCTGCGCCTGCCCTCGTCCGTGGTCGGCGCCTCTCCCGAATCCTCCGCCCAGACGCAACCCGGAGCGCCGCAATGAGCAACCCGCAGTCCCCCTTGTTCCGCACGGCCTACTTCGGCAAGATTCCCAGCCGCGGCGATTTCGTGAAGAACACTTCGCATCCGCAGTTGATGGCCACGCTGGACGCCTGGGTCGCCAACACCATGGAGATGCTGGCGCAGGAACCGCACTGGAAGGCGCTGTACGACGAGGCCGAGCCCATGCCGTTCGCCATCCTGGGGTCGCGCGGCAAGCTGGCCATCGCGGGCCACCTGCAGCCCAGCCAGGACCTGTCGGGCCGCCGCTATCCCTTCCTGTCCGCCACCTCGGTGGAAGTGCAGAAGCCGCTGGCCTTTATCGCCCGCAGCCCCATCGCCTTCAGCCGCATGTGGAACCGCATGAGCGGCGCCGCCGCGCTGCTGATGCAGGACGGCGATCCCGCCTCCGCTCTGCAGACGCTCAACGAACTGGAAGGCGAGATCCGCACGGCGGCCGACGACGGCTTCGACGCCTTCGTCGACCTGCAGACCGTGGAACGGCTGGAAGCGATGCTGCGCGGCAACGGCCACGCCGCGCGCGTGCATGACATCATCCTGGCGCTGGGCATCCTGCTGGGGCCGGTGATGTCCAGCGGCTCCTCGCAGCTGGACAAGGGCTTGTCGTTGCCGCTGCCGGACGATCCGCTCTACATCAATCTGGTGGCCGCCTACTGGATGACGCTGATCTCGCCCTTCTTGTCGCGCGCGGACTTCGAAATCACCATCTTCATCGGCCGCATCGCCGGCAAGCACCGGCTGGCCGTGGATTTCCGCGGCGCCTCGCCGCAGACGCTGGCCAGCCTGCTGTCCACGCCGCAGGCTTATGCCGAACAGCACATCGTGCTGGAGGACGCGCCCTGGGTCCGCAACCACGTGTCGGCCAGCCACGGCCTGGCCAAGCTGTCCAGCTACCTGGACCAGCCGCGCCTGTCCTTGCGCCTGGCGCTGGACACCTTTCTCGAAGTCTTTACCGGAGCCTGACCATGCGCTACTCATTTTTGCTCATGGCGGCGCTGTATGCCTGCACGGCCGCGGCCCAGGACGCGGCCACGGTGGTGCCCGCCAACGTCATCCCCCAGCCTGGCCAGGTCGTAGCCAGCGGCGCCGTGCCGGACGAGGCCACCAAGGCCGATGTGCTGGCGCGGCTGCAGCAGGTGTACGGCGTGGGCAACGTCATCGACCAGATCGACGTGGGCGGCGTGGTCGCGCCGCCCAACTGGTCCGAGCATGTCGGCAAGCTTATCGGCCAGCCGCTCAAGCAGATCAACCGCGGCCAGCTGGAAATCGACGGCACCCAGATCCGCCTGCGCGGCGAAGTGCAGAACGAAGCCTCGCGCCAGCAGATCGCCAGCGCCTTCGCGACCTCGCTCAACCCCACCTACAAGATCGTCAACGGGCTGCGCGTGTCCGCCAGCAAGGACGAGCAGGGGCTACTGGACCAGGTCCTGACCAACCGCGTGGTGGAATTCGAGACCGGCAGCGCCACGCTCACCACGCGCGGCCGCGAACTGCTGGACAAGGTGGCGGACGTGGTGCCCAGGCTGCACAGCGACAAGGTGCAGATCATCGGCCATACCGACAGTTCCGGCAGCCGCAGCACCAATCTGGCGTTGAGCCAGGCGCGCGCCGACGCGGTCAAAACCTATCTGGTGGACAAGGGCCTGCCGCCCGCGCGCTTCGAGACGCTGGGAGCCGGGCCTGACCAGCCGCTCGCCACCAACGCCACCGCGGAAGGCCGCGCCAAGAACCGCCGCATCGAGTTCCGCGCCAGTCGCTAGAAGCCTGGCGCCAGGCCGGCCCGCAAGGGCCGGCTCACGCGACGAGCAAGGATGCCGCTCAGCCGTTGTGGTCGGGCGGCTTGGGCACGCCCAGCAGCTCTTCCAGGCCGGACAGCGCGTCGCCGTTCTTGAGCACCGTGCGCAGCCACAGGTGCAGCGACATCTCGCCCCAGCTGGCGGCCTTGTCGGCCAGATAGGCCACGGGGCTGTGGGGTTCGGTGCGGCGGAAGAACTCCGCCACTTCGCGCAGTTGCGCCAGCGCCTGGTCGCGCGTTTGCAGCGGGCCGCGCGCAGGCGCGGACGCGGGCGCGGCGGGTACGGGATCAGCTGTGGACAAGGTCGGCTCCATCCGGGCGGTTGCGGGCGCGGCAGGGGGAGCGGCCGGCGCCGCGGTATCCGCGCGCACCAGCAGCCCGGCATCGCGCGCGAAGCGGTGGGTCAGTTCGGTCACATCGCGCAGCGCGTCGCGCACCGGCGAAAAGGCCGGGCCCTCGTCGCCCAGGCGCTCCGCCAGGGTCTGCTCCAGCGTGTCCACTGCCGCGAAGCAGCTTTGCAGATTGCCTTCCAGTTCGGAGTAAAAAGCCGGCGGCGTATCGCGACGCGCGGCGTCGAACTGGTCCAACGTGAGCTTGCCCCGGGTGATCTCGGCGGCGTTCTGCGGCGCGCGCTTGACCGCGTTGGCCAGTTGCGAGGCGCTGTCCCACAAGGCCGCGCCATAGCGCCCGCCTTCGGACTGCGTCAGCGGCAGTTCGCGGATCAGCTGTTGCGAGCGCGCCAGCAGCCAGGCCAGATTGCCCACGCGCTGCTGCACATCGCCCTCGTCCGGCACGGGATGCAGGCCGTCCCAGTAGTGGCGGCACAGGCCGTCCACCAGCAGATAGCCGTCGCGCAGGCCGGCAAAGCCGCGCGTCTTGGCCCAGGCTTCGGCCAGCCAGGCGGCCACGCGCACGTCCTTGCTCTGTTCGCGCAGCACTGTGGTGCAGATGCGGATGACTTCCGGCCAGTCGGCCTCTTTGATGGCTATGACCCAATCGCCCTGGTCCAGGTTCGGATCATCGTGGCGGCGGGCTTCGCGTATGGCGTCGAACTCGGCGGAAAACACCAGGTCGGCGCCGCAAGGCGCCTCGCCCGCAATGGGCTGCAGCAGTGTGTCGATATCGCTCATATTGGTCTTGTCGGATGGCAGGATCGCGGCCGCCGGCCCCTGGGGCGGGCTACGCGAAGAGGACCGATCCTCCCATATCTGTAACGGCGTTGCGTTTGAAGATGACACGTCCTATTACAAAACGCATCACGGACCGTGGATATCATGCGGGTTCCCCAGGACAAGGAACCGCGATGAACAAGTCATTCCACATGATGCCCGACGGCCGCTTCATCAACGGCAAGCCGCGCCGCTGCCCGGACGGCAGCTACGTCGGCGACGGCGGCCCCATCACCCGCGCGCCGGACGGCACTTACGTCGCCGGCAAACCGCAGCGTGCGCCCGACGGCCGCTACCTGGGCGGCGACGGTCCGGTCCGCATGGCGCCCGACGGCACGTTCGTCATCGGCACGCCGCGGCAGGCTCCGGACGGCACCTATCTGTAAGCACACATAACCAAACCAACAGGGCAACAGGCAGCCATGGCGCAGCTATCGGTAATACGCAAGGGCGATCGCACCTCGCATGGCGGCGTGGTCGTCACGGGCGACGAAACAGTCATGATCTTCGGCCAGCCCATGGCCCGGCTGGGCGACCGCGTCACCTGCCCCAAGTGCGGTGGCAGCCACACCATCGTCGAGGGCGCGGCCGCCGTCAGTTCCGACCGGCGCACCGCGCTGGAAGGCATGAAGACCTCCTGCGGCGCGACGCTGATCGCCAGCCAGCAGTTCTACCGTCTGGAGCAGGGTTAAGCCGCAGGCCGCGCGAACGCGCGTCGCAGTCCCAGGCGCAACACCAGCACCGCGAACGCGATGGGCAGCACCATGTGCAGCTGCGCCACGAACAATTCCATGGTGGCCTCGCCCGGCGCCCAGGTATTGCCGAACACCTGCGGCGCCGGCGGCGCCAGATATAGCGCGACCAGCGCGGCGGCCAGCGTCGCCGCGCCCCGCCATGCGGCCGAGGCGCGCACCCGCGCCATGCGCTCGGCCAGCGCCAGCGCCAGCACGCCGGCCAAGCCCGCCAAGGCGGAATCGACGTAGAACTCGAACGGCCCGTACAGAAAGGGCGCTTCCGGAATCATCCAACCGTAGGCGTCGGTCTTCAGCACCGACGTCAGGCAAGCGCCAAAGAGCGCTGCGGCGGCGGACAGCAGCAGGAAATCAACGACACGCAGTAGCAGTTTCGGCATGATGGGACAGGAATGCGCCGCGTATGGCGGCGGACGCGGACGCAAGCATGCCACAGGAGTGTGCCCGCCACATCCGCCCCCCCAACCCGATTGCACAGAAACCGGCAACACCCTCCGTTCTCTGAGAGAATGGCCGCCTGTCTCACAGACCCCATCGATCAGACCACCAGCAGCACCCATGACGCTTCCGCCCTCCAGGCTGTACCCCTTGCTGTTGTCAGGCGCGCTCGCATTGGCGCAGACCGTCTTTCCCGCACAAGCCGCTGGCAGCGCGTCCCCCAGGAAATCCGCGACCCACAGCACGCCCTCTGCACCGCCCGAGGGCATGCCCCAGTATGGCAAGGGCGGCCATGGGCGCTATCTGATCCTGAGGCTGGACAATAGCCGCGGCAACGCGATCGCCCCCAATACGCCCTACCGTCTGTTCCTGACCGCAAAGGGCCGGTCCATCGAGGGCACGCCCAGCCAGGACGGTATCGTGCACGGCGTCACCGACGCGCGGGGCCGCAGCGCCTGGATCTGGACCCGCGAGAAGCATGGTGCCGCGGACTACACGCTGATCCGGCGCATCGGCGACGGCGCCTGGGGCACCGTCTTCCAGCTGCAAACCAGCGGGGAAAAAGACCCGCTTGGAGGCTGGCCCTACCTCACCACCATGCAAGTGCGCTGGGGTGAACAGTGGGTGGACCTGGGCTACAGCACCGCCCAAGGCAATACGGCGTACTTCAGCCACGACCGTCCAGCCGCCACCTTGTCGATATCGGTCGACGCCAGCGTGGCGGAGAACCGGCAGTGCTTTGACGCATTGGACGCCATCAACCGCAGGTTCAGCCAGAACGATGCCACGGGCGCGCTGCAATTGGTGCACGCCACGGAATGCGGCGCGCAGCCGCGGCAGCAGCTGGACATGGCCAATCTGCTGCTGATGGCCGGCCGGGCCGATCTGGCGCGGCAGTGGCTGGACCTCGCCCGCGCCGAGTCCTTGTCTGTCTCCTCCACCCCTGTGGATCACGATGAGCTTCAAGAACGCTACAAGCTTGAGCGTTTGCTGGGCCTGCCCCAGCTGGCACTGGAGGACGCCCTGGAACTGCAGCGCCGGCAAGCGCAGAAACCCCAGGCGGACGAACCCGACTGGGCCAACAGCATCGCCTACTACCTGGCGGATTTTCCCGAACACCTGGCCGAAGCCGAAGCCCAGGCGCGCAGATCGATCGAGACCCTCGGACCCGGACCGTACAACCAGGGAACCCTGGGCTGGATCCTGACCCTGCGGGGCGACGTCGACGGCGGGCTGGCACTCATGAAGCGGTCCTACCGCGAGATTCCGCGCAATGAGGAAATCGTGGCCGACTACGGCCTGGCGCTGTGGCGCCACGGCCAGCCCGAACTGGCCGCGCGGCTCTGGGACCAGGCTCGGGCGCAATGCGTCTGGGGCCAGCGCATGCACGACGCGCTGCGCGAGGCCGGCCAGCCGCATCCCTACTTCCAGGCGGCGAATTCCAGCGCGGTAGCGGTCTACCAGCAGCGTTGCTCGGCGCCGCAGACCAAGCGCAAGACCCGGCACGGCGAGCAGCGCAGCGCTGCCGCCGAAGCGTAAAATAGGCCCGGTAGACAAGCCGCGCACCGCACGCTCGCAATAGCGGGCTCGCGCAGGAGACCATCATGAAATCCGCCCTGATCCGCCTGCTTACCCTCACGGCCACGGCCCTGGTCCTGGCCGGCTGCGCGCCAGGCAATGGCGGCCCGCCCTATCCGGGCGCGGTCAATCCCTACAGCGAAGGCGGATTCCACGACGCCGGCCCCAACTATCCCGACACAGGCCGCTGAAAACCGCCCGCGTCAGGCTTCTTGCAACGCCCCCGACTTGAGCAGGGGCGCCAGGATGCCAGCGGTGTAGACCCGCGCCAGATTCACCAGGAAATCGGTGAAGTCCGCCTTCGCGGCGTGGTCGGCCTGATCCGAGATCACGCGCAACACCGCGAAGGGCACACCGAATTCGTAGCAGACCTGCGCCATCGCCCCGCCCTCCATTTCCAGGCAGAGCGCATCGGGCAGGCGCTGGCGCAGCTGGTGCGCATAGTCATTGCTGTTGACGAAGACGTCGCCGGTGGCGATGAGTCCATGGTGCACCCGCGGCGGCTGCGCGGCCTGTCCCGCGGGCAAACCCGCTAGGCCGCGCGCGAACTGTCCTGCGCTTTCCAGCAGCCGCGCGCTCAGAACCGCGTCCGCGTCGAAGCGTACCCGGCCCAGCAAGGGAATCTCATGCTGTCCGAACAGAGGACGCGCATCCATGTCGTGCTGCATCAGCGCGCTGGCCACAACCACATCGCCCACCGCCACATCCTGGTGCAGGCCACCCGCCAGTCCCGTGAAGATCACTCGCGAGGCATTGAACTCCTGAATCACGATCGACGCGGTCGCGGCCGCGGCCACCTTGCCGATCCGGCTCAACGCAATCACGCAAGGCGTGCCCCACAAGGTGCCGACGTGGAAGTCGCGCATGGCGACTCGGCGGATCGTAGCGCCCGGATCCATC
This sequence comes from Achromobacter sp. SD115, assembly GCF_017355315.1. Lineage (NCBI taxonomy): Bacteria > Pseudomonadati > Pseudomonadota > Betaproteobacteria > Burkholderiales > Alcaligenaceae > Achromobacter > Achromobacter sp. SD115. The sequence goes on along the minus strand of NZ_JADIJM010000014.1, from coordinate 135,224 downwards.
GCCGCGAGCAGGTCGGCGATTTCTTCGTGCAAGGCGCCAAGTATGGCTAAACGTCCCATGTACATCGTCTCTGATCATGCGCGGCCCGTGGCCGCTCAGCCCGCAACATACATCAAGCGTGGCGCCGCCGCCAACGCATGCCCGGGTTCGCGCGCAACAGGTACGGATTGCGACTTTCGATGTAGTGCGGGTTGCCTGCTGTGCTTGCGCCGCCCCGCAACGCCAGCCGGCGCGTTGGATGGCTACCGATTAGCTAGTCAAAAGTACGGTGTACATCCGATCAGCAGGGAAACCACCCGCCTGGATCGCTCCGCGCCGCGTGCTAGCTTACGTCGCGCAGGACGCGGGCCATGCAGCAAGCAGATTCATCGCAGGACTCAATCTGTGGAGAACCATCATGGTGAAGAATCTAGCCGTATTCTTCGACGGGACCTGGAACGAACCCAACGACCGCACCAACGTCTACGAACTCTACAAAGCGGCGCCCGAGACCTCCACGCAGGAAACGTTCTATATCGAAGGCGTGGGCACGCAAGGCCAGGGCTTGTGGGCCGCCATCGACAAGTTCGCGGGCGGCGCCTTTGGCGCGGGGCTATCGGCCAACATCCGCGCGGGCTACCGCTGGCTTTGCCAGCGTCATGAAGCGCGCGATCACATCTTCCTCTTCGGATTCAGCCGCGGCGCCTATTCCGCCCGCAGCCTGGCCGGCATGGTGCGTAAATGCGGCCTGCTGAACGATCCTTCCGACAACAACGTGGCCGAAGCCTATGCGCTTTACCGCGACGACTGCATCCCCACTTCGCTGGAGGCCTCGTCGTTCCGCGTGAACTTCTCGCGCGAGACCGACGTGCATTTCGTCGGCGTCTGGGACACGGTCGGCAGCCTGGGCATACCGGTGGGCGGCATTCCCTTTCCCGGTTTTTCGAAGTTCTACAACTTCCACGACACCGAACTGAGCAACCACGTCCATCACGCCTATCACGCCATCGCCACCAACGAATTCCGCGAACCGTACTCGCCAACCCTGTGGACGCGCCTGGCCAATTCCGAGCCGCGGCCGCCGGAAAGGCCGGTCGAACAACGCTGGTTCATCGGCGCCCATTCCGACGTCGGCGGCGGCTACCGGGACGGCAGCCTGCAAACGCTGCCGGCCTCATGGCTGCAAGAGAAGGCCCGCCAGGCCGGCCTGGAAGCCGGGTTGGCGCAACGCATCGCCACCGACTATGAACAATGCCAGCCGCACGACTCCTATCGCGAGTTCACCGACAAGGTGCTGATCCATGTGAAAAAGCGCCCCAGGTTGTGGGACGGCGCGACCGTGCTCAACCTGACGGTGGACGACCGGCTGCTGAAGCGGTTCGGGCGCAGCCTGGAGTTCCTGAAGGAGTATCCGGACTTCAAGGACGCGCTCGAAAAGTTGCCCGTCGCGCCACCGTGACCTGCCCGCCGCCCAAGGCGGCGCAGGCGATGAAAGCACTCGCAATAGAGTGATGCAATGCGCTCGAAAATGAGACTTTGCGACTTAATACGATACAAACTTCGGCCCGTCGGACTATGGCGGGAAAACCATGCTGTCCGTGGCCCATTTCAAGTAACCTCCGGCCACCAGTCATTGTTCCGAGCCGATGTTTACGCATGTTCCGCAATGTCTTTGCTCTCAAATCCCTTGAAAGGTATTTCCTGACACTGGCTGCAGGCGTGGCGCTGCCGGTCTCCATGCTGACCGTGATCGTGGTGCAGCAAAACTGGCGTTCCCTGGCCGCCACCGACGATGCCATGCAAGGCTTCATCGTGGTCCGCACGACCCTCATGACGATGGAAGCGGTCTCCGCTGAACGCGGCCCCATGAACTCGGCGCTGGGCTCCGACCTGCCGGTCCCCGAACACATCCTGCACGCGCTGGACCAAGCGCGTCAGCGCACCAATGCACAGATCGCCGACCTGCTTGCCCTGTACCGCGCGCCGCTCAATCCCAACGGCGCCCGCGAATTCACCAACATCCAGCGCATCCGCGAATCCCTGCTGAACGCCCGCGCCAGCGCCGACGCGGCGATCGCCGCGCCCCGCGCCAACGTCTCCGGCTACAACCTGTGGACGGTGGTCGGAGACATGGTGGCGCTGGTGCCCGAGCTGCGTGCCGCCATGTCCGACGGCATCGGCCTGGTTGCCAGAAACCAGGGCGAAGACTTCGACCTGCTGTCCTTGGCGCTGCTCGCCGGCGAACTGCGCGAGCAGGCCGGACTGCTGGGATCCACCTTCGCACCGGCCCTGAGCAAACGCCGCACGCTCACCGCCAGCGACCAGCTCAGGATCGAACGCGTGATCGGCCGCGTCGACGAACTGCGCGCGCTGATCGAGGCCAACATCGCCAGCATGCCGCGGCACGCCGCCTCGCCCGCCTACCGCGAATTGCAGCAGCAGTACTTCGGCGAAGGCATGAACTACATCGACAGCGTGCGCGCCATTGCCGAGCGGGCCCCTGAGGATACGCTCGTGTCCATGTACGAGCTGGGTGCGAATTACGTGCCGCAGATGAAGTCCATTGTCCGGTTCCGCGATCTCATGCTCAACGACGTTGAGCGGCGCATCGGCGAAAACCGCCAGGCCGCGATCCGCGTCCTGCTGACCACCTTGGCGGCCGCGGCGATGCTCACCGCCGCCCTGATACTCGGGCTGGCCATGTTCCGCAAGCGCGTCATCCGGCCCTTTGTCCGTGCCACCAACATCATCGGCGCCATCGCCAAAGGCGGCGAAGTGCCGGCCATCCCCGCGAACCAGTACCGCGGCGAAGTGAACAGCATGTTCAAGGCCTTGGATGTGCTCAACGACAATGCTGCCGCCGTGCGCAAGCTGGAGCTGGAACGCGACCGCCTGATCCAAGACCTCGCCATCATGGCCGAAACGGATTTCCTCACCGGCCTGCTGAACCGCCGCGCTTTCGAAAAGCGCCTGGAAGCCGCGCTGGACGACATGCGCCACGACGATGGCGACGGCCTGGCCTTCATCCTGTTCGACCTCGACCACTTCAAATCCATCAACGACACGCACGGCCACGCCACGGGCGACGAGGCGCTCAAGACCGTGGCGGAACTATGCCGCAGCACCTTCCGGCAATCCGACGTGGTTGCGCGCGTGGGCGGCGAAGAGTTCGCGGCGCTGTGCCGCAGCCGCCGTCCCGAACCCGTCCGGGACGTGGCCGAACGCATGCGCCTGAACATCGCGCGCACGCAGATCAGCGCCGGCGCCACAGCCCGCTTCAGCATGACCGCCAGCTTCGGCGTCGCCCATGCTCGCAGCGGCGACACGGCGGCTCTGGAGAACCTGTCCCGCCGCGCCGACGAACTGCTGTACAAGGCCAAGCTGAACGGGCGTAATTGCGTGCTGCTGGAGAACGCGGCTTGACGCTGAGCGCGTCTCAGGCCGCCAGCGTTTCCCGCGCCCGCTCCCGGTAGCGCTCCCACAACACGCCTTGCTGCGCGCGCGCCCGTTCGACGTTCTGCTCCTTGACGTGGCCATAGCCGCGGATCGTATCCGGTAGCGCGGCCAGTTCCAGCGCCGTGGCGCGATTGGCCGCGTCCAGCGTGCGTGAGAACTCCTCGGCCAGCGCCAGGTAGTCGGCGGCCAGTTGGCGTTCCATGCGGCGTTCGGCGGTCTGGCCGAATACGTCCAGCCAGGTGCCGCGCAGCCGCTTCATCGGCGCCAGCGCGCGGAACGCCAGCGCCATCCATGGGCCATATGTGCGCTTCTGCAGCCGCCCCCGCGGGTCGCGCCGCGCGAGCGCCGGCGGCGCCAGGTGATAGCGCAGGCGATAGGCGCGGCCCGGCTCGCCTTCGAATTGCTCGCGCAGCCGGGCCTTGAAGGCCGGGTCCACGTACAGGCGCGCCACCTCGTATTCGTCCTTGTAGGTCATGAGCTTGGCGAGATTGCGCGCGACCGCCTGTGTCACCTCGAAGCGTTGCGGGTCCGGCAGCAAGGCCTCGCGCGCGCGCACCGCCGCCACCGCTGCCAGGAAGCGCGCGGCGTAGGCCTCATCCTGGTAGGCGCGCACGTGTTGCGCCAGCCGCTGGATCTGGCCGTCCAGCGACTCCGGCAGCGCGACCACCTGCGCCCGCGGCGCCGGCCTGAGCGCATCGGCGCCGCGGTGCGCGGCCTGCCGGCCCAATTCGAAGGCCGCCAGGTTCTTGTCGACCGAGACGCCGTTCAGCTCGATCGCGCGCCGCAGGCTGTCCAGTGACAGCGGCAGCCCTCCCTGCTGCCAGGCATAGCCCAGCAGCAGAGGATTGGCGTAGAGGGTGTCGCCAAGCAAGGCCTCGGCCAGCGGCCCGGCCTCGATGAAATCGCAGTTTCCGCCCGTACTGCGCGCCAGCGCGGCTTCGGCCTGCGCGCCAGGAAAGCGCCAGCTGGGCTGCGACAGGAAGGCGGCGGTAGGCGCGGCGCTGCTGTTCACCACGGCGCGGCCATGGTCCGGCCGCAAGCGCGACAGTACTTCCGGCGACGCCGACACCAGCGCGTCGCAGCCGATGACCAGATCGGCCTCGCCCAACGCCACGCGCGTGGCGTGCAGGTCCGCGGGACGATGGGCCAGTTGCACGTGGCTGAGCACGGCGCCGCCCTTCTGCGCCAGCCCGGCCATGTCCAGCACCGTCACGCCTTTGCCTTCGAGATGCGCGGCGGCACCCAGCAGCGCGCCTATGGTCACGACGCCGGTACCGCCCACGCCCGCGATCACCACGCGATAGGCCCCTAGCGGGGGGATTTCCGCCAAGGCGGGTTGCGGCGGTGCGGGCAGTGTCGGGGACGTCTTGCCCGCGCCCGGCTTGCGCAGGGTCGCGCCTTCCGCGGTGACGAAGCTGGGACAGAAGCCCTCGACGCAGGAGAAGTCCTTGTTGCAGGACGATTGGTTGATGCGGCGCTTGGTGCCCAGCGGCGTTTCCAGCGGCTCCACGGACAGGCAGTTGGATTGCACCGAACAATCGCCGCAGCCTTCGCAGACCGCGTCATTGATGAAGGCGCGGCGCGGCGGGTCGGGATAGTCGCCGCGCTTGCGGCGGCGGCGTTTCTCGGTGGCGCAGGTCTGGTCGTAGATCAGTACCGTCGTGCCTTCGATGTCGCGCAACGCGCGCTGCACCTCGTCGAGCGCCTTGCGGTGGTGCACGTCCACGCCCTGTGGCAACGTGGCGGCACCGGCATATTTTTCCGGTTCGTCGCTCACCACCACGGTCTTGACCACGCCTTCCGCCTGCATCTGCGCGGCGATCTGCGGCACGGTCAGCACGCCATCCACCGGCTGGCCGCCTGTCATCGCGACCGCGTCGTTGTAGAGGATCTTGTAGGTGATGCTGGCGCGCGCGGCCACCGCGGCGCGTATCGCCAGCAGCCCCGAATGAAAATAAGTGCCGTCGCCCAGGTTGGCGAAAATGTGGCGCTCGGACGTGAAGTCCTTCTGGCCCAGCCAGGCAACGCCCTCACCGCCCATCTGGCTGAAGGTGTCGGTCTTGCGGTCCATCCACATCGCCATGTAATGGCAGCCGATGCCGGCCACCGCGCGCGAGCCTTCCGGCACGCGGGTGGACGTGTTGTGCGGACAGCCCGAACAGAACCAGGGCTTGCGCTCTTCCACCAGAGTGGGCCGGGCGGCTTCGCGCTCCTTGGCGTCAATGACTGCCAACCGCGCCGCAATGCGCGCCCGCAGCGCGTCCGACAGGTCGGCCTTTTCCAGACGCGCGGCGATGGCGCGGGCGATCAGCGCCGGCGACAGTTCGTGGCGCGCCGGCAGCAGCCAGCCGCCGCGCGGCGTGGACCACTCGCCGCCGCCGTTGTCGCGCTCGTCGAACTTGCCGTAGACACGCGGCCGCACGTCGTCGCGCCAGTTGTAAAGCTCTTCCTTCAGCGCGTATTCCAGTATCTGGCGCTTTTCCTCCACCACCAGGATCTCTTTCAGGCCAGTGGCAAACTCGCGCGCGTCCTGCGCATCCAGCGGCCAGATGCAGCCCACCTTCAGCACGCGGATGCCGGCCTCGCGACAGGCGGCCTCGTCCAGGCCCAGGTCGTTGAGCGCCTGGCGCACGTCCAGATAGGCCTTGCCGGCGGTCATGATGCCGAAGTGCGCCTGGGGCGAATCCAGCACCACGCGGTTGAGCTTGTTGGCGCGCACATAGGCCAGCGCCGCATACCACTTGTGGTCCAGCAGGCGCGCCTCCTGCGCCAGCGGCGTGTCGGGCCAGCGGATGTTCAGGCCGCCTTCGGGCAGGGCGTCGTCTGGCAGCACGATCCGCACGCGATCCGGATCCACTTCCACCGAGGCGCTGGACTCCACCACGTCGGTCACGCATTTCATGGCCACCCACAGCCCGGTGTAGCGGCTCATGGCCCAGCCGTGCAGGCCGTAATCCAGGTATTCCTGCACATTGGACGGATACAGCACCGGTATGCCGCTGGCGATCAGCACGTGCTCGGACTGGTGCGCCACCGACGAGGACTTGGCGGCATGGTCGTCGCCCGCCAGCATCAACACGCCGCCATGCTTCGAACTGCCGGCGGAATTGGCGTGCTTGAGCACGTCCACCGACCGGTCCACGCCTGGTCCCTTGCCGTACCACATGCCGAACACGCCATCGCGCGCCGCGCCCGGGAACAGGTTCAACTGCTGCGAGCCCCACACTGCCGTGGCGGCCAGGTCCTCGTTCACGCCGGGCTGGAACACCACGTCGTTGGCCTGCAGGTGGCGCTTGGCCTTCCACAACGCCTGGTCCAGGCCTCCCAGCGGCGAGCCGCGATAGCCCGAGATGTAGCCGCCGGTATTCAGGCCGGCCTGCTGGTCGCGCTGCTTCTGCAACAACGGCAGCCGCACCAGGGCCTGGGTGCCGCTCAGGTAGATGCGCCCTTGGGTGCGGGTGTACTTATCGTCCAGCGTCAGGCCATGGGTATCGGCCGCGCCTGCGGGTTGTGGGGCGTTCACGCTTGTCTCCTGCGTTGCGGTTCTTAGTGTTTTGCCGCAGTGTAGGAAGCAGGCTGGCTATCGTATATTCATATATTCAGGTATCAGGTATTCGATAAACACATGGCTAATGACGTCACCCTGCGCCAGCTGCGGTACTTTGCCGCGGCCGCCCGGACCGGCCGGTTTTCCATGGCCGCCGCCGACGAGCATGTCTCGCAGTCCGCCGTCACCAACGCCGTTCTGGCGCTGGAGGCGCGGTTGGGCGTGCGGCTGTTCGACCGCCATCCCCACGGCGTCACGCTGACGCCCGAAGGGCATAACTTCCATCAGCGCGCGCGCGAAGTGCTCGACTCCCTGGACGACGCCTTGCGTGAACCCGGCTTCCAGCGCTACGCATTGCGCGGCGCGGTGCGCATCGCGGCGTCCTACACGGTGCTGGGCTACTTCCTGCCCGACCTGCTGGCGCGCTTCCGGCGGCGCTATCCCGACGTAGAGCTGGACCTGGTCGACCTGGACCGGCCCGAGATCGAAGCCGCCGTAGCCAGCGGCGAGGTCGAGCTGGGCGTGGCGCTGCTGTCCAACGTCGAGAAGCGCGAGCGCTTCGGACACCAAGTGCTGGTGCGCTCGCGGCGCCAGTTATGGACCGCGTCCGGTCACCCCTTGGCGCAAGCCTCGGCGCCGTCGCTGGCCGACATTGCCGGCTATCCCTACATCCTGCTGGAGATGGACGAAGGCGAACGCTCCGCGCTGGCCTATTGGCGCGCCCACGGCCTGCAGCCCGACATTGCGTTCCGCACCCGCTCGATGGAGGCGCTGCGCGGGCTGGTCGCACACGGCTTTGGCGTCACCATGCTGTCGGACATGGTCTACCGCCCCTGGTCGCTGGAAGGCCGCAAGATCGAGGCCGTGCCCATCACCGACGCCGTCCCGCCCATGGAGGCCGGGCTTCTATGGCATCCGCAAGCGCGGCTGGCCAAGCCCGCCGAGGCGTTCCGCCAGTTCATGATCTACGCCTGCGGCGTCTGAGGCCCCGCTACACCAGGATCGCGCCCTTGCGGCGCGTGAACTGCACCAATGAACGCAAGGCCAGCGCGTGCATGGCCGCCACCGACGGCAGCAGCGTCTCTTCCTTGCGGGTCAGCACGCCAACGATGCGCTCCACCGTGGGTTCGGCCAGCGGCACGAAGGCCAGGCCAGTCGCGGCGGCCGGCCGCGCCAGCACCGGCAGCACGGTCACGCCCAGGCCGCTGACCACGCTGGCCAGCAGCGATGCCCGGTTCGACACCACCATGAAGGGATCCTCGATGGCCCCGCCCAACTGCTGGTTCCTCAGCGTGTCGAAGGTGGCGTTGCCTATCAGGCGCTCGCCCGCCAGCGCCGCCCAGGGCACGGGGCCGCGCCGCCGCGCCAGCGGATGGCTCTTGCGGCACACCAGGCCGAAGGCGTCGCGCGCCACCGGCGCGAAAGCCACCTCGGCAGTGCGCGGCACCTGTCCCGCCACCCCTACCTGTACTTCGCCGCTCAGCACCAGCCGGTGCACGTCCTGCGAGGATTCGTCGATGGCGCGGATGCGGATCGCGGGGTGGCTGCGCGCATAGCGCTCCAACAGGCGCGGCAACCATTCGTCGGCCAGCGACGGCATCACCGCCAGCGACACCGGCCCCTGGCTGCCCAGGCCGAACTGGCGCGCCGCGTCCAGCACCCGATCGTGGGTGGACAGCAATTCGCGAAACAGCGGTGCCACCGCGATACCCAGGGGCGTGAGCTGGGCGCGCCTGCCGGGTTCGAACAGCGGCGCGCCCAACTGCTGCTCCAGGTCCTGCATGGCCGCCGACACCGCCGCCTGCGAACGGAAAGTGCCTTCGGCCGCCAAGCGAAAGCTGCCGTGGTCGGCCGCCAGCAGGAACTGGCGCAGATGTTGGATCTTCAAGGGCGCAGACATGGATTCAAGGGATCTGAAAATTCGGATTTTCCGAAATTAACTTGAGTTAATTTGGATTGTCAAAACTCTGCTCCGCCGCGAACAATGGCCACGTCTTTCATTCCTACAGGCATTGGAGCAGCGGTTATGTCTTTGCAAGTGCGCAAGGTAGTCAGCTATGTGGAAAAAACCCTGATTGAAGGCGGCCGCGCGGCCGAGCGCCCGCTGGTGATGGTCATCGCCGCGGCCGTGATCCGCAATCCCTGGGCCGGCCAGCCATTCCAGGAAGACCTGCGGCCCAAGATCCTGGAAGCGGCGCCGCCCCTGGGCGAGTTGCTGGTCGCGGAAATCCTGCGCCAGGCCGGCTCTGCCGACCAGGTGGAAGCCTATGGCAAGGCCGCGGTGGTGGGCACGGCCGGCGAAGTGGAACACGCGTCGGCGCTGATCCACACCTTGCGCTTCGGCAACGCCTATCGCGGCGCGGTCGGCGGCACCAGCTATCTGAGCTTCACCAATATGCGCGGCGGCCCCGGCTGCGTGATCACCGTGCCGCTGATGCACAAGCTCGACGAAGGCCTGCGTTCGCACTACCTGACGGTGCAGACCACCATCAACGACGCGCCCGCGCCTGACGAGATCGTGATCGCCCTGGGCGCGGCCACCTCCGGGCGTCCGCATCACCGCATCGGCAACCGCTACTCCGACCTGCAGGAACTGGAGCGCGAGGCCCAGGCCAAATGAGCGCGCATTCTCGGCGTACTGGACGCGGCGAGCCGCTGGTGCTGCTGCATGGCGTCGGACTGGACCACACGCTGTGGGACGACCTGGCGCCGCTGCTCGAACCTGATTTCGAGGTGCTGCGCTATGACATGCTGGGTCACGGCCACGCCCCCGCCATCGACGCCAGCGTGACGGTGCAGGATTTCATCGCGCAGCTGGACGCGGAACTGGATCGCGCCGGCTGGCAAAGCGCCAATCTCCTCGGTTACTCCATGGGCGGCCTGATCGCGGGTGCCTACGCCGCCGCCCGCCCGCAGCGCGTCACGCGGCTGGCCCTGCTGAGCACGGTGTTCCGGCGCAGCGCGGACGAAACGCGCGCGGTGCTGGCGCGGCTGGACGCGGCGGCGACGCAGGATCCCGCAGCCGCCGCCCAGGTCTCGCTGCAACGCTGGTTCACGCCCGCGTTCCAGGCCGCGCGTCCAGAACGCGTGACCTGCATCGGCCAGCGCCTGCTGGACAACGACCGCGCCAGCTTCCTGGCTGCATACCGCGTGTTCGCGCAGGGCGACCCGATATTGGCGCAGGCCGCGCCTGGGATCGCCTGCCCCGCCCTGGTGCTGACGGGCGAGCTGGACGTCGGCTCGACCCCGCGCATGACGCTGGAACTGGCCGAGGCCCTGCCGCACGCCCGCGCGCAGGTGGTGCCGGGCCAGCGGCACATGCTGCCGGTGGAGGAGCCCGCCATCGTGGCGACGGCGCTGCGTGGATTTTTTCTGGCGGAGGCCGGCGCACCGTCCTTGATTTAGAGACGGCCGGCCGTCAGCCCGCGTAGAGTGGATACGGAGACAAACAACATGAATCGCAGAACCATCCTGAAGAACATGGCGGCCCTGGCTCTCACGCCGCTGGCTGCCGCGGTTGGCAGCGCCGCCAGCGCGCGTGAAGCCCCCTTGCGCGTCATCGTGCCCTTCCCGCCGGGCGGCGGCACCGACGTGCTGGGCCGGGTGATCGCGGCCACGCTGGAAGGCGCGCTCGACCGGCCCGTGGTAGTCGAAAACAAGCCTGGCGCCAGCGGCATGCTGGGCGCCGACTACACCGCCAACGGCGCCAAGGACGGCAGCGTGCTGCTGTTCGCCGGATTGGTGCCTTCGGTGCGTTACTACGCCCGGCCGCCCGAGGACGTGCTCAAGCAGCTGGCGCCCGTCTGCCCCATCGCGCGTTCGCCCTACATGGTGGCGGTCAACGCCGACCTGCCCGCCAAGACGCTGGGCGAACTCGTCGCCCAGGCCAAGCGCGAACCCAAGGGGCTGACCTTCGGCTCCCCTGGCAACGCCACGCCGCAGCACCTGGCGACCGAACTGCTGCAGGCCGCCTGCGGCATGGACATGCTGCACGTGCCCTACCGCGGCACAGGCCCGATGATGACGGACCTGCTGGGCGGACAGATCCAGGTGGTGGTCGCCACCGTCGCCGCCGTTGAACCATATCTGCAAGGCGGACGCCTGCGCGTGCTGGCCGTGACCAGCGCGGAGCGCCTGCCCAAGTATCCGGACATTCCGACGGTGGCTGAAAGCGGCTATCCCGGTTTCTCCGCGCAGATCCAGTTCGGCACCTATTGCGCCGCCGGCACGCCGGAGGCCGCCATCGCCGCGCTGAACCAGGGCATCAACCGCGCGTTGCAGACCGAGACCGTGCGCGCCAAACTGGGCGAACAGGGCTTCCAGCCCACCGGCGGCACGCCTGCGCAGTTGCAACAGGCGTTGCTGGCCGAAATACGCGACGTGGCGGGGCTGGTGCAGGCCGGCAAGGTCAAGGTAGACCTGTAGCGTCCCCTTTCGTCCCGATGCTGGATAACCAGCATTTACAGGCGTGTCGTCCTCTGTGCATGCTGGCCGTTGATCCGGCGCAGATCGGGCGCAACATGGAGACGACATGCCTAGTCAGGAATCCCTGCACTCCGCCCATATCCGCGAGATCGAACAGGTCGGCCAGGGCCGGCCCACGCAGCGCGACGCGCACGTGGTCAGCAGCTGGCTGCGCTGCCTGGACCAGTACCGGCTGGATCCCGCCCAGGCCTGCGAAGCCTATATCGTGCCGGACGGCAGGCTGCGCGAACACCGCCAGCAGTCCGAAGCGCTGATCGCCATTGCGCGATCCGGCCTGGACCATCTGTTCCGCCAGGTCGCCGGCCAGAACTACGTGCTACTGCTGGCCGACCGCCAGGGCGTCACCGTCGAGTTCCTGGGCGATGCGCAGCAGACCGCCAGCCTGCGCAAGGCCGGGCTTTATCTGGGGTCGGAATGGTCTGAACAACGCGCCGGCACCTGCGCCGTGGGCGCCTGCCTGGAAAGCGGCGAAGCCCTCACCATCCACCAGACCGACCACTTCGACAACACCCACACGCCGCTGTCCTGCACCGCCGCGCCGATCTACAGCGCCGACGGCGAGCTGGCGGCCGTGCTGGATATTTCGCTGCTCAGCTCCCCCATCCTGAAAGCCAGCCAGAACCTCGCGCTGCATCTGGTCACCGGCACCACGCGCCGCATCGAAATGGCCAACCTGATGGCGCGCACCAGCAATGAATGGGTGCTGCGCTTCGCGCGCTCGCCTGAATTCCTGGACGTGGATCCGGAGGCCGCGATCTCGCTGGACGGCTCCGGCCGCATCCTGGGCATGACGCATACCGGCGCCAAGCTGCTGGCGCGCGCCGCCGGCCTGGACTGGCGCAATCCCGCCAGCCTGATCGGCCAACCCGTCACCCGTTTCTTCGATGTGCAGCTGGACGACCTGCCGCGCTACACCCGCGCCCATGCGCCGCAACAGCGCCTGATCGTGGCCCGCGACGGCAATGCGCTGTTCGCGCACGCCATCGAACCCAACCGGCCTGCGCGCGGCGCCAGCGTGGCGGTGCACGGCGCGCCGTCCGCGCTGCGCGGCCTGGACGGCGGCGACGCCCGCATGGCGGCCATGCTGACGCGCGCCGCCAAGCTGGCCCGGCAGGGCCTGCCGCTTCTGCTGCAAGGCGAAACCGGCGTCGGCAAGGAGTACCTGGCCCGCGCCATCCACGACGGCAGCCAGCGCGCCGGGCGCTTCGTCGCCGTGAACTGCGCGGCAATCCCGGAATCACTCATTGAAAGCGAGTTGTTCGGCTATCTGCCGGGAGCCTACACCGGCGCGGCGGCCAAGGGCCGCAAGGGCTTGATCGAGGAATCCGACGGCGGCACGCTGTTCCTGGACGAAATCGGCGACATGCCGCTGGCGCTGCAAAGCCGCCTCTTGCGCGTGCTGGCCGAATCCGAGGTCACGCCCATCGGCGCCAACGCGCCGCGCGCCGTGCGCCTCTGCCTGGTGTCGGCCTCACACCGCGACCTGACCGCGCTGGTGCGCGAGGGGCGCTTCCGCGAAGACCTCTATTACCGCATCAATGCCGCAACGCTGACCGTGCCGCCGCTGCGCGAACGCGCCGACCTGGAATGGCTGATTGCCCGCTTGCTGGCGCGCCACCAGGATGAATCCGGCGCCCCCGTGCTGGCGCCCGCCGCGCTGATGGCGCTGAAGGCGCATGCCTGGCCCGGCAACATCCGCGAACTCGCCAACGCCATCGCGGTCGCCGCCGCGCTGTGCGAGAACGGCGTGATCGAGCCCGCCGACCTGCCCGACGCGCCGGCGCCGGCAACAACCGCTGCCAACCCGGCAGAGGCCACCTTGCGCGCCATGCTGGCCAGCTGCGGCGGCAACGTCTCGGAAGCCGCGCGGCGCCTGGGCGTGGACCGTTCCACCGTGCATCGCCAGATGCGGCGCCACGGCCTGGCCTCGCGCTCCTGAGGCGCCACACCCCAACGCCACAGGTGTGGCGCGGCGCCACGGCCTGCCGCCCCGCTCTCCTGGGCGGCAAGGGTGGCACGCCGATTGCTTGATCGTTATCGACGCCCACCGGCCGGCACAGGCCGGGGCCGCCAGCGGACCATGCCCCGGTCCGCCACGACAACGACGCCCGCCACGGGCAAGGAGACTAGACATGCAGACCGATCAAGCCGGCGCCGCCCTGGACGCCGTGCTCGCGCGCCTGAACGCGGCGCTGGGCAACAAGGACATCGATGGCGTCGCCGCGCTGTTCCAGGACGACTGCTACTGGCGCGACCTGGTGCTGTTCACCTGGAACCTGCGCACGCTCGAAGGACACGAGCAGATACGCGACATGCTGCGACACCAGCTGGCGCAGGTGGAACCGGTGCGCTTCAGCCTGGACCCGAAAGAGGCGGTGTCGCAAGAGGCCGGCCTGTTGCAAGGCTGGATCGAGATCGAGACCAACCGCGCCCGCGGCTACGGCCACATCCGCGTACAGGACGGCAAGATCTGGACCCTGCTGACCACCATGTCAGAACTCAAGGGACACGAGGAGCCCAGCGGCCTGCGGCGGCCCAAGGGCGCCGAACACGGCAGCAGCCGCAGCCGCCAGACCTGGCTGGAAAAACGCGAACAGGAAGCCGCCGAACTCGGCTACCAGGCCCAGCCCTATGTGCTCATCATCGGCGGCGGCCAGGGCGGCATCGCACTGGGCGCGCGCCTGCGCCAGCTGGACGTGCCGACCATCATCATCGAAAAGAACGAACGCGCCGGCGACAGTTGGAGAAAGCGCTACAAGTCCCTGTGCCTGCACGATCCGGTCTGGTACGACCACCTGCCTTACATCCCCTTCCCCGAAAACTGGCCGGTCTTCGCGCCCAAGGACAAGATCGGCGACTGGCTGGAGATGTACACCCGGATCATGGAGCTGAACTACTGGACCTCCACCGTCTGCCAATCGGCGCGCTACGACGAGCAGAAACAGGAATGGGAGGTCACGGTGCTGCGCGAGGGCAAGCCCGTAACGCTGCGGCCCAAGCAGCTGGTGCTGGCCACCGGCATGTCCGGCAAGCCCAATATCCCCAGCTTCCCCGGCCAGGACGAATTCCAGGGTGAGCAGCAGCATTCCTCGCAGCACCCCGGCCCCGACGCCTACCGCGGCAAGAACGTGGTCGTGATCGGCGCCAACAACTCCGCCCACGACATCTGCGCGGCGCTGTGGGAAGGCGGCGCCAACGTCACCATGGTGCAGCGCTCGTCCAGCCACATCGTGCGTTCCGAGACGCTGATGGACATCGGCCTGGGCGGCCTGTATTCCGAACAGGCGCTGGCCAACGGCATGACCACGCGCAAGGCCGACCTGACCTTCGCCTCGCTGCCCTACAAGATCATGGCGCAGTTCCAGATCCCGCTCTACGAGCAGATGCGCGAGCGCGACGCCGGGTTCTACGCCAAGCTGGACGAGGCCGGCTTCATGCTGGACTGGGGCGACGATGGATCGGGCTTGTTCATGAAGTACCTGCGGCGCGGCTCCGGCTACTACATCGACGTGGGCGCCTGCGACCTGATCATCGACGGCAGCATCAAGCTGCAATCGCGTACCGATGTCAGCCACCTGACCCGCGACGCCGTGGTGCTGAAATCCGGCGTCAAGCTGCCCGCGGACCTGGTGGTCTACGCCACCGGCTACGGTTCGATGAACGGCTGGGCCGCGGACCTGATCAGCCGCGACGTCGCCGACAAGGTCGGCAAGTGCTGGGGCCTGGGTTCGGACACCACCAAGGATCCCGGCCCCTGGGAAGGCGAACAGCGCAATATGTGGAAGCCCACCCAGCAGCAGGCCTTGTGGTTCCACGGCGGCAACCTGCACCAGTCGCGGCATTACTCGCAGTACCTGTCGCTGCAGCTGAAAGCTCGGCAGGCGGGCGTGCCGGTGCAGGTCTATGGATTGCAGGAGGTGCATCACAAGCGCTAGGCGCCCCTTCCGTCCGGTTGCCGCCCCCGGCAACCGGGCTTGCGCCCAGGTGGGCATCAGGGTAAATTGTTGACAATCCAGCGCCATACGGCGTTTTTTTCTGACCGTTTTCTCTAAAACCGGAAAGATTGTCAACACAATGAGCAAGGTGCTGACCCTGCCAGGCGCCGCCCCCGGCGACCACGAGACGCTTGCGGAACACATCTTCCGCAAGATCCAGTCCGCCATCGTCAAAGGTGAAATCGCCCCCGGCAGCAAGATTTCCGAGCCCGAGCTGGCCCGCATCCATGGCGTCAGCCGCGGCCCGCTGCGCGAAGCCCTGCACCGGCTGGAAGGCCAGAAGCTGCTGGTGCGCGTGCCGCACGCCGGCGCCCGCGTCGTGTCGCTGTCGCAGCAGGAACTGTCCGAACTCTACGAAATCCGCGAATCGCTGGAAGGCATGGCCTGCCGCCTGGCCGCCGAACGCATGCCGCCCTCCGAAATCGCCGAGCTGCGCGCCGTGCTGGAAGCGCACGAGCGCGACGAGGCCTTCCAGGCCGGACTGGGTTATTACCAGCAGGAAGGCGACTACGATTTCCACTACCGTATCGTCAAGGGCAGCGGCAACCAGATGCTGTTCCGCATGCTCTGCGACGAGCTCTACCAACTGGCGCGCATGTACCGCATCCAGTATTCGACAACGCCCAACCGCCCACGGCAGGCTTACGCCGAACACCACCGCATTCTGGACGCCATCGCCGACGGCGATGGCGAGTTGGCTGAAATCCTGATGCGCCGCCACATCCGCGCATCCCGTATCAACATCGAACAGCAGATCGCGCAGGGCAACCTGCAGCGCACCGAGGCATGAACCAAAACTACCGCAAGCCCCTGCCCGGCACCCGCCTGGACTACTTCGACACCCGCGCCGCCGTCGAGGCGATTTCGCCCGGGGCCTATGACCGCCTGCCCTACACCTCGCGCGTGCTGGCGGAAAACCTGGTGCGCCGCTGCGATCCGGCCATGCTGACGGACTCGCTGAAGCAGCTGATCGAGCGCCGCCGCGACCTGGACTTCCCCTGGTTCCCGGCGCGCGTAGTCTGTCACGACATCCTGGGCCAGACCGCGCTGGTGGACCTGGCCGGCCTGCGCGACGCCATTGCCGACAAGGGCGGCGACCCCGCCAAGGTCAACCCGGTGGTGCCGGTGCAACTGATCGTCGACCACTCGCTGGCCGTGGAATACGGCGGCAACGATCCCGACGCCTTCGCCAAGAACCGCGCCGTGGAAGACCGCCGCAACGAAGACCGCTTCCATTTCATCGACTGGACCAAGCAGGCCTTCCGCAACATCGAGGTCGTGCCCCCGGGCAACGGCATCATGCACCAGATCAATCTGGAGCGCATGTCGCCCGTCATCTACACGCAGGACGGCGTGGCCTTCCCCGATACCTTGGTCGGCACCGACAGCCATACGCCGCACGTGGACGCGCTGGGCGTGATCGCCATTGGCGTGGGCGGCCTGGAAGCCGAAAACGTCATGCTGGGCCGCGCCTCGTGGATGCGCCTGCCCGACATCATTGGCGTGGAGCTGACCGGCCGCGCCCAGCCCGGCATCACCGCCACCGACATCGTGCTGACCCTGACCGAATTCCTGCGCAAGGAGAAGGTCGTGGGCGCCTACCTGGAGTTCTACGGCGCGGGCGCCGCCAGCCTCACGCTGGGCGACCGAGCCACCATCTCGAACATGGCGCCCGAGTATGGCGCCACGGCCGCGATGTTCTCGATCGACCAGCAGACCATCGACTACCTGCGCCTGACCGGCCGCGAGGACGAGCAGATCGCCCTGGTCGAGAACTACGCCAAGACTGCGGGCCTGTGGTCCGACAGCCTGAAGAATGCCGAGTACGAACGCGTGCTGCGCTTCGACCTGTCCAGCGTGGTACGCACGCTGGCCGGCCCGTCCAATCCGCATCGCCGCCTGCCGGTCAGCGACCTGGCCGAACGCGGCATCTCCGGCGTGGTGGAAAACGAACCGGGCCTGATGCCCGACGGCGCCGTGATCATCGCCGCCATCACCAGCTGTACCAACACCAGCAATCCGCGCAACGTCATTGCCGCCGGCCTGCTGGCGCGCAACGCCAACCGCGCCGGCCTGGCCCGCAAGCCCTGGGTCAAGAGCTCGCTCGCGCCGGGATCCAAGGCCGTGTCGCTGTACCTGGACGAAGCCGGCCTGACCGCTGACCTGGAAAAGCTGGGCTTCGGCGTCGTCGCCTTCGCCTGTACCACTTGCAACGGCATGTCGGGCGCGCTGGACCCCGTGATCCAGCAGGAAATCATCGACCGCGACCTCTACGCCACCGCCGTGCTGTCCGGCAACCGCAACTTCGACGGCCGCATTCACCCCTATGCCAAACAGGCCTTCCTGGCCTCCCCGCCGCTGGTGGTGGCCTATGCCATCGCCGGCACCATCCGCTTCGATATCGAACGCGACGTGCTGGGCACGGATGCCAGCGGCCGCGAGATCCGCCTGAAGGACATCTGGCCCAGCGACGAAGAGATCGACGCCGTGGTCAAGGCCGCGGTCAAGCCCGAGCAGTTCCGCAAGGTCTACGCCCCCATGTTCGGCATCCAGGACGACCGCAAGGCCGGCGTCAGCCCGCTGTACGCGTGGCGCGCACAGAGCACCTACATCCGCCGCCCGCCCTACTGGGAAGGCGCGCTGGCCGGCGAGCGCACGCTGCGCGGCATGCTGCCGCTGGCGGTCCTGGGCGACAACATCACCACCGACCACCTGTCGCCGTCCAACGCCATCCTGCTGGACAGCGCCGCCGGCGAATACCTCGACAAGATGGGCTTGCCCGAAGAGGACTTCAACTCCTACGCCACCCACCGCGGCGACCACCTCACCGCGCAGCGCGCCACCTTCGCCAACCCCAAGCTCTTCAACGAAATGGTGAAGAACGAAGACGGTACGGTGAAACAGGGCTCGCTGGCCCGTGTGGAGCCCGAGGGCAAGGTCATGCGCATGTGGGAAGCCATCGAAACCTACATGGACCGCAAGCAGCCTCTGATCATCGTGGCCGGCGCCGACTACGGCCAGGGCTCGTCGCGCGACTGGGCCGCCAAGGGCGTGCGCCTGGCCGGCGTGGAAGCCATCGTGGCTGAAGGCTTCGAACGCATCCACCGCACCAACCTGATCGGCATGGGCGTGCTGCCGCTGGAATTCAAGCCGGGCGTGAACCGCAAGACGCTGGGCCTGGACGGCACCGAAAGCTATGACGTCATCGGCGAGCGCAAGCCGCGCGCCGACCTGACGCTGGTGATCCACCGCCGCAACGGCGAAACCGTCCAGGTCGCGGTGACCTGCCGCCTGGACACCGCCGAGGAAGTCTCGATCTACGAAGCCGGCGGCGTGCTGCAACGCTTCGCCCAGGACTTCCTGGAAGCCTCCGGCGCCGACAGGAAGGCCGGCTGATCCGTCATCGGCCAGGCGGGCGCCGCAACGCCCGCCGCCTCACACCCATCATCAGGACCGCTCCATGACCCATGCTCCCCAGACCAAGATAGCCGCCACCTACATGCGCGGCGGCACCAGCAAAGGCGTGTTCTTCAAGCTCGACGACCTGCCCGAGTCCGCGCGCGCGCCCGGCGCCGCGCGCGACGCGCTGCTGATGCGCGTCATCGGCAGCCCCGATCCCTACGGCAAGCAGATCGACGGCATGGGCGCCGCCACCTCCAGCACCAGCAAAACCGTCATCGTCGGCAAGAGCACGCGCCCGGAGCATGACGTGGACTACCTGTTCGGCCAGGTCTCGATCGACCAGCCCTTCGTGGACTGGAGCGGCAACTGCGGCAACCTGTCGGCCGCCGTGGGGCCGTTCGCCATCACCAACGGCCTGGTCGACCCGGCCCGCGTACCGCAGGACGGCATCGCCGTCGTTCGCATCTGGCAGGCCAACATCCAGAAGACCATCGTCGCCCACGTGCCCATGGCCGGCGGCGCCGTACAGGAAACCGGCGACTTCGAACTGGACGGCGTGACCTTCCCCGCCGCCGAACTGCAACTGGAATTCATGGACCCGGCCGAGGAAGGCGATGGCGGCTCCATGTTCCCGACAGGAAACCTGGTGGACGACCTGGAAGTGCCCGGCATCGGCACCTTCAAGGCCACCATGATCAACTCCGGCATCCCCACCATCTTCCTGGACGCCGAAGCCCTGGGCTACCGCGGCACGGAACTGCAGGACGACATCAACGGCGACGCCGCCGCGTTGGCCCGCTTCGAGACCATCCGCGCCCACGGCGCGCTGCGCATGGGCCTGATCAAGAAGCTCGAAGAAGCCGCCAGCCGCCAGCACACGCCCAAGGTCGCCTTCGTGGCGCCCCCCAAGGAATATGTGTCCTCCAGCGGCAAGCAGATCGGCGCGGGCGACATCGACGTGCTGGTGCGCGCGCTCTCCATGGGCAAGCTGCACCACGCCATGATGGGCACCGCGTCCGTCGCCATCGCCACCGCCGCGGCCGTGCCCGGCACGCTGGTCAATCAGGCCGCGGGCGGCGGCGAACGCGACAACGTCTGCTTCGGCCATCCGTCCGGCACCTTGCGCGTCGGCGCCGAAGCCCAGCTTGTGGACGGCGAATGGAAGGTCACCAAGGCCATCATGAGCCGCAGCGCCCGCGTGCTGATGGAAGGCCGCGTGCACGTGCCGCGCGAGGGCTTCTGATCCAGCCTGCCGTCCGCGGCATGAAGAACGGGGCTTTCAAGCCCCGTTTTTTTTGCCCGGCGCAAGCGCCTCAGCCCTTCGCTCCCGCAGCCTCCAGCAGACGCACAACCTCGGTCTGCCCGCGCTCGCGAGCATGGCGCAGCGGCGTCACGCCCTTGCCGTCGGCCAGGTTGACGTCGGCGCCGGCTTCGATCAAAAGCTTGACGATCGCCTGGTGGCGCGCGCCGCCATCGCCCAGGATCACGGCTTCCAGCAAACCGGTCCAGCCCAGATTGTTCACATGGTCCGCGTCCACGCCCGCGCGCAGCAGCATGTCCACCACCTCGACGTGACCGCGTTCGCACGCGGGAATGAGGGCTGTGCCGCCGTAGCGATTGGTGCTTTTCAGGTCTGCCCCGTGCGCCAGCGTCAGCGCCAGGATCTCGCGCAAGCCGCGGGCGCCGGCCAGCAGATAGGCGCTGTCGCGGATCGAGTTCTGCGCGTTGACGTTGGCGCCGGCTTCGATCAAGGCGCGGGCGGCATCGACATGGTTGCCCTGGGTCGCGCGCAGCAGCGGCGTATTGCCGTCCGCATCTCGCGTCTCCACGGCGGCGCCCTGCCCCAGCAGCTGCTTGACGCGGGCGGCGTCGCCATTGCCCGCCGCGGTCAGCAGCGCGGAGTCCGGACCCGCAGCCGTGGCCGCGCCTCCCACGCTCAACAGGAATGCCGCCAGCCAGATGCGGCCGGCACGAAAGATAGGCATGAGTACTTCCTCCAGATCAACAGCCTTGGAGCCGGCCGGATCGGCTGATGGCCCCACGAAACGCCTAGTATGGCGTCCGGGCCAAGTATTATGAAATTAATTGGCTTGATAGATTCGAGTGGACATTCCAATGCTAGATCCTGTCCTGCTGCGCAGTTTCCTCACCGTCGTGGACACGGGTAACTTCACCCGCGCCAGCGAACTCCTGCACCTGACGCAATCCACGGTCAGCCAGCACGTCATCCGGCTGGAAGAGAACCTGGGCTGCCGCCTGCTGGACCGCACGCAACGCCATGTCCTGCCCACCGAGGAAGGCGAGCGCCTGTTGGGCTATGCGCGCAGCATCCTGCGCCTGGCCGACGAAGCGCGCGAAAGCGTGGCCGCCGCGCAGGCCAGCGCGGTGCTGCGCCTGGGCGCGCCCGAAGACTTCATGGGTGCGACGCTGATGCCCACCCTCGCCGCCGTTGAAGCGGCCTATCCGCGGCTGCGCGTGGAAATCGAAGGCGGACTCAGCCACGAGCTGCTGCGGCGCTACCGCGATGGAGAATTGGACCTGTTGCTGGTCAAGCAATGGGAAGTCGATGCCGATTGCGACGCGCACTGGCCCGAGCCCCTGTGCTGGATCACCGCCCTCGGTTCGCCGCCTCCCGCCCCCGATACCGCCGTGCCACTGGTGGCGTTTCCGTCTGGCGCGCTGTACCGGCAGGAAATGACCGCCATGCTGGAGACCAGCGGCAAGCCCTGGCACGTGCGCTTCTCCAGCCCCAGCCTGCCCAGCCTCAGCGCGGCGGTCGCAGCGGGATTGGGGATCAGTCTGCTGCCTTGCGCCTGCGCCACGGACGAACACCGGCTGCTCACGCCCGAGGAAGGATTTCCCGCGCCTCGCGGCCTGCAACTGTCGCTCTACGCGCGTGGCCGGCTCAGTGACGCCGGCCACGCGCTGCGGCGCGCGCTCAAGGACTTCTGCGAGGAACGCGCCGCACTGGTCACGCCGCCGGCCTGACGTTGGCATAGGCCTGCGCAGCCTCGCCCACGGGTTCGCCCTTGCGGAACAGGAAGCGCTGCGCCGGCACGGCAGCGACCGCGGCCGCGCCGTTGGGAGCGGGCAGCGCCACGAAGCTTGCCTCGTTGCCCACCTGCAGGCCGTAGCCTTGCAGGCCCAGCACCGCCGCCGCGGCGTGCGACGCCATATGCAAGGCCGTCAGCAACTCACCGTCCGTATAAAAGCCCGAGCGGTAGCCGATCAGCATCGCACGTTGCAGCATGTCGCCATTGCCATAGGGCCACCAGCTATCCTGGATGTTGTCGTTGCCCGTGAAGACGCTCACGCCGGCCGCGCGCAGCGCCAGTACGGGCGGGAAGGCCCGGTCGCCCGGCGCATTCGTCATGATCGCCACGCCGGCGTCGGCCAGCTTGCGCGCCACGTCCTCCAGCTCCCGCTGGCCGACGTCACCCAATGCGTAGGCATGACTGATGGCGACCCGGCCAGCAAGGCCCAGCGCCCGCGTGCGCGCGGCGATCCTCGCAATCTCTTCTACGCCCTGCTCGCCCGGCTCGTGCAGATGGATGTCTATCCTCGCGCCCAATCTTTCGGCGATGCCGAACACGCAATCGAGCTGCCCTTCTGCATCCCCGTCCAGGGTGGAAGGATCAATCCCGCCCACGACCTCGGCGCCTTCGCGCACGGCTGCTTCCAGCCATTGCGGCGTGCCGGGACAGGACATCACACCGGCCTGCGGAAACGCCACCAGTTCGATATCGACGATGCCGCGCCACTTCTCGCGCGCCGCCATAACGGCTTGCAGATTGCCCAATCCGGTGGTGGCGTCGACGTCCACGTGGCAGCGCATCGCCACCGTGCCGAACGCCGCGGCTTGCGCGATGAGCGCATCGGCGCGCCCCTCGATGGGCGGCGCGGCGGCCAGTTCCTGCTTCTCGATGGCGAGCCGTTCGCGCAGGCTGGCCGCGGGCCGGTGCGGCCGCCAGCGGTCGCCGACGAAGCTCTTGTCCAGGTGGATATGGCCATCGACAAAGCCTGGCAGCACCAGGTGTCCGCGCAGGTCGGTCACCTGCGCCGCGCCAGCGATGGGCAGTTCGCTGCTCAGCGCCAGGATGCGGCCATCGCGCACGTGCAGGGATAGGGGTTTGCCGTCCGCGCCGACGGCATTGATGTATACGCGGTCTGTCATGTTTCGCCTTGGTATTGCGCGCAACCATGCCGCCGGCATGGTCGCTTGTGTGAACCCTGCCACCTTATCGAAGCGCGCCCGCCACGGCCAATTAAGTGTTGCGATGCTTGCCAATGCGAATCGCGATAGCGCGGCCCGATGACTCGCGCCGCGTGTACGCCTGATGAACGCATGCTGGACTAGAGCGGGGTATGTCCCTATACTTGGCCGCTGTTGTAGTTCATTACGCATGCAGCCAGACGATGCACGTCGCCTGGAAGCATCCATCACAAGGCCGCGCACAGCGGCCCGGCGTGCAACGCCGAAACACCCAAACCCAGCTGTAAAGGCTGCGGAACAATTTTTCCTGCTTACCAGGCAGGACCATCGCTCGCCGCATCGGGCAACGTCTAAAACAACCAGCGTTCTGCGCAATGCGGCAGCAAGACACCTATACGGTGTGCCTTTTTGCTGTCCGTCCGAGGGCTGCGCTTGTCGCGCCCTTGCCGGGCAGGCATGCGATCGCGCCTACGGCCGCTCGCCTGGTGTTTCGGCTACGTCATCGGGGTTTGCCGCCCTGCGCATCCCGCGAAAAACGGCCTTCATGCAGCCATGACTGTCCGTCATGAACACGCTGTCAAGGAGAGAGGACGAAGACGATGCAAGAGACAGAATTCTTTCAGCTATCCGGCACCACCGCCATCCTGCTGCTCGTGGGCTTCTATGGCGCCACGTTCCTCATGTCGCTGCTGATCAGCCAGAAGAATGAGAACGTGGACGGCTACATGGTGTCGAACAACGCGGTCGGTTTCGGCCTGTCCACCGCCAGCATGATCGCCACCTGGATCTGGGCCGCATCGTTCTACGCCAGCGCCACCTCGGGCTACAAGTACGGCCTGTCGGGCCCGCTGCACTACGGCTTCTGGGGCGCGCTGATGATTCTCTTCATCTATCCCTTCGGCAAACGCTTCCGCCAGGTAGCCCCCAAGGCCCACACGCTGGCCGAGGTCATCCATGCGCGGCATGGCACCTCCAGCCAGATGATCATGGCGGTTTCCAACATCGTGGGCAGCTGCATCAGCCTGATGGTGAACTTCACCGCGGCCGGCGCGCTGGTCTCTATCCTGAGCCCGCTGACCTTCATCCAGGGCGTGCTCATCGCCGGCCTGGGCGTGCTGTCCTACACGCTGTGGTCGGGATTCCGCACCTCGGTAATGACGGACTTC
Organism: Achromobacter sp. SD115; assembly: GCF_017355315.1. NCBI lineage: Bacteria > Pseudomonadati > Pseudomonadota > Betaproteobacteria > Burkholderiales > Alcaligenaceae > Achromobacter > Achromobacter sp. SD115. Next base: position 110,981 of record NZ_JADIJM010000014.1, on the reverse strand, counting down.
GCGCAGCTGGCCGCCATGATCATCGCGGCGGTCATCATCATTCCGCTCATCTTCTTCAATGCGGGCGGACCCGACCTGCTGTCGGAAAACATGTGGCGCCTGAGCGCCGACCAGGCGGACTTCTATTCCACCCGCGCCATCCTGGAACAGGGCGCCCCCTACTTCGTGGCCGTGCTGGCCTACGCCATCGGCAACCAGACCATCGCCCAGCGCCTGTTCGCGGTGCGCGAAGACCTGATCAAACCCACCTTCCTCACCGCCACCGCCGGTTACGGCGCCGTCGTGATCGGCCTGGGCATGCTGGGACTGCTGGCGCTCTTCGTCGGCCTGGAACCCGCCAACGGCGACATGAACAACATCATCCCGCAGATGGCGTCCACCTACCTGCCGCCCTTCGGCATCGCGCTGTTCTTCCTGCTGGTGGTGGGCTCGCTGTCCTCGACCGCGGATTCCGATCTGGCCGCGCTGTCGGCCATCGTCATGACCGACGTGTACGCCAAGAACCTGGCCGGCGGCCGCCCCGATCCGCGCCGCATGCTGTGGTGGGGCCGCTGCACCATGATCGTCGCAACAATGATAGGCGTCATCTTCGCCAGCCTGCGCCTGGACATCCTGGTGATGCTGGTGTTCGTCGGCGCGCTGTGGGGCGCCATCGTCTTTCCCGTCATCGCCAGCTTCTACTGGGACCGCGTCGACAACCGCGCCTTCGTCTGCGCGGTGCTCAGCGCCGTGGTCCTGTTCACCATCGTGCGCTTCGAGCTGCTGCCCATCACCGGGGCGGTGGCTGTGTTCTTCGAAATCTGCTCGGCCATCGGCGGTGGCGTGGTGCTGGGCCTCATGACGTTCGGCTTCTTCGGCCGCACCGCGGCCCTCGCCGTGGGCGCGGCGGGCATGCTCGTCATGCTGCCCGTTTTCGTGGGCACCTTGCGCGAGTACATCGTCCTGATGGGCTCGCTGACCGCCTATGGCGTCAGCGCCACGGTCTGCGCCGGCCTGAGCCTGCTCAGCAAGCAACGCTTCGATTTCAGCTTGCTCGCGGAGCGCGTGACGTCCTTCCAGGAAGCGCAGGAAGCCATGCCGGCAGCGCCTGCCCGACAGCCCGGCATCCAGCCAGCCCAAGGCTGAACACCCCTCAAACGACAAGGAGACTGACATGTGGTTGACGTTCTACTTCCTGGTGTGGCCCGCCATTTCCGCCCTCATCCTGGCGCTGCTGTGCGCGACGTTGTGGCAGGACATGCGCGCGGCCAGACGCAGCGGAAAATCGATGGTCTGACGCTTCCTGGTCAGCGGCCGTTGCCTTTCAAGCCAGCCGCAACGGACGCTGGGCCTGCGCCAGCGCTTCCAGGTAGACCGCATGCGTGTCCGCCACGAAACGCGACAAGGCGAAGTCCCGCACAGCCTTTTCCCGGGCCGCGCGCCCCATCGGCCCCAACAGCTGCGGCTGCGCCAGGATCTCGCGCAGCACATCCGCCACGGCCTCCGGCGCCCGCGCCGGAACCACCCAGCCGTCCAATCCCGCGTGCACGTTCTCGGCCAGCCCGCCGGCATTGCTGACGATGACCGGCACGCCCATGGCCATCATCTCCCGGCAGGCGAACGAGATGGTCTCCATCTCGGAGGACAGCACGAATCCCAGGTCCAGCGCGGCCACGAACGACCGGACATCGTCCAGCAAGCCCGCGAAGATCACCTGATCTTCCATGCCCAGTTCGCGCACGCGCCGGCGTTGCGGCTCATCAGGTAGCTGTCCTGCGATCATGACGACGATGCGTTCGCGCTGGCCGGCCGGCAGCAACGACACGGCCTCGACCATGTCCATCCAGCGCTTGTAATCCGCGGTGCCGGCGTTGCTGCCGACCACCAGACGGCCCGCATGCGCGTCGGACAGCCAGCGGCGCCGGGCCTGCGCCACGGCGTCCCCTGCCTGCGGCCTGAACCTTTCCACGTCCACGCCATTGCGCACGGTGCGCAAACCGCAGCGCCCGAATGCGCTGCCCATCAGCCTGCGGCGCGTGTGCTCGCACACGCAGATGACGCGGTCCGTCGCCATGCGCGCGCGCAGCATCGCGCCGATGCTGTTGGCGGGCCGGTCATTGTGCTGCGTGTACACCACCGCGGGGCTGTCCGCCCCGAGCCCCAGGCCCGCCAGCATGCACAGGCGATGGTCGGCTGAACCGTTGACGTGCGCAACATCGAAGCGCTCCTGCTGCAGCAGCTGTCGCAGACGGCGCGCGTTGGGCCACGCGGCCAACATCCCTCCGTGGAAATCCAGTGCTTCGGCCCGCACGCCAGGCATCGCCGAGGCCGCCTTGAACAAGCGGCTTCCCGGCGGCGCCGCCACGACGATATCGTGCGCGTCGCGCAGCGCGCGCGCCAGCGACAGCACGTAGGTGGTATGCCCGCCGCCATCGCCGCGATGGAAATTGGTGTAGAGGATTCTCATCGCGGAGCACCCGTTCAGGCGCCAGACGGGCCGGCTGCATCGGCCGGCATCCGCTTGATCTGCCGCGCACATTTCGACGCGCAGGGTGCATAATGCGCCGCAACGGCGATTTCATCGTTGGCCGTTTCAAAGCTCTTCGAGATAGATTTTCGAGCACTCACGGATCGTTCCTTGTGTTTCGGCGTCGCCAAGCGGGAACTTGGCTGACACGCTGAACTCTACGCAGTCGGTAATTACAGAAGCCGGACCGACTCATTACATTTGTGCAAGGAAAGCGAGGCGCCCCATGCGTATCCTCTTGATCGAAGATGAAAGAAAGCTCGCGGACTACGTCCGCAAAGGACTGACCGAACACAACTACGTGGTCGACATCGCCCGCGACGGCATAGACGGGCGGCACGCCGCCATCGAAGGCGACTACGACGTAGTGGTGCTGGACGTGATGCTGCCCGGCGTCGACGGCTTCGGCGTGCTGGCGGACCTGCGCAAGCACAAGCAGACGCCCGTCCTGATGCTGACCGCCCGCGACAAGGTGGAAGACCGGGTCCGCGGCCTGGAGGGCGGCGCGGACGACTACCTCGTCAAGCCCTTCGCCTTCTCCGAACTGCTGGCGCGGATCCAGGCGCTGCTGCGCCGCGGCCGCGGGCAGGAATCCACGCTGCTCAAACTCGCCGACCTGGAGATGGACCTGGCGCGGCGCAAGGCGCAAAGAGGCGGCATGCGCCTGGACCTGACCGCCAAGGAGTTCACGCTGCTGACGCTGATGCTGCGGCGCCATGGCCAGGTATTGTCCAGGACCGTGCTTGCGGAGCAGGTCTGGGACATGAACTTCGATAGCGACACCAACGTCATCGAGGTAGCCGTGCGGCGCCTGCGGGCGAAGATCGACGACCCGTTCGAGACCAAGCTGCTGCATACCGTGCGCGGCATGGGCTATGTGCTGGAGCTGCGCGAGAAATGAGGCTGCCCCGCATCGCGTCCATCGAAATCCGGCTCACGCTGCTGCTCGGCGTCATCGCCCTGGTGGTGTCCAGCATTGCCGGATGCACCTTGTTCTGGGCGCTGAAGCGCGAGGTGCAGCGCCAGGAAATGACTGAGGTGGCAGGCAAGCTGGAGCTCATCAACCATCTCATCGGCATGCAGGCCACGCTCGCGCAGATGCAGGATCTGCGCGGCGCGCTGGACAACATCATGGTCGGCCACGGCAACCTCAAGACCTGGATCACGCTCGCCGACGGCAGCGTGTTCTACGGCGACGCGCCACCCGTGGATATTCGGCCGCTCTCCGGGAACGAGATCAGACTGCATACGCAGGACGGCTGGAACATGCGCGGACTGCGCGTGCCGCTGGAAGGCTCGCTGCTGCCCGGCGCCGAGCTCACCGTGGCCGTGAACCTGCGTCCCGGCACGCAGTTCCTGTATGCCTTCGCCACCGCGCTGGTCCTGATCTGCGCGGTCTGGGTCGGCGCCACCGTGGTGCTGTCTGCATGGGCGGTGCGGCGCTCCCTCTCGCCGATCCGCCGCCTGTCCCAACAGGCGTCCCGCATCCAGCCGGATAATCTTGCGGTGCGCCTGCCGGAACAGGGCATCGACCGGGAGCTGCGCGAGTTCACCCATACCTTCAACGGCATGCTGGGCCGGGTGCAGACGGCCTACCAGCAGATGGAGGGCTTCAACGCCGACGTGGCCCATGAACTGCGCACGCCGCTGGCGACGCTGATCAGCGGCGCCGAGGTCAGCCTGTCATCTCCGCGTTCCGAGCAAGAACTGCGCGAGGTGCTGGAATCCAATCTGGAAGAGCTGGAAGGCTTGAAGGCCCTGGTCAACGACATGCTGTTCCTGGCCCGTGCCGACGGCGGCGAACCGGCGGGAGACCTGCAAGAGGTGAACGTGCGCCAGGAGGTCGCCCGCGTGGCCGAGTACTACGAGGCCGCCTTGGACGATGCCGGCGTATCCCTGGCGGCGCACGGCGGCGCCGTCCTGATGGCCAACCCGCGGCTACTGCGGCGCGCCATCGCGAACCTGCTCAGCAACGCCATCCGGGCCACCCCTCGGGGACGCGGCATCGACCTTTATTGCGTCACCCGGCAGGATGAGATCGAAATCAGGGTGCGGAACCCCGGCGCGCCGATAGCGGCCCAGGCATTGCCGCGCATCTTCGACCGCTTCTACCGGGGCGACGATGCGCGCAGCCGGCGCACCGACGGACACGGCCTGGGCCTGGCCATCGTCCGGGCCATCGCCCGCATGCACGGCGGCAACGCGTTCGCCCGCTGCGGCGGACAGGGCACCGAAGTCGGCTTCACCCTGTCCCGGGCGCCGAACATTGCAGGAAAGTAATCCTCCCGACAGGTTGCGGTGTGGAGCGCGTCACTAAAGTGGCGCCTCCACCCCCAATTCGAGTCTAGAGGATACGCATGAAGAAACTGGTGAAACTCGCGCAGGGCGCCGTCGCCGCAGGCGCCTTTTTGCTTTCCTTCGGCGCCATGGCCGCCCCCGGCCACGGCGCGGGCCACGGCGGCGGGCATGATGCCGTCGCCGCCATCGGCAAGCCTGGCAACCCCGCCAAAGTCTCGCGCACGGTCGCCGTCGACATGACGGACGCCATGCGCTTCACCCCGGACAGGATCGACGTCAAGGCGGGCGAAACCATCCGCTTCAAGGTCACCAACTCCGGCAAGATCCGCCACGAAATGGTGCTGGGCACCCCCGCGGACCTGGACGGCCACTACCAGATGATGCTCAAGGATCCGGGCATGCGCCATGAAGAGCCGAACTCCGTGTCCCTGGAAGCAGGCAAGGCCGGCGACATCGTCTGGACCTTCGACAAGGCGGGCAGCGTCGCCTTTGCCTGCCTTGAGCCCGGACACTATCCCGCCGGCATGAAGGGCGCGGTTTCCGTCAAGTAATCCACTGCCGGGATGCCGGTCCGGCTACCGGGGAGATAGAGCATGAGTAGAGCAGTTTCGAATCCGCGCCGCCGGTTTGTGCAGGGCCTGGCCACGGGCGGCGCGCTGGCCGGCATGGGCTTGTGGAGTCCGTCGTCGTGGGCGCAGGCCGCCCCGGCGCGGCAGAGCGTGCTGTCGGGCACCGAGTTCGACCTGGAGATCGGCGAGAGCCCCGCCAACTTCACCGGCGCGCCCCGCATCGCGACCACGGTCAACGGCATGCTGCCCGCGCCCACGCTGCGCTGGCGCGAGGGCGACCGCGTCACGCTGCGCGTCACCAACCGCCTGCGCGAGGACACCTCGATCCACTGGCACGGCATCATCCTGCCCACCGGCATGGACGGCGTCCCCGGCCTGAGCTTTCCCGGCATCGCCCCCGGCGAGACCTTCACCTACCAGTTCGACGTGGGCCAGAGCGGCACGTACTGGTATCACAGCCATTCCGGCTTCCAGGAGCAGACGGGGCTGTATGGCGCCATCGTGATCGATCCCAAGCGCCCCGACCCGGTGCGGGCCGACCGCGACTATGTCGTCCTGCTGTCCGACTGGACCGACGAAGATCCCATGAGTGTGTTCCGCAAGCTCAAGGTGATGCCCGACTACTACAACTACATCCAGCCCACCGTCGGCAGCCTGATGGACGACGCGGAGAAGTCCGGCTGGAAGAACGCGCTGAACGAACGTCTCATGTGGCAGAAGATGCGCATGAACCAGACCGATCTGGCCGACGTCTCGGGCGCCACCTACACCTTCCTCACCAACGGCAAATCCCCTGCGGGCAATTGGACCGGCCTGTTCCGTCCGGGCGAACGCATCCGCCTGCGCTTCATCAACGGGTCGGCCATGACCTACTTCGATGTGCGCATCCCCGGCCTGAAGATGACGGTGGTGGCCGCCGACGGCCTGGCCGTGCGGCCCGTGGAAGTGGAAGAGTTCCGCATCGCCGTGGCCGAGACCTATGACGTCATCGTCGAACCGCAGGACGAGCGCGCCTACACCATCTTTTCGCAGGCCATGGACCGCTCCGGCTATGCCCGCGGCACGCTGGCGCCGCGCGAAGGCATGCAGGCCGAGATCCCGGCGCTGGACCCGGTGCAGGTGCTGACCATGATGGACATGGGCATGGCGCACGACATGCCCGGCATGGACATGGGCGGGGGGCAGGCAGGGGGCATGGACCACGGCGCTCAAGGCGCGATGAACCATGGCGCGCAGGGCAACATGAGTCAAGGCGCCATGGGTGGGATGAACCACGCCGGTATGGCTGGAATGGCGGGCATGAATCACGGCGGCATGGACCATGGCGCCATGCCTGGCAGCCCAGGCGGCAACGAAGGCGGCATGGTCGAGGTCAAGCATCCCTACCCCGCCGAGCGCAGTCCCGCCAACTCCATGCTGCCTGACATCGTCTCGACCCGGCTGGATGATCCCGGCGTGGGCCTGCGCAACAACGGCCGCCGCGTGCTGACCTATGCCGACCTGCACTCGATGGTCGAACCCGCCGACAACCGGCCGCCGACCCGAGAAATCGAGCTGCACCTGACCGGCAACATGGACCGCTACATGTGGTCGTTCAACGGACTGAAGTTCACCGAGGCCAAGCCCATCGTGCTCAAGTACGGCGAGCGCGTGCGCTTCGTGCTGGTCAACGACACCATGATGACGCACCCCATCCACCTGCACGGCTTGTGGAGCGACCTCGAGTCCGCCGACGGCAATTTCCAGGTGCGCAAGCACACGATCAGCCTCAACCCGGCGCAACGCCTGAGCTACCGCGTCAGCGCGGACGCGCGCGGCAACTGGGCCTATCACTGCCACTTGCTGTTCCACATGGAGGCCGGCATGTTCCGCGCGGTCGTCGTGGAATAGGGGGAATAATGAGAACAACCACATCCAGAAAGCACTGGCCCGGGCTCGTCGCGGGCGCCGCCCTCCTTTCCGCCGCATCCGGGCTGGCCCTGGCGCAAACGCCGGCCGGCACGATGAACGGCATGGACCACGGTTCGATGCCGGGGATGGATCACGGTGCCATGCAGGGAATGGATCACAGTTCGATGCCTGGCATGGATCATGGCTCGATGCAGGGCAAGGCTCCGGCCTCGCAAAAGGGCATGGACCATGGTTCCATGAAAGGCATGGATCACAGCTCCATGCCTGGCATGGACCACGGCTCGATGCCAGGCATGGACGAATCCCCGCGCAAAGGCCCGCCGGTGGGTTCCCTGCCCTCCAGCGACGGCAGCACCGAGCAGCGCTACGCCGCCTACCGCATCCATCCGCACATGATGGACAACGTCGTCACCAGCCATCTGCTGTTCGACAAGCTCGGCGTCGCTTATGACCGCAACGAACAGACCAGCCTGCAATGGGACGGCCAGTTCTGGATCGGCCGCGACCTGAACAAGCTGTGGATCAAGAGCGAGGGCGATCGCCTCAATGGCAACACGGATGCCAAGATCGAAGCCTTCTGGAGCCACACGATCTCGCCGTTCTGGGACCTGCAGCTGGGCGCGCGGCGCGATTTCGGCACCGGACCCAAACGCAACTGGGCTGCGTTCGGCGTGCAGGGCGTCGCGCCCTACGGCATCGAAACCGAGATCACCGGCTATGTCGGCGGTTCGGGCAGGACCGCGCTGGCGCTGAAGGCGGAATACGATCTGCTGCTCACGCAGCGCCTGATCCTTACGCCCGAGATCGAAGCCAGCCTGAATGGCAAGAATGACGAGGCGCGCGGCGTGGGCTCCGGCCTGTCCGACGCATCGTTCTCCTTGCGGCTGCGCTACGAGGTCACGCGCGAATTTGCGCCATATATCGGCGTGTCGTTCGGACGCAAGTTCGGCAAGACCGCGAGCTACGCCAGCGAAGCGGGTGAAAGCCGCTCCGAGCGCGCCATCCTGGCGGGCGTGCGCATCTGGTTCTGAGCCTGGCCGGCGCCCCCCTTTTTAGGGTGCCGGCCTAAGCGCGTCCCCATTTTAGAAACCACCGGCTGCAACAACTGCGGCCGCTATTTTTTCCCTTGGACGACCCGCGGCAATCAAACGCTTGACCTTGACATCATTGGAATCTTTATAGTGCAGCCATCAGCATGAAATTCCAAGTTTTCAAGGAGCGGATATGAGTGCCATCCCAGCAAACAGCGTCGCGGTCAGCCTGCCCATCGAGGGAATGACCTGCGCCTCCTGCGTGGGTCGGGTCGAAAAGGCCTTGAAGGCCGTGCCGGGCGTCAATCAGGCCAGCGTCAATCTGGCGACCGAACGCGCCGACATCACGTTTGCAGGCGCGCCGGACGTCGCCGCCGCGGTACAGGCGGTACAGAAAGCGGGTTACGCCGTCGCTGAAACCACGATAGAACTGTCGGTCTCCGGCATGACCTGCGCCTCCTGCGTGGGCCGCGTCGAGAAAGCCCTGAAGGCCGTACCCGGCGTCAGCAACGCCAGCGTCAACCTCGCCACCGAGCGCGCCAGCATCACCGCGGCCGGCGGCGTGCCCGCCAACGCCCTGATCCAGGCCGTGGCCAAGGCCGGCTATGAAGCGAAAACCCTCTCGGCCGAATCCAGCGACACCGACGCCGTGGCCGAACGCCAGGCCGCCGAACTGAAGTCGCTCAAGCGCGCCCTGACCATCGCCACGATCTTCGCGCTGCCCGTGTTCATCCTGGAAATGGGCGCCCACATCGTGCCGGCGTTCCACCACGTCATCGCTGAAACCATCGGCACGCAGAACAGCTGGTACCTGCAATTCGTGCTGGCCAGCATCGTGCTGTTCGGCCCCGGGCTGCGCTTCTTCAAGAAAGGCATCCCCGCGCTGCTGCGCGGCGCGCCCGACATGAACTCGCTGGTGGCGGTGGGTACGTCCGCCGCCTACGCTTATTCGGTGGTCGCCACCTTCGCGGCCCAACTGCTGCCCGCCGGCACCGTCAACGTCTACTACGAGGCCGCCGCGGTCATCGTGGCGCTGATCCTCCTGGGCCGCTACATGGAAGCCCGCGCCAAGGGCAACACATCCGAAGCCATCAAGCGCCTGCTCGGCCTGCAGGCCAAGACCGCGCGCGTGGTGCGCAACGGCGCAACGCTGGAACTCGCCATCGAGGAAGTCGTGGCGGGCGACCTGATCGAAGTCCGCCCGGGCGAGCGCATCCCGGTGGACGGCGAAGTCGTGGAAGGCAACAGCTACATCGACGAGTCCATGATCAGCGGCGAGCCCGTGCCGGTCGAGAAGCAGCCCGGCTCGGAAGTGGTCGGCGGCACCGTCAACCAGAACGGCGCGCTGACGTTCCGCGCCACCAAGGTCGGCGGCGACACGCTGCTGGCGCAGATCATCCGCATGGTCGAACAGGCGCAAGGATCCAAGCTGCCGATCCAGGCCATGGTGGACCGCATCACGATGTGGTTCGTGCCTGCCGTGATGGCGGCCGCGGTCGTGACCTTCATCATCTGGCTGACGTTCGGACCCGAGCCCGCCCTGACCTTCGCGCTGGTCAATGCCGTGGCTGTGTTGATCATCGCCTGCCCCTGCGCCATGGGCCTGGCCACGCCGACCTCGATCATGGTGGGCACCGGCCGCGCCGCGCAGATGGGCGTGCTGTTCCGCAAGGGCGAAGCGCTGCAGTCGCTGAAGGATGCCCAGGTCGTGGCGGTGGACAAGACCGGCACGCTGACCAAGGGCCGTCCCGAACTCACCGACCTGATCGTCGCGCCGGGCTTCGAACGCGCTGTCGTGCTGGGCAAGGTCGCCACCGTCGAAGCCAAGTCCGAACACCCGATCGCGCAAGCCATCGTGGACGCGGCGCGCGGCGAGGGCATCGCGCTGGGCACGATCTCGCAGTTCGAATCGATTACCGGCTTCGGCGTAAGCGCCCGGGTGGACGGCGATCTGGTGGAAATCGGCGCCGACCGTTACATGCGTGAGCTGGGCCTGAGCGTCGAGTCTTTCGGTTCGGACGCCGTGCGTCTGGGCGACGAGGGCAAGAGCCCGCTGTACGCCGCCATCAACGGCAAGCTGGCCGCCATGATCGCCGTGGCCGACCCCATCAAGGAAACCACTGCCGCCGCCATCCGCGCCCTGCATGACCTGGGCCTGAAGGTCGCCATGATCACCGGAGACAACCGCCGCACCGGCGAGGCCATCGCCCGCCAGCTCGGCATCGACGAAGTGGTCGCCGAAGTGCTGCCCGACGGCAAGGTCGCAGCCGTGCAACGCCTGAAGCAGCAATACGGCCCCATCGCCTACGTCGGCGACGGCATCAACGACGCGCCGGCCCTGGCCGAAGCGGACGTGGGCCTGGCCATCGGCACCGGCACGGACATCGCCATCGAGGCTGCGGACGTGGTGCTGATGTCGGGCGACCTGGGCGGCGTACCCAACGCCATCGCCCTGTCCAAGGCCACCATCCGCAACATCAAGCAGAACCTGTTCTGGGCCTTCGCCTACAACGTGGCCTTGATTCCCGTGGCGGCAGGCCTGCTGTATCCGGTCAACGGCAGCCTGCTGTCGCCGGTGTTCGCGGCGGGCGCGATGGCCCTGTCCAGCGTCTTCGTCCTGAGCAACGCGCTGCGGCTGCGCCGCTTCGCGGCGCCCTTCCCGGCCCGCGGCTGAGGTCCGCTCCGCGTTTCCGGCCCAGGCCGCAAGCACGGGCTGCCAGCGGCCTGGCGACAGGCCGCCATGACCCGGCCCCTACTGGCCCTTCTCTTTCGGCGCGCTGGCAACCAGCGCGCCGAATCTCTCGTCCAGGTCCGCCAGCGCATCGTTGATGTGGGCGCGGCGCGCCTTGATCCAGGCATCCTGTTCAGCCAGCTGCGCGCGCGCCTCCTTCAGCATGCGCTCCATTTCCGCCGGCTGCGGACCACCCGAAGTGGCGCGGTTCTTGACGATGGCGACCGGGTCCAGCGTCGAGCGGAACTCCGCCTCGCTCATCGGCAGTTCGTTGCCGTACTTCGAGTCCTTCATGGCATCGGCATAGATGCGGCGCGCCTGCTCATACGGGAAGTCCAGCGGCTTGATGTTGTTGGTCTTGGCGTAGCTCACGACCTCGGACGCGAAGTGATGCCCGTCGCGGAACGGCAGCTTGTACTTGCGCATCAGCACGTCGGCCAGTTCCTGCGACGCCGTCCAGTCGCTGTTCAGTTCTTCCAGCGCCCGGTCGGGGCTGATGACCATGGCTTTCAGCACCCGGTCCCAGCGTTTGAGCGCCGAGATGCCGGCGTCGACCATGGCGGAGTTCTGCTTCACGTCCTTGGGATCGCTCATGCCCGGCGTGATGTTGTGCGTCTGCACCACCGGCCCCATGGCCAGCGTCACGGCGGTCGACGCGTCGCTGCGGGTGTCGTTGAGCAGGCCGGGGTTGCGCTTCTGCGGCATGGCGCTGGACACGTAGGTGTTGCCGCCGCCCTCTTCCAGCAGGATCCAGGGACGCGGCTGGGCGTACTGGGTCATCACGTCCTCGACGAAGTTGCCGGTGCGCAGCGCGATGCTGGTGACGATGGATGCAACTTCCACGGGCTGGTCCATGGATGAAATCTGCGAGGCGTCATAGGCATTGTCCACCAGCGCGGCAAAGCCCAGATACTGTGCCATGCGCTTGCGGTCCAGCGGCCAGCTGGTGCCGTTGAGCACCGTGGTGCCCATCGGCGAACGGTCGATGCGCACATAGGCTTCGCGGATGCGCTGGGCGTCGCGCGCCATGCCGGCGGCCTGCCCCAGCAGATAGTGTCCGTAGCTGTTGGGCTGGGCCGCCACGCCGTTGGTGTAGTTCGGCACGATGGTCGCGGCATGCTTGCCCGCCAGTTCCACCAGGGTGGTGGACGTGGCGTTCAGCTGGGCCGCCAGATCCAGCAGCTTGTCGCGCAGGATGGCGCTGCGGTAGGTCGCGTGCATGTCCTGGCTGGAACGCCCCGCGTGCAGCAACGTCACGTCCTCGCCCGCCGCCTTGATCAACAACGGTTCGAAGGTGATGACGCTGGACGGGCGCTTGGCGCCAGGCTGGTTGCCGTCGCTGATCACCTTGGCCACGCCGGCGGCCAGGCGCGGCGCCATGGACTTGTCCAGCAACCCCTCGTCGGTGTTGATGACGGCGGTGGCCTTGTTGATCTCGCCCAGCCAGAAGAACGGATCGCGCGGCACGGAGGCCGGGGGCTGGGCTTGCTGGGCCGACGCCTGGGCGCCGAACGTGAAGGCAAGCGCGGCGCCCAGGGCGGGAAGTAGTTGTCTCATGGCTGTCTCGTTTGGATGGCGATCGGCCAGTGTATCGGCGGGCCAGGCGGCCGGAAATGGCGGATTTCACCGAGCCTGCGGCCGACCCGCGCGGGCCGGGTCTTCAGGACTTGGTCAGCCTGACCAGCATCTTGCCGGTGTTGGCGCCCTTGAACAGGCCGATGAATGCCTCCGGCGCGCGCTCCAGTCCGTCCACCACCGTTTCACGCAACTGCACCTGTCCGGCCTTGATCCACGCGCTCATGCGGGGGATGAACTCCGGCAGCACGTCGATGTGGTCGGAGGCGATCAGGCCCTGGAGCTTGATGCGCTTTTCGATAGCCGAGAACAGATTGCGCACGCCGATGGCCGGCTTGCCCTCGTTGTAGCCCGAGATCATGCCGCACAGCACGAAACGCGCATGGTCATTGGCCAACGCCAACGCGCTGTCCAGATGGTCGCCGCCGACATTGTCGAAGTAGATGTCGATGCCCTGCGGCGCGGCCTGGGCCAGCGCCGCGGTGAGATCGGGCGCGCTGCGGTAATCGATGACCGCATCCGCCCCGGCAACGTCGCGCAGCCAGCGCGCCTTGTCCTCCGAACCGGCGGACGCCACGACGCGCAACCCCATCTGCTTCGCCATCTGGACCACCACGCTGCCGACCGCGCCGCTGGCTGCGGACACGAAGATGGTTTCGCCCGCTTGCGCGTTGGCAATCCGAGTCAACCCCACGTACGCCGTCAGGCCAGGAAAGCCCAGGGCGCCCAGGTAGGTCTGCAAGGCGATGCCGTCGTCGGCGACGGCGGTGGCATGCGCGGCGTCGATCAACGCATGCTCGCGCCAGCCGGCGAAGTGCACCACTCGATCGCCCGCGGCAAAACGCGGATCGGCGCTCTGCTCGACCACGCCGACCGCCGCGCCTTCGAGCACCTGGTCCAGCGCGAAGGGCGCGATGTAGCTCTTGCGCTCATCCATGCGGCCGCGCATGTACGGATCAACCGACATCCACAGATTGCGCACCAGGATCTGCCCTGGCCGGGGCGCGGGCAGCGTGGTTTCGACCAACGCGAAGTCGTCTGACGTGGGCAGCCCCGTGGGGCGGTTTTTCAGGTGGATTTCCCGCGTGGTGATGGACATGGCGAACCTCATTGAGAAGAGTAGGGAAGGAAATGTTCAGCGCGCGGGAGGAGTCCCGGCGCCTGTCGCGGCAAGCGAAAGGCCGAACCCGTACGCATCGGACAGGTTGCGATGCCGCGCGTCCTCGTCGCCGCTCTCGACGTCGAGGAACAGGTGCGTGCGCAGGTCGCTCACGCCGCTGTAATAGAGGATTCCGTGTTCGATCTGGGTGGAAATGGCGGCGCGGTAGCCGTACTCGTCATAGGCATGCGGGCCGGCGCCGCCGGTCGCGATCAGGCGCACGCGCTTGCCGGCCAATCGACCCGGCTGTCCCCCGGCGGCGCCGAAGGCCCATCCCTTGGTGAAGACACGGTCGATCCAGCCCTTGGCCAGCGCCGGCATGGCCCACCAGTAGATCGGGAACGCCAGCACGACCAGGTCAGCAGCCTCCACGCGCAACTGTTCGCGCCGCACGTCGCCGGGCAAGGGTCCCTTGCCGCGGTAGAAATCCAGGTCGGCTTCGGTCATGCGCGGATCGAACGCCTCGGCGCGCAGATCGGCCCATATGACCCGCGCGTGGCCGCCGGACTGCACGCCGTTCACATAGCGCTCGGCAAGCGCCGCTGAGAATGTATCGGCCGGCGCGCCGGCGGTGATGACCAGGATGTTCATCTGGGTTCCTTCTGTCTTGATGACGATGAACCCATTGAATCATCTATAAAACAGATAAAATAGTTCAATATTTCGCAGAAATTTATCTAATTGATAGATATATATGCCACCCAGAATCTCGCTGGAGCAATGGCAGGCCCTGGTCGCCGTGGTGGACGCGGGCGGCTACGCCCAGGCCGCCGAGGCGCTCAGCAAGTCGCAGTCGACCATCAGCTATGCCATCCGCCAGATCGAGGAACGGCTGGGCGTGGCGGCGTTCGCCATGGACGGACGCAAGGCCCTTCTGACGGACGACGGCAAGATCCTCTACCGGCGCGGCAAGTCTCTGGTGAACGAGGCCCAGCGCCTGGAACGGGCGGCCGGCAATCTCGCCAAGGGGCGCGAACAGATGCTGACGCTGGCCGTCGAAAGCCTGTTCCCTACGGACCTGCTGCTGCGCTGCCTGGACAAGATTGCCGGCGAATTCCCCGAGACCCGCATCGAACTTCACGAATCGGTGGTCGGCGGCACCGACGAGCTGTTGCTCTCGGGCGAGGTCGACCTCGCCATCTGCGCCGACCACATCCCGGCCGGCCATGTCGGCGACGCGCTACTGCGCTACTGCGCGGTCGCCGCCGCCGCGCCCTCGCATGCCCTGCACCTGATGAACCGGCCGCTGTCGCTCGAAGACCTCAAGGCGCACCGCCATCTGGTGATCCGCGACAGCGGGCGGCAGCGCTTGCGGCCCAGCGTCTGGGACGTTACCGAGCAGCGCATCACCTTCAGCCACAAGAGCACGTCGATACGCGCCGCGTGCATGGGCATGGGCTTCGCCTGGTATCCGGAAGACTGGATCCGCGAGCAGTTGGCCTCGGGCGAATTGAAGCCGCTGCCGCTGCAGGACGGCGCGCAACGCTGGGGCGCTCTGTACCTCGTCTACCCCGATCCCGACGCGGCAGGGCCTGGCGCGCGCCGCCTGGGCCAGATACTGCGCGAGGAGAGCCAGAAATCCGCGTGAAACCGCGGCGCCGACAGTTTGCCCGCGTCCTTTAGCCTTAACATACGGCCCAAAAACCACTACATGCGCCCATGCCTCGTCCGAATCTGACCAACGCCGAAACCCTGTGCCAGATCGCCAAGCTGGGCAGCTTCCGCGCCGCGGCCGAGCGGCTGCACACCTCCCAACCCGCCGTCTCGGCGCGCATGAAGGAACTGGAGCAGTCGCTGGGTTTTCCTCTCTTCGAAAAGCGCGGCCGCCGGCTGGAACTGACGGTGCCCGCGCGCCGCTTCGTCGAGCGCGTGGAACCGCTGCTGCTGGCGGTGGAAGACGCCTTCACCGACGCGGAGGCCGTCAACAACGCGGCCGGCACGGTACGCATCGGCATGGGCGAGATTTCCATGACCTGGTTTTCACGCGTGGTGCCCGAATTGCGCCGCGCCCTGCCGCGCATCTCCTACGAGATCGAGCTGGACCTCGCGGTCAAGCTGCAGGAGCATCTGACGTCCGGCGCGCTGGACATCGCGATCATGGCCAATCATCTGCGCGACGACCAGTTCATCTGCGAATCGCTGGGCAAGACCCGCATGTCGTGGATGGTCTCGTCCCGGCTGCTGCACGACGCTGACGGCCAGCCGCGCACCATGCAATCGCTACTGCAAACAGAGCCGCTGTGGTGCGTGTCGCGCCCGTCGGGCTTCTTCGGCCCGGCGCAGGACGAACTGCGCGACATGGGCGCCAACCTGGACAATATCTGCAGCTGCAATCGCCTGAACAGCCTGATCGAAGTCGTCGAAGCCGGCGGCGGCATCGCGCAATTGCCGGAAATGATGGTGGCCGAACAAGTTCGCGCCGGCTCCCTGGCACTGGTGGACCCGACGCTGACCCCGCTGACGCTGGAGTTCACCATCGCCATCCACCGCAACCAAGGCCAGGCCATCGTCCATCAGGTCGCCGAAGCCCTGACCCGGCTGGGCAAGGCCGCCACCGGCCAGGCCTGACGACCCTCGCGGCGTTCAGGCATCTAGCAGCGCCCGTTTCTGCACCTTGCCGCTGGCGTTGCGCGGCAGCTCCGCCATGAACTGCACGTGTTCGGGCACCTTGAAGTACGCCAGCCGCTGGGCGCAAAAGGCCTTGATGGCATCCGCATCCGCCTGATGCCCGGCGCGCAGCACGATGAAGGCCTTGACCGACTGGTCCCGCACCGGATCCGGTACGCCCACCACGGCCACGTCGCGCACGGCGGGATGCCCCATCAAGGCCTCTTCCACCTCCGCGGCCGAGATGTTCTCGCCGGCCCGCTTGATCACTTCCTTCTTGCGGCCGAAGAAAAAGAAGTTGCCCTTGGCATCCTGATAGCCCAGATCTCCCGTGTGCAGCCAGCCGCCGTCAAACACGGCCTGCGTAGCCGCCGGGTCGCGATAGTAGCCCAGGGTCAGCGTGCGCCCTGGACGCCCGCGCACCACGATCTCGCCCACGGCGCCCGCGGCCACCGGCTGGTTGTCGTCGTCGACCACGAACACTTCGCGGTCGGGCGTGACGCGCCCGATGGACGGGTAGGCGGACGGCGAGGCATGCGGCTGCAAAGTGATGTAGAGCATGGTCTCGGATTGCCCGTAGCCGTTGCGCAGGGGAATGCGGAAGCGCTCGATGAACGCCGCGATCTCGGCTTCCGAAATGTTGATGGCATAACCCGCGTAGCGCACCCGGTGCGCCGTATCGAACGGCGTGGGCGGCTGGTTCAGCAAGGTGCGGCAGAGCATGCCGGACAGGCTGCATATCGTGATGCGGTGCTCGATGAGCTGGCGCAGGTAGCGCGTCGCGCTATAGCGTTCGCCGATCACCGCGGTGGCGCCTGCCGTGAGGCAGGACAGCACCGTCTCCTGGCAATTGGCGTGGAACAGCGGCTTGTTGTTGAACACGCGGTCGCTGCGGCTCAGGCCGCTGTTGGCCGCACCCGCCTGGCCGCACCAGAGCAGGTTCGCCTGTGTCAGCATCACGCCCTTGGGCCGCGCCGACGTGCCAGAGGTGTACAGGATCTGCGCCAGGTCGTCGCTACCCTGGTCGGGCGCCTGGCAATCCGCCGGCGCCCCCGCCAGCGCGCCGCTCAGGCCTTCCGGTCCCAGGCTGCCGCGCGCAACCGCCACGATGTCCGGCGGCTGCACCATGCCGGCGCAGACTTCGCGTATCAGGGCCTCGTGCGTCGGCTCCACCAGCGCCAGCGCGGGCTGGCAATGCTCAAGCTGGTAGGCCACTTCCGGCGCGGTGAGATAGATGTTGCCCGCCACGATGACGGCGCCCGCCAGCATCAGGCCCATCCACAGCGGCACATACTCCGCGGTGTTGCCCATGAACACGAACACGCGATCACCCGGCTTCACGCCGCGCGCCTGCAGGCCCGCGGCAAATCCGCGGGCCGCCTCACGCAACTGGATGTAGCTCAACTGGCTGATGTCGCCGTTCTGGTACTCATGCACAATCGCCAGCCGATGCCCGTGGCATAGCGCCTGTTCATCGAGCAAATCCGTGATCGTGCGGTTTCCTGCAGCGTCCATCCAGCCTCCAGCTTTTCTGATTTTTCAATGGCGCGCAGACTTGTTGCAGGCGCGCCCATGGGTAGGAAAATCAGTATAGGCAGCGGTTTTTCGCCGCACTAGCCAAACGTTTTTATGCATATCCATCAAGGTTTTTCATGCATGCCGGCATGGCTGAATGATTGATGGGATTTATGCGTTTCCATCAAAACGTTTGCTTAGTCGGAAGCGGTCGGAAAACCTATACTCCGGTTGAAACAGGCCACGCGGCAAAAGCGCGGGCCAGACCAAGAAGAATGCAAAACCGGAGGAGTCGCCGTGCAAGAGGCATCGATCAAGGACCAGGTTTCAGCCGGGGAATGGGCAGTGCGGGTGGACCTCGCCGCGGCCTACAACCTGGCCGTCGAGATGCGCATGACGGACCACATCTACACACATATCTCGGCCCGGGTTCCCGGCGCCGAGCCGCATTTCCTGATCAATGCCTACGGCCTGATGTTCAATGAGATCACCGCGTCCAACCTGGTCAAGGTGGACATCGATGGCGGCATCCTGCTGGACCAGACCGGCCTGGGCATCAACCCCGCCGGCTTCGTCATCCATAGCGCCATCCACCGCGTCCGCCACGACGCGGCCTGTGTCATGCACACGCACACCGCCGCCGGCATCGCCGTGTCCGCGCAAGCGGCCGGGCTGCTCATGATTTCGCAGCATGCCATGCGCTTTCACGACCGCATCGGCTATCACGACTACGAAGGCGTCGCGCTGGACATGGACGAACAGCAACGCCTGATCGCCGACCTGGGTCCGCACAGCGCGATGATCCTGCGCAATCACGGCCTGCTGGTCTGCGGCGCCAGCGTGCCTGACGCTTTCGACGCCATGTTCTACCTGGAGCGCGCCTGCCAGGCGCAGGTCGCGGCGCTGGCCGGCGGCCTGCCGCTGGTGACGCCCGCCGCCGAAGTCGCCGAGAAGGTCGGCCGCCAGTTCGACCGTCTCGACCGCCCCTCCCGCCACAAGCACTGGCCTCCCCTGCTCCGGCTGCTGCAACGCATCCGGCCCGAATACCAGGAATAGCGGCAACCGCGCCGCCCTCCCGGCGGCCCCTTTTTCGCAGAGTAGAAATGGAAGATGCTCATCAATGCCGCGTCGCGGTATATGGTGCGGGTGCGATCGGCTGTCTGCTCGCCGCGCGCCTGGCCCAGGCAGGCTGCGAGGTGACCATGATCGCCCGCGGACAGACGCTGGCCGCCTTGCGGCAGCATGGCGTCGGGTTGACGGCTGACGGCGTCACGCGCCACTACCCGGTGCGCGCCACCGACGATCCGCGCCAGGTGCGCGACGCGGACTACCTGATTCTTGCGGTCAAGCAACAGGCGCTGGACGATATCG
This sequence comes from Achromobacter sp. SD115, assembly GCF_017355315.1. Taxonomy (NCBI): domain Bacteria; kingdom Pseudomonadati; phylum Pseudomonadota; class Betaproteobacteria; order Burkholderiales; family Alcaligenaceae; genus Achromobacter; species Achromobacter sp. SD115. The sequence goes on along the minus strand of NZ_JADIJM010000014.1, from coordinate 91,708 downwards.
CCGCGCACCTGGCGCCGATGCTCGCGCCGCAAGGCGCCGTGGTGCCGGCCGTGAACGGCATCCCCTGGTGGTATCTGGCCACACTGGACAACCCGCTGGGCGATGCGCCGCTGCAATCGGTCGACGGCCGCGGCATCCTCAGGCGCGCACTGCCGTTGGACCGGGTGCTGGGCGCGGTGGTGTACATCGCGGCGAATTCCACCGCGCCCGGCATCGCGGCGCAGAACGCCCGCAACCACCTCATCCTCGGCGAGCCTGACGGCCACGTGTCGGCCCGAGCCAGCAGGCTGGCTGGCCTGCTGCGGGCGTCGGGCCTGCAATGCGAGGTCAGCGCCGGGATCCACCAGGCTGTCTGGATCAAGGCGATGGGCAACGCCACCTTCAATCCCTTGAGCGTGCTTGCCAACGCCACCATGGAAGCCATGGTCCGCGATCCCTACCTCGGCAAGCTGGCGCGCGCCATGCTGGGCGAATACCTGGCGCTAGGCCAAGCGCTCGGACTTGCGCTGCCGGTAACGGTGGAGCAACGCATGCAGGCCGCCGCCAGCGCGGGGGCCGCCCAGACCTCGATGCTGCAGGACGCCCAACAAGGCAAGCCGCTGGAAATCGACGCCCTGGTCGGCGCCATGATCGAAATCGCAGCAAAGCTGAACCTGGACATGCCCTATGCCAACACGGTGTGGGGGCTGATCCGGCACCGGAACCTCAGCGCAGGCTCCACCTGAACGCCACACCTAGAAAACCACAGGAGACAAACCATGAAATGGCTATCGAACTGCCTGGCCGCAACCCTGATCTGCGCGGGTGCAACCGCTCACGCCCAGGACTATCCCAACAAGCCGATCAACATCGTGGTGCCCTTTACGCCTGGCGGCGTCACCGACGTGATGACCCGTCAGATCGCGGCCAAGCTGCAAAGCGATCTGGGCCAGCCGGTGGTGGTGGTCAACAAGCCCGGCGCCGGCACCATGATCGCCTCGGCCTATGTGGCCAAGGCGCCGGCCGATGGCTACACGCTGCTGATGGCGGCGTCGTCCCTCGGCATCGCTCCCAGCCTGTACAAGAACACCGCGAACTACGACCCGGTCAAGGACTTCCAGCCCGTGTCGCTCATCGCCAGCGTGCCGCACGTGCTGGTGACGGGCAGGCAGGTGCAGGCGTCCAACGTTAAGGACCTGATAGCCGCGCTCAAGAAAGATGGCAAGTCTGCCACCTTCGCTTCCTCCGGCAATGGCACTTCCAACCATCTGGAGGGCGAGCTGTTCGCCGCGCTGACCGGCCTGAAGATGACCCACATCCCCTACAAGGGCAGCGTACCGGCGCTGACCTCCCTGGCCGGCGGCGAAGTCGACATGCTGTTCGTGGACATCGCGGCCGCTCAGCCCTTCCTCGACAGCGGCAAGGTGCGCCCGTTGGCCGTGACCACCAAGACCCGGTCCTCGGTGCTGCCCGACCTGCCTACCGTGGAGGAATCCGGCTTGCCCGGCTACGACGCCATGCCCTGGCTGGGCATCGTGGCCCCGGCCGGTACGCCGCCCGCGGTCGTCGAGAAGCTGCAGGCAGCCTTGCAGAAAATGAAGACGGCGCCGGACGTGCAGGAGCAATTCAAGAAGATGGGCCTGGACGCCCTGTTCACCAAGCCTGCCGACTTTGGCGCTTTCATCGTCAGCGACAGCGCCAAATGGGCCGAGCTGATCAAGAAGTCCGGCGCAACCGCCGAATAGGCCGCAACCCCATACCCCACGCCATTCCTGCAAGGACCCTTACATGCATCGCGATACCCCGGCCCCGGCAAAACCGCTAGGCAACGACGTGTGGGAGACCACGCTCAAGCGTGCGCTGACCAGCGCCAACATTCCCACGCTGCTCATGGTGCTGGTGCACCTGACGGGCGACACGCAATGGCTGTCCGGGCGCTACCAGTGCTCGCGCATCCGCGGCCTCGAAGACAACGATCCCGGCGGCCTGCCCGAAACCGTGCAGGAAGAGATCCGTGAAGCCGCGTACTCGGCCATTCTGCTCAACCGCCGCGGCCAGCCGCCCAAGCTGCCCGCACCCACGCATGAAGAGTTGGTCTCCATGCTGCGCACCAGCATCGGAGAAGCGGTTCCTGACTCTTACGGCCCCATGATCGCCGCCTGGCTGGGGCTGGATCCGGACTTCGCACTGGAGCAACGCCATGCGTTCCCGGTGCCGCGAGGCTATCGGGTCCTGGTCATCGGCGCAGGCGTGGCCGGCCTGTGCGCCGCGATCCGCCTGCAAGGCGCGGGCATTCCTTATGTGGTGATCGAGAAGAACGCCGAGGTCGGCGGCACCTGGTACGAGAACCGCTACCCCGGCGCGGGCGTGGACACACCCAACCATATCTACTCATACTCCTTCGCCAAGCACGACTGGTCGCGCTACTTTGCCCTGCAGGGCGAGATCCAGGGCTATTTCGAAAGCGTCGCCGACCAGCATGGCGTGCGCGCCAACATCCGCTTCAATACGCGCGTGGAGTCCGCCCGCTACGACGAAGCCGCGCTATGCTGGAACGTACGCATGGTCAGACAGGACGGCCAGATCGAGGACTATGCGGCGGACATCGTCATCAGCGCGGTAGGCCTGCTGAACGTGCCCAAGTTGCCCCCCATACCCGGCCTGGAGAGTTTCAAGGGCCCCTGCTTCCATACGGCGAACTGGCCGGAAGGCCTGGACCTGCGCGGCAAGAACGTGGGCATCATCGGCAACGGCGCCAGCTCCATGCAGGTCGTGCCAGCCATCGCCGACGACGTCCGCTCCCTGACCGTTTTCCAGCGCTCCAAGCAATGGGCCGCGCCGTTCGAGAAATTCCAGAAGCCCGTGCCGCAGGACGTCCGCTTCCTGCTGCGCGACGTGCCGTACTACCAGGAGTGGTATCGCCAGCGCCTGGCCTGGATCTTCAACGACCGGGTCCACGCGACCCTGCAGATCGATCCCCACTGGCCGCATCCCGATCGCGCCATCAATGAGATCAACGACAAGCATCGCGAGCACTTCACCCGCTACATCAAGACGGAACTCGGCGAACGCCAGGATCTGCTGCCGGAGGTGTTGCCCGACTACCCGCCCTTCGGCAAGCGCATGTTGATGGACAACGGCTGGTTCCGCACCATGGCGCGGGACCACGTCAAGCTGGTCACGGGCGGCATCGCCCGGGTCACGGAAAGCGCGGTGGTGGGCGACAACGGCAATGCACATGAACTGGACGTGCTGGTGGTCGCGACCGGCTTCGACGCGATCAACCTGTTGTCCTCGTTCAAGCTCTACGGCCGCGGCGGACGCTCGATCCGCGAGGCCTGGGACGAAAAGGGCGCCGAAGCCTTCATGGGCGTGGCCGCCCCGGGCTTTCCCAACCTGTTCATCCTGGCCGGCCCCAACACGGCGCTGGGCCACGGCGGCAGCGTCGTCGCCCTGCTGGAGACCCAGGTACGCTACGTCATGGGCCTGTTGCGGCAAGGCCTGGAGCGGGCAGGAGGACGCTTCGAGATCGAGGTGCGCAAGGACCGCCATGACGCCTACAACGCGCGCGTCCAGGCCGCGCATGACCGCATGATCTGGACCCACAAGGGCATGAGCAACTGGTATCGCAACGCGCATGGCAAGGTGGTCGCGCCCACGCCGTTCCGCAATGACGACTACTGGCACATGCTGCGCAAGACGGACATGGGCGACTACCACTATCGTCCGGCGCCCACGGTTGGCGAGGCCGAACCGTCCGCCGCCACCCGCGTCGAGACGGCCTGAATGCCGTACGCGCAAATGAGGCGCTGCCTGGTACTGGGCTGCGGCGGCGTGACCGGGCTGGCCTGGGAGATCGGCATCCTGGCGGGCTTGGCACGCCAGGACATCGACCTCGCCGCCGCGGACCTGTTCATCGGTTGCTCCGCGGGTTCCGTCGCCAGCGCGCAACTGGCGCTGGGCGTCCCGCCCATGCAGCTGCTGGCGACGCAACTGGGCGGAACAGGCGCCGAACAATTCCGGCCTTATTCCCAACAAGCAGCCGACGACAAGAACCACGCGCTGTACGGCAAAGTGGGCGCCGACCTGCAGCTGGCACGGCGGCGCATCGGCGCCTATGCTTTGCGCAGCGCCACGCCCACGCTGGCCGAACGCCGCGCCATCATCGCCGCCCGCCTCGGCGCAAGCGATTGGCCAAGCCGCCCCTTGCGTGTCGTTGCCGTCGACGCGCATAGCGGCGAGGGGCGCAGCTTCAGCGCCGCCGACCAGGTGGATTTCATCGACGCCATCGCCGCCAGCTGCGCCGTGCCGGGCGCCTGGCCGGCCGTACCCATCGATGGCTCGGCCTACATGGACGGCGGCATCCGCTCCATGACCAACGCCGACATGGCTGCCGGCTACAGCCAAGTCGTGGTACTGGCGCCGCTGGGGTTTCGCGACGGCAATCCGGTCAGCGGGCATCTGCGGCGCGAACTGCAGGCGCTGCGCGAGGCCGGCAGCCAGGTCCGAGCCGTGCTACCGGATGAGGCCAGCGTACAGGCCATCGGCGACAACGTACTGGACCCGGTGCGCCGTGCCGAGGCCGCCCAGGCCGGGCTGCGCCAAGCCACCGCAATCGCGCAAGCGGTGCGGGAGGCGTGGCGCTGATCCTGCCCCGCATTCAAGGCAGGCACCGTGGGTCCAGCCAGAAAGCGGTCTGCCCATGACTCTCAATGTGGCAGGTATCAACATACCGCAAGCAACCTAGACTCCTCGTTCAAGCCTGGCCGCGCGGCCAGGCCCCACCATGAACGCGGAGTGATACATGAACGCATCGCCGGCAGGCCTGAGACCCGCCGATTTCTTTTCTCCCACTGTCGCCGCCCTGATTTCGGTGCTGGTGAACTACGGCGGCACCTTCGTGCTGGTGTTCCAGGCGGCTGAGCTGGCCGGACTGTCGCCGGCCCAGACCACTTCCTGGGTATGGGCGGTTTCCGTCGGAGTGGGCGTCACGGGCGCGCTGTTGAGCTGGCGCTACAAGGCGCCGATCATCACGGCCTGGTCCACGCCCGGCGTGGCGTTTCTTGCGACCGTGATGCCTTTCACACCCTACGGCGAGGTCATCGGCGCCTATATCCTGTCGGCGCTGGGCTTCATAGTGCTGGGCCTGTCCGGCGCTTTCGAAAAGCTGGTGCGCATGATTCCGGGCGGCATCGCCGCCGGCCTGCTGGCCGGCATCCTGCTGCAGTTCGGCGTCAATGCCTTCGGCGGCGCCAGCGCCGATCCGCTGCTGGTCATCGTGCTGGTCATATCCTATGCGTTACTCAAACGCTTTACCTCGCGCTTCGCGGTGGTCGGCATCCTGGTCATCGGCCTGGGGCTCCTCATCGCGCAAGGCCGAATCGACTTCTCGGCCGTCCACCTCAGCCTGGCCGCGCCGGTCTTCCAGATGCCGCAGTTCTCGCTGCAGGCCTTGCTGGGCGTGGCCCTGCCCCTCTTCATCATCACGCTGACGGGGCAGTACATGCCCGGCATGCTGGTGCTGCGCAACGACGGCTACAAGACCAGCGCGAGCCCCATCCTGACCGTGACCGGACTGGGCTCGCTTGTCATGGCGCCGTTCGGCGCGCACGCCTTCAACGTGGCGGCGATCACCGCCGCGATCTGCACCGGCCGCGACGCGCATGCGGACCCCGCCAAGCGCTACATCGCTGGCTTGGCCTGCGGCGTGTTCTACATCCTGGTCGGCACGTTCGGCGTCACACTGGCGACCTTGTTCATGGTTCTGCCCAAGGCCTTCATCACCACGCTGGCGGGACTAGCCCTGCTGGGCGCCATCGGCGGCAGCCTGGCCAATGCGATGGCCGACGCCCGCACTCGGGAGACCGCCCTCATCACCTTCCTGGCCACCGCCGCCAACGTCACCCTGCTGGGCGTGGGCGGCGCGTTCTGGGGCCTGGTTGCCGGCCTGACCGCGCACCTGCTGATCCACGGTGGCCAGCGGACCCTGGCCGCCAACGCCTGACGCTTCTCATTGCCACATCATGCTCATCCAACCAGGAACCTCCGTGACGAACATTGCCCCGCCCGACAGCCTCGCGCTGCCTGCCATCAGCGCCCTGCCCCTGTCACAAGCCGATCCCGGCATCTGGGGCGCCATCGACGCCGAACGGCGCCGCCAGATGCACTCGATCGAGCTGATCGCCTCCGAAAACTTCGTCAGCCGCGCGGTGCTGGAAGTCCAGGGCTCGGTGCTGACGAACAAGTATGCCGAGGGCTACCCAGGCCGCCGCTACTATGGCGGCTGCGTCAACGCCGACATGGCCGAGGAGATCGCCATCGAGCGCGCCACGCGCCTGTTCGGCGCCCGCTACGCCAACGTGCAGCCCCACTCCGGCAGCCAGGCGAACCAGGCAGTCTATCTGGCGCTGCTGGCGCCGGGGGACAAGATCCTCGGCCTGGACCTGAAGGCAGGCGGCCACCTGACCCACGGCTCCAAGGTCAACATGTCGGGACGCTGGCTGCAGGCGTTGAGTTATGGCGTCGATGCGGCCACGCATCTGGTGGACATGGATGAGGTCGAGCGCATTGCGCGCCAGGAAAGGCCCAAGCTCATCATCGCCGGCGGCTCGGCCTACTCGCGCACGCTGGACTTCGCGCGCTTTCGCGCCATCGCCGACGACGTGGGCGCGATCTTCATGGCGGACATGGCGCATTTTGCCGGATTGGCCGCGGCCGAAGCGTACCCCTCGCCGGTGCCGCACGCGCATGTCACCACCACCACCACGCACAAGACGCTGCGCGGCCCGCGCGGCGGCATGATCCTGACCAACGACGCCGAACTCGCCCGCAAGATCGATTCGGCAGTCTTCCCCGGTCTGCAAGGCGGTCCGCTGATGCACATCATCGCCGCCAAGGCCGTGGCCCTGGGCGAGGCGCTGCAGCCCGCGTTCCGGACCTATGCCCACGCGGTGGTCGAGAACGCCCGTGTCCTGTGCCGCCGGCTGGCGGAAGGCGGGCTTTCCATCGTGTCGGGCGGCACCGATTGCCACCTTGGTGTGGTCGACCTGAGGCCCTGGGGACTCGCCGGCAACACGGCGGAACAAGCCCTGGAACAGGTGGGCATCACCCTGAACAAGAACGCCGTTCCCAACGACGCCGCCAAGCCCGCCGTCACCTCCGGCATACGCGTGGGCAGCGCCGCCTGCACATCCCGCGGCATGGGTCCGGCTGAATTCCAGGAGATCGGCGACATGATCCTGGCCCTGCTGGGCGGCGTGCGCGCCGGGGCCGTCGACGCCCGCACGGAAAGCGCCATCCGCGAGGGCGTGGCCGGGCTGGCAAGGCGCTTCCCCCTGCCCTACTGAGGTGTTCTAGGCCCGCCTCAGCGCGTTCGACAGCCGCAGCACGGCGGCTTCGATTTCGTAGGCTGTCAGGGAGGCATAGCCCAGCAGCCAGCCCTGCTGTTTGTACTCGCCTGCGTACAGCCTGCTCAATCCGGGCAGGCGCAGCCCAGCGGCCTCGGCCTGGCGGATGGTCTTTTCCTCGGACCATCCGCGTTCGAGCAGACACGGGATCTGCAAGCCGCCGGGAGGCCTGACGGCCTGCACAATGCCATCCAGATGCCTGCCCAACGATTCCAGCAGCACCTGCCGACGGCCGGCGTACAGCTTGCGCATGGCCCGCACGTGCGAGTTGTAATGGCCGTCTTCCATGAAGCGCGCCAGCGTCAGTTGCAGGATCTGCGGAGTATGTCCGTCCATGATGCTGCGCGCGCGGGCAAAGGCCTCGACCAGACCCGGCGGCAGCGCCATGTATCCCATCCTGAGCCCTGGATACAGCGTCTTGCTGAACGTGCCCAGGTAGATGGTGCGCTGATGCAGGTCCAGACCCTGCACGCAGGCGGTGGGCACGCCGTCGTAATGGAATTCGCTGTCGTAGTCGTCCTCGATGATCCACTTGCCGTGTTCCACGGCCCAGTTGATCAGTTCCAGCCTGCGTTCGAGCGACAGCGTCACGCCCGTGGGGTACTGGTGCGACGGCGTCACGTACACGCAATTGGCGCCGCTGCGGTCCGCGCGCAGCAGGTCCATGCGCAAGCCCTGCGCGTCGACGTCGATGGGCGCGATGCGCGTCTCCGCTGCTTCAAAGGCCTTGCGGGCGCCAAAGTAGCCGGGGTTCTCCATCAGGATGGGCTTGCCGACGTCCGCCAGCAATTGCGCGCACAGGAACAGGGCCTGGCGGGTGCTGCTCAGCACCAGGACCTGTTCGGGCAAGACCTTGGCGCCGCGTTCCAGGTTCAGGTAGGCGGCGATGGCGCGGCGCAGCGGTTCGGCGCCCTGCGGGTCGCCATGCAGCAGCACATGGGCGCGGTAGTCCTTCATTACCTGGCGTTGCAGCCGTTCCCAGATATCGATGGGAAACGTGCGGGTTTCCGGCAGGCCCGTGGCGAACGCCCTGATGACTTGTTGATCGGCGACGCCGCCGCTGTCCAGGATCATGCGTCCGCGCCGGCTCAGGCCCGCCCCGGGCTGCGCCACGGCCGGCCTCTGATCCAGCTTCGCCCGCCTGCGCGCGGCGCCGCGCAGCTCGGCGCCCACCGTCTCGGACACATAGCTGCCCGAGCCCTCGCGGCGCACGATGTAGCCGTCACGATGCAACTGCACGTAGGCGTTTTCCACCGTGTCGCGCGCCACCCCCAGCGACTTCGCCAGGCCGCGGGTCGCGGGCAGCCTGAGGCCCGGCCCCAGCGCGCCGTCCAGGATCAGGGCGCGCAGCGCCCGCTGGATACGCTGATGCAGGTCCAGCCGCTGGAGTTCCGCATCGTTCATGCGCATCTTCAGCGTATCCAGCTCGAATGTCTTTGCCATGTGGTCTGCTCACAGTAGGAAAACTGGCCTGTCCGGCCCGGCCATTCTATCCGTAGACTCACTCGCTCGCCGCAGGGCCCTACCGATACACGCACTGGGAGACGACCATGGATTTCAGGCAGCTCAGACAGTTCGTCGTCCTGGCGACGGAATTGAACTATCGCAAGGCCGCCGCGCGGCTGCACATGACCCAGCCGCCGCTCAGCGTCGCCATCAAGCGGCTCGAAACCGAGATCGGCGCGGACCTGTTTGAACGCGACCGCCTGGGCGTGCGTCTCACGGTCGCCGGAGGCGCCTTCCTGGGCGAAGCCAAGCGCTTGCTGGAAGGCGCCGACGCCGCGCTGCAAACCGCGCGCGACGCGGCAGAGGGGCGCATGGGCGCCCTGCGCGTGTGCGCAGTACCCAGTGCCGCCTTGAACCTGCTGCCGCGCATCCTGCCGGAATTCGCGCAGCGTTTTCCACATATACGGCTGCGCCTGACCAGCGGCAGCACCGTCGGCATCCTGGCGGGATTGCAGCGCGGCGAACTGGACGCGGCATTCCTGGTGCCGCCCGCTTCCGGCGTGCCGGGCATCGCGATCACCGCCTTGCAGCGGGAACGGCTGGTGCTGGCCGTGCCGGCGGGCCATCGACTGGCCGGTGTGAAAAGCGCCAGGCTCTCGGACCTGACGGACGACGCCCTCGTGACCCTGGCGCATTCGGACAGCCCCGGCTTCGCCGGCGAAATCGTCGCGGCCTGCCAGCGGGCCGGATTCCATCCGCGGGTCTTGCAGGAGTCGTCCCACGCCCTCATCAGCTTGCCGCTCATCGCCGGCGGCCTGGGGGTCGCCATCGTTCCGTCGGCACTGCGCAGGATCGCCATCGACAACGTGGCCTACGTGGACCTCGCGGACGTCGCGGGCGAACCGCTGACCTATGCCATGGCGCTGGCGGCGCCCGCGCAGTCCGTGAACCCTGCCGTTCGCTGGTTCATCGAGACTGCGCGCGAGGTGCTGGGCGCGCAAGCGCCCTGAAACCCCGGACTTACTGCTGCGGACGGGAAAGAATGCCCGTCCACTTCTTCTGTTCGGCGACGACTTTCTGCTCGAACGCGGTCTGGGTGCCGTCCACGGGTTCGCTGCCCCGCGCGTAGATCTTGTCCTGCACCGACGGGCTCTTGGCGACTGCGGCGATGGCTGTGTTCAAGCGCGCGACGACATCGGCCGGCGTGCCTTTGGGAACGGCAATGCCCGACAACGAACCGCCTTCCACGTCCTTGCCCAGCACTTCCTTGACCGTGGGAATGTCGGGCAGGTTGGCCAGGCGTCGCGACGACGTCACCGCGTAGGGACGAATCTGCTTCGCCTCGACGAAACCCACCGCGGTGACAGCGGAAACGGCCGTCAAGTCCGTGTTGCGGCTCATCACCGCCGTCATGGATTCCGATCCGCTCTTATAGGGCACGTGCAACATCTTCACCCCTGTCGCCTGTTGCAGCAGCTCCAGGACCTGGTAGTTGTCGGAGCCTTCGCCCGCGGTGGAGAACGCGATCTTGTCGGCCTGGACCGACGCGGCCTTGATGATTTCCGGCAGCGACGCATATGGGCTGTCCACGCCCACGGCCAAGACCGTGGGTGTGTTCGCCAGCATGGCAACGTAGGTGAAGTCCTTGTTCGGGTCGTAGGGCAGCTTCTTGTAGATCAGCGGGTTGACGGCGACCATGCCATTGGTGATCACCAGCAGCGTGTAGCCATCGGCCGGCGACTTCGCCACCGCCCCCGCGGCGATCGAGCCGCCCGCGCCGCCGCGGTTCTCCACCACGACCGGCTGGCCCAGCTCCCGCGTGAGCCCCTCGGCGAACACCCGCGCCGTGGTGTCGGTCACGCCGCCAGCGCCGAACGGCACGATCAGGCGTATGGGTTGGTCAGGGTACGGACCCGCCCAGGACGCCGCGGCCGGCAGCATCACACCCAGCAAAGCCGCCATGCAGCGGCGCAATCCCTTGTTCATCCGGCTATCTCCATTTTCTTGAGGATTTCTAGAAGTTGTTGCTGCAGGTCCGCCGGCAACGGCGCCAAGGGCGCGCGCAAGCATCCGCTGTCGAAGCCACGCAATTGCAGGCCCGCCGCGACAGTCCTGGGCAGGCCATGGTCCATGAGGAAATTCAACAGATCGATCTGCCGGCCAAACCACTCGTCCGCGCCGCGCGCGTCCCCGGCCATGGCGCAGCGGTAGAGGTTCAGGGCGTAGGACGCGCTGACGTTGGCCGACGCCGTGCACCAACCCGCCGCGCCCTCCGCGAATCCGGTGCGCGCCATGCAGTTCAGGCCGATGTACACGGCCGTGCGGGCCGGGCAGGCCGCACGCAGCCTCGGGATCTTGGTGGGGTCGGGACTGCTTTCCTTGATCATGCTGACGTTGGGCAGCTCCGCCAGCCGGGCCAGGAACTCGACGGGCAGGTCCATGCCCGTGGTGAACGGGTTGTTGTAGACCATTACCGGCGTGGCGACCGACTCGCAGACCTCGCGGTAGTAGGCGTGGATCTCCTCCTGGGTAAGTTTCCAGTAGGTGCTGGGCAATAGCTGCAAGGCCGCGGCACCCGCGCGTTCGGCGTAGCGTGCATGGCGCACGGTGCTGGCCGTGCTCAGGCTGGACACGCCCGCCAGCACGGGCAGACGCCCGCGCGCCGCGCCGATGACGGTGTCGATGACAGCCTCGCGTTCGCCATCGTCCAGGTAGGGCAGGCAGCCGACGCTGCCCAGGGGCGCCAAGGCATGCACGCCCTCGCCGATCAGCCGTTCGACGTGCGCTTCCAACAGCGCGAGGTCCACCCGCCCGCGCTCATCGCAAGGCGTCAGCAGGTAACCGATGATTCCCTTCAAATGCATAGCTCGCTTCTCCATGACGGCTTGCAGTCTAGGGAGGCCGCGCGGGGCGGTCCAATACCTATTTCCTGGGCGCCTGATATCTCCCGCCCGCGCTGCCGCCAGGCGAATCTTGTATCCAGTAATTCGGGCGCAAGGCCGATAGACTTTCCCGGCCAATTCACCAAGGAGCAAGCCATGAGCAGCAACGTCGTGCCCGAACAGCCGCAGACCCACCACATGCCCCAATACCGCAGGCCGGAAGATATGGAATGGGAGATGGGCCGGTTCAAGAACAAGACGAAGTTCCTCTTCCACACGCGGGAAGAGCGCCCCACCGAACCCAATGCCGGCTTTCTGCGCTATGAGCCGGGCGCGGGCTTCCGCCTGCACAAGCACGATTTCGCCCAGGTCTGGTACGTGATCGACGGGGAGTTCAACATGGGCGGAAAGATGTACGGCCCGGGTACCGTGGTGTTCCATCCGGACCCGCACATCGAGGAAGCGCTCAGCACCGAGACAGGCGGCACCTTGTTCTTCGTCCAGTACCAGGGGCCCACGACCGGCGCGCGGCCGGTGTACGAAGGCCGCATGAACATCCAGGGCGAACCGCCCGCGATTACCGAGCAGGACCTCGAACACTGATACCCGCGGTTCCACGGACGGCCGCCGCCATTCGCCGCCGTCCGTGGCAGACCCGGCCCTGCCGGACCTGCACACAAAAAAATAGAAGATTCCAAGGAGACAATCATCATGCACGCCCCCTTTCTGCGCGCCTGCGTCGCGTCGTTGACGCTTTCGCTTCCGCTCACGCTGGCCAGCCCGTCCCAGGCCGCCGACGCCTGGCCCGAGCGGCCCATCACGCTGGTCGTGCCCTTCGGCGCCGGCGGCATCACCGATGTCACGGCGCGCACGGTAGCCAGGCAGCTGCAGGCCGAGCTCGGCAAGCCGGTAGTCGTGGAAAACAAGCCCGGCGCGGGCGGGAATATCGCCGCCGACATCGTGGCCCGGGCCAAGCCCGACGGCTATACGCTGATGGTGATCACCAACGGCATGGTCGCGGTCAATCCTCTCATCCACAAGCAGCTGAACTACGACGCGCTCAAGGATTTCGCCTATGTGTCCATGATCGCCAGTACGCCACTGGCCCTGGTCGTGCCCGAAGCCTCGCCGATCCGGGACCTGCCAGCGTTGGTCGCCCGGGCCCGCAGCCGGCCCGACGCGGTCTCCTTCGCCAGCTCGGGACAAGGCACCTCGATCCACCAGGTGTTCGCCCTGATGCAGCAGCAAACCAGCGCCACGCTCATGCACGTGCCCTACAAGAGCGGCGCCGAGGCGGCCACCGCCTTGCTCTCCGGCGTGGTGGACGTGACTGCGGTCGAGACCGTGGTGGTCGGCCCGTTCATCCAGTCCGGCAAGATGCGGGCGCTGGGCGTAACCTCGGCACAGCGGGTGTCGAATCTGCCGGACGTTCCCGCGGCCCGCGAGACCCTGGGCGGCGATTTCGATGTAGGCTCGATATCGGGACTGGTCGCGCCTGCCGCGACGCCCAAGGCCATACTCGACAAGCTGGAAGGCGCCATGCAGGCGGTGGCACTGAGCGAGGGCATGGCGCAGCTGTATGCGCAAGGCAGCCAGCCCATGCCCACGGGATCAGAGGTCTTCCTGGCACGCATGCTCCAGGAGCAAAAAAAGTGGCGGCTGGTATTCTCCGCGGACGCCGGAAAATAGCCGCATAACCGTCAAGGACGTGGGAGTCAGGCCATGGATCGCACATATCCCGCCGCGGAAGAACTGGTGCAACACCTGGTGGAGTCGATCTCCGCAAAGATCTTCAATGGCGCCTATGCGCCCGGGCAGAAGCTGCGGCAAGAGACGCTGGCGGAAGAATACGACGTCAGCCGCACACCGGTGCGCGAAGCGTTCCGGCAGCTGGAGACCAAGGGCCTGATCGTGCAGCAGCCGCGCTACGGCGCCACGGTGGTGGCGCCGACCATCAAGGACATCGGCGCCAACTACTGGCTGCGCGGCGAACTGGAAGGCATGGCGGCCGAGCTTGCGGCGCGCTGGATCTCCGACGCCGATCTGCAAAAGCTGCAGGCCACCCACGCCGAATGCGCGCAGGCTGTCGGCGCGCTGTACGCCGAGGTCAACGCGGGCGGCGGGGCCACGCCGCGTCAGGCTGCCGCGCCCATGCAACACTGGGTCATCAAGAACCAGGAATTCCACGCCCTGATCTTCCGCGCTGCCGGCAATGCGTCGCTGGAACGCATCATCAAGGACCTGCACACTGACTACACCAAGAACATCCTCAACATGACCGTGCTGGGCATGTACGAGGCCCGCATGAGGAAGAACATCGAACACCATGCGGCCATCGTCCAGGCGCTGACGGCGCGCGATGCCGACGCCTCGCGTGCCGCCATGCGTTCGCACATCCATGAGTCAGGAGAGTTCGTGGTGGATTGGCTGCAAAAGCGCCCGGAGGGGCGCAAGCGACCGAGATAGCGCAGTACTGCCTCAGATCCCGTCCAACCATCGCTCCATCGCCGCGCGCGCACGACGTTCGAGCTCGGGGCCGTAAAGCCGGGCATCCTCGCGGATGACGGCGGGATTGATCTGCCGCAGGCTCAACTCGCAGGCGTGACCGATGAGCCAACGTTCGATCTGCGTAGAATCCGCCTCCAGGTGGAACTGCAGGCCCAGTATCCGGCGCCCCAGCGCGTACGCCTGGTTCGGGAAACCCGGCGTTTCGGCCAGACGCGCCGCGCCCTCGGGAATGGCGAACTGGTCCCCGTGCCAATGCAGCACGGGCACGTCCTGAACCACGCTCAGCACGGAATCCTGCCCTTGCGGCGTGAGCGTCAGCGGCGCATAGCCGATCTCGGCGCGGCCGGTGGATGTCACCTCCGCGCCCAGCGCCGCCGCCATGAGCTGCGCACCCAGGCAGATGCCCAGCGTCGGCTTGTCCTGACGCAGCCGGTGCGCAATGGCGCGCAATTCCTGCTCCAGGAAGGGATAGCGCCCGGTTTCATAGACGCCTATGGGGCCGCCCAGGATCACGACGAGGTCGGCATTGCCGAGGGTGGCGGCGTCGATGGTGTCGACGCCCGCTTCCAGGTATCGCACGCTGTAGCCACGCTCTGCCAGGACCGGCGCCAGGATGCCCAGGTCTTCGAAGGGAACGTGGCGGATCGCCAATGCGCCGAGGCTCATGCCGGATACTCCTATTGCGGGCTCGGATGGCGGTCCAATCCGCCCAGCAAGCCTTCGGGGGTTGAGACGAACACGTGTTCCGCAGCCAGCAGCCGGATGCCTTGCGGTGTGCTTTCCAGCAAACGTCGCTCGCCGTCGGCGACCATCAGGCTGAGCTGAAAGCCGTCCTTGGCGGGCAGGCGCGCCGCGATATCGCGGCTGTCGTCGAGAGCCGACGCCGCGGTGGATTCGAAATGGCCGATCAGGCGGCCGTCGCGTTTGATGATGAGTCGATACACCGGCATGCGCGCTACTCCTGTCCGCCGGACTCGCGCGATTCCGCGCCGCTGTCGGCAGGCCAGTAATAGGAATCGGGCGTGTTGCGCGCGCCGAAGATGGCCTGTCCGACACGGACCACGGTGGCGCCTTCCTCGATGGCGATCTCGTAGTCGCCGGACATGCCCATGGACAGTTCATCCAGGCCTATCCCCGCGGGCGCTTCCTGGCGCAACCGATCGCGCAGCGTGCGCAGCAGGACGAAGCACTCGCGCACGCGCGCCGCTTCGGCCGAGAACAGCGCCAGGGTCATCAGGCCGCGCACCCGCAGCCCCGAAAACGCCGGCAGTTCGCGCAGGAAGGCCGCCGTCTCCTCCGGCTGCAGTCCGTACTTGCTTGCCTCGCCGGAGGTATTGACCTGCACGAACACATCCAGCTGGCGGCCTTCCGCCTGTAGCCGCCGGTCCAGCGCTTCAGCCACCCGCAGGCTGTCGAGCGCCTGGAACTCGGCCGCATAGCGGGCCACGAGCTTAGCCTTGTTGGTCTGCAGGTGGCCGATGACCGACCATCTCAAGTCGGTCAGGTCTGCCATGGCTTCCCATTTCCTGGACACTTCCTGCAGCTTGTTCTCGCCGAGGTAGCGGCAGCCGGCCTCGTAGGCCAGCCGGATGCGCGCCTCTTCCACGGTCTTGCTCACCGGCAGCAGGCGCACTGTCGCCGGATCACGGCCGGCGCGCAGGGCCGCATCGGCAATTCGCCCGTTGACCGCGGCCAGATTGCAGCGGAAATCCTCGACCGACTGCGCCTGCGGCCAGCGGCCATGCTGGTCGTGCTGTGTCTGGGTGCCGTTGTCTTGCCCTGGGCCTTGCTCGCTCATGCCTGAACCTCGCGTAGGAGTGGCGGCCGGCGTGTCCCACAACGCTTATGCCGTCCGCAGTTTTGTCATAGGTCAATATTATCATGATGGCGACGAGACTTGCCGGCTACTGCTGCTAGGCGTTGGCGGCCAGCCATTCGCGCGGTGAAACGCCCATCCGCTGCCGGAACGCCTTGGACAGCGACGAGGCACTGGAAAATCCCAATTCCGCGGCCACCAGCTTGACCGCGCGGCCAGAGCGCATCATGGACGCCGCCAGGCTCAAGCGCCAGTCGGTCAGGTAGGCCGCGGGCGTGGCGCCGGTGGCGTCCTTGAAGGCCGCCGCGAAGGCGCTGCGCGACATGCCCGCCATCGCTGCCATCCTGGCCAGGGACCAGTCTTCATAAGGCGAGCGATGCAACGCCACCAGCGCCCTGGCCAAGCGGGGATCCGACAGGCCCATCACCAGGCCGCTGGTCACGCCTACCTCCTCCGGATGGTCGAGTATCCATCTGAGCAGCTGGATCAGCACCACCTCGAACAGGCGGTCTGCCAGCAGGCGCGAGCCGCAGCGCACGTGATCGGCCTCGGCAAACAACAGATCCAGCGCGGGCCGCAAGCCTTCGACCGCGTCCAGCGGGATCCGCACCACGGACGGCAGCGACTGCACGATGGGATTGCGTTCGCCACCATCGAAATCCAGCGCCGCGCAGGTGAAGTCCGAACCGTCCCGGGGGGGATTCACGAACTCGTGATGCACCGCGCGTGGATAAAACAGCAGCGTCGGCTCGGACAGGCGCAGCCGCGGCGTGGCGGTCTCGCCTGGGCGATGCCGCACTTCCATCTCGCCCCGGCGCAACACGTGCAGAAAGCCGCGCCCCGGCACGGCTTCGAAGGCCTGGGTGCCGCATAGCGCGCCCGTGTGGAACAGCGTCGCGCGCACCCGGAAGCGGTCCAGCAGCGCCGATAGCCGGTCAACCTGACGAGGAACAGGATCACTCATATATTGGACGTAAAGACAATTTCCATGGATTAAACAACACCTTACGTCCAATCATTCTACGTACGATTTCTCCAGCCCGTCCGATATCGGCGGCCTTTTTTTCATTTCCAGGAGTTACCGACATGTCCCGAGTTCCTCTTATCGATGCCAGCAGCGCCAGCGCCGACCGCAAGGCGCTGCTTACGCAGATCCACGGCGCCTTTGGCGCCACGCCGAACATGTTCAAGGCCGTCGCCAATTCGCCGGCGGCGCTGCAAAGCATGTGGGGCGCTTTTGGCGCCTTGGGCGGTGGCGTGATCCCGGCCAAGCTCGGCGAGCAGATCGCGGTGGCGGTGGCCGACCGCAATGCTTGCGAATACTGCCTTGCGGCCCATACGGCCCTGGGCCGCAAGGCCGGCGCCAGCGCCGAAGAAATGTCGGCCGCCCAAGGCGGCGACGCCGCCGATCCCAAGACCGCCACGGCGCTGCGCTTCGCGCTGAAGCTGGTGGAAGCGCGTGGGCAAGTGAGCGAAGCCGACGTGCAGGCCGTGCGCGCGGCAGGCTATAGCGACCAGGAGATCGTCGAGATCCTGGCGCACGTCGCGCTCAACCTTTTCACCAACTATGTCAACGTGGCCTTTGCCGTGCCGGTGGACTTCCCGGGCGTGAAGCTGCGCCGGGCCGCGTAATCCAGTCCCCCCAGTGCGGGCGGGGCGAGACCGCTCCGCCCGACACGCTACAGGAGCCTTCAGATGTCCCGATCCGACGCCATTGCCGACGCATTGCCCCCACCCTTGCTGGTGGACGAATGGCTGAATGCGGACGGCCCCATCGAGCTCACCGCGCTGCGCGGCAAGGTCGTGCTGCTGCATGCGTTCCAGATGCTGTGCCCCGGGTGCCTGTCGCATGGGCTGCCGCAAGCCGAACGCGTGCACAGGCTGTTCCGCGGCAAGGATGTCGCGGTCATCGGCCTGCACACTGTTTTCGAGCACCACGACGTCATGAGTCCAGCGGCGCTGCGCGCCTTCAATCACGAGTATCGATGGAGCTTTCCCATCGGCATCGACCGCCCCGCCGCGTCCGACGCCATCCCGATGACCATGCAGGCCTACGGGCTGCGCGGCACGCCTAGCCTGGTCCTGCTGGACCGCCAGGGACGCGTGCGCCTGCAGCACTTCGGCAGCATCGACGATTTGGCCCTGGGCGCCGCCATCGGCGGGTTGCTGGCCGAGGACGATGTCCTTCCGAGCGGCGCTGCGGCGCCTGGAGAGCCCGCCCGCCAGGCCTGCGACACGGAGAGTTGTCGCGCGCCGACCCCGCGATAGGCGCATGCCATCCGCGCGCGTAGTGCAACGGCACACATTTGTCCTATGCCATAATAAATAATAATTCAGGACAATAATCACCTCACCGCCCGAGCATCGCGTCCGCGGCAACCACGAGCTTCATGTCTACGTCTCCCTCCCTGTTGTTCCAGCGCGTTGCGCCCAAGCTCTGGCTGACGCGCTGCGCCGGCCGGCTGGCCTCATGCCGCCAAGCCTGGGTGGCCCAGCCGCTGATCCGCGGCTACGCCAAGTGGTATGGCATCGATCTCGACGAAGCCCTGCTCGCCGACCCGAAGGCCTATGGCAGTTTCAATGCCTTCTTCACCCGGGCCTTGAAGCCGGGCGCCCGCAGGCTGGCCGACGCGGACTGGACTAGTCCCGCGGATGGCACCGTGAGCCAGTTCGGCCGTATCAGCCTGGGGCAACTGATACAGGCCAAGCAGCGCCAGTACAGCGCCGCCGCGCTGCTGGGCGATGCGGATCTGGCGCGGGCATTGGGCGGCGGCTGGTTCACCACGATCTATCTGAGTCCGCGCGACTACCATCGCGTGCACATGCCTTGCGAGGGCCGGCTGCTGGGCATGCGCCATGTGCCGGGGACGCTCTACTCCGTCAAGCCGGAGGTCGTGCAAGGCATGGACGGCTTACTGGCGCGCAACGAACGGCTGGTCTGCTGGTTCGAGCATCCCCGCCATGGCGTCTACGCCATGGTGCTGGTGGGAGCCGCCATCGTCGGCAGCATCGCCACTACGTGGCATGGCCAGGTGGCGCCGCATGGGCGTCGCATCCAGCAGTGGGACTACGGCAGCCTGGTGGCGCCCTTGCGCTTGCCGCAAGGTGCCGAGATGGGGCACTTCGAGTTGGGTTCGACCGTGGTAGTGCTGATGCCCGGCAGCGCCTGGCGCTTCCATCCGGACTGGAAAACGGGGCGGACGGTCAAGCTGGGACAAGCCATGGCCGACCGGCGTTGAAACCGGTGCCGGCTAACCCATGCTTTCCCGGATATCCCGCGCCAGCTTGCGGCACTGGCCGGGCTCGATCGCGGAGAGGGTGATGCGCAGGCCACGGACCGGTTCCTGGACCCCGAAGGCATCGCCATGGCGCACCAGCCAGCCGCGATGGGCCAGGGCCAGCGCGACCGCCTGGTCATCGGTATCCAACGGCACCCAGAGGTTGAGGCCGTCACCGTCCGCCGCGTACGCCACGCCCTGATCCAGCAAGGCGTTCTCCAAGGCCTTGCGACGCTGCGCGTAATCCTTGCGGGCCAGCCCCATCTGCTTGGCGACCTCGGGCCGGCCCAGCGTGACCTCGACCATGTCTTGCAGCAGATGGCTGACCCAGCTGGTACCGGAGGCCAGCCGCAGCCGCAGTTGCCGCGACGTCGCGGAATCGCTGGCCACCATCGCCAGGCGCACGTCGGGGCCCAGCGTCTTGGAGAACGAGCGCACCAGGGCCCACCGCTGCGCGCCGGACGGCAGCACCGAGTGGTACGCCTTGCCCGACAGCAAGGCGTAGTGATCGTCCACGATGACCATGGCGTGGGGATACCTGGCCAACACCCGCGCCAGCGCTTTGGCCCGCTTTTCGCTCAGGCTGCAGCCCGTCGGATTGTGGGCCCGCGGCGTCAGGATGACGGCCTGCGCGCCCTTGGCCAGCGCCGCCTCCAGGGCCGCCGCCTGCATGCCTTCGGCGTCGACGGGCACGCCCAGCGCTTGCAAGCCGGCGATGCGCAGCATGTTGATGCTGCTCAGGAAGCATGGGTTCTCGACCGCCACCTTGTCGCCGGCCACCAGGTGCGAGCTGAGCAGCCGCTCGATGGCGTCCACCGCCCCATGGGTCAGGTTGATCTCGAAGGGCGTCGGGCAGTCCGGCGCGAACCAGGCGCGGGCATAGCTTTCCAGCCCCGCATTGACGGTGGGCTCGCCGTACAGCCGCGGTTGATAGGGCCGGATGGCGAGGGCCGCGCTCAGGTCCGGCAGCCAGGCCGGGTTTGGATTGCCGCTGGCCAGGTCCGCCAGTGGCGAGTCCGACAGCGCGCCTTCCTGTTCCCCAGGGCCGGACTGGTCGCGGATGATGGTGCCCAGGCGGCCCTGGGTCAGGGCGATGCCGGCCGTCACCAGCCGCTTGTAGGCGGCGGCGACAGTATTGCGGTTGATATCCAGTTCGACCGCCAGATCCCGCACCGGCGGCAGCGCCTGGCCCGGCGGCAGCTGCCCCGACTGAGCCATCGCGCGCACGCAATCGAAGATCTCCGCGGCGGTCTTTCCTTGTATTTTCATAGAGTCCTAAGACAATCCCGTTCCTGGCACGGACAGCGGCCGGGCCGCGTCAAGTCAATGCGGGCCAACTCCTGGCCGGACCGACTACTGGCCGGGCCGACTCCTGGCCGGACCAACTCCTGGCCGAGTCAATTCCCGGCGTAAGTTTGACACGGATTCCCCGTACGCATAAAGCGGGCTCACCGCACGCAATCCACGTAGTACCGCAGGTTTCCGTCCGCGTCGCGCAGCTCCACGAAACCATGGATATCCGTGCCGAATCCCGGACATTCCCGGCTCAGTTCGCGGGAGAACTTCAGATAATCGACGATGGTCCGGTTGAATACCTCGCCCGGGACCAAAACGGGTATGCCCGGGGGATAGGGCGTGATCAGGCTGGTGGTGATGCGGCCTTCCAGATGATCGATCTCCACCCTCTCGGTGCGCCGCTGCGCGATGCAGGCGTAGGCGTCGCAGGGCTTCATCGCCGGGACGACGTCGGTCAGGTACATGTCCGTGGTCAACCGGGCAATGTCATGCCGGGCATAGGTCGCATGCACATGCTGGCACAGGTCGCGCAGGCCCATGCTCTCGTAGCGGGGGAACTTGCGGCAGAACTCCGGCAGGATCCGCCACATGGGCTGATTGCGCCCGTAGTCATCCTTGAACTGCTGCAGCGCGGTCAGCAGCGAACTCCAGCGCCCCTTGGTGATGCCTATCGTGAACATGATGAAGAAGCTGTACAGGCCGGTCTTCTCCACGATCACGCCATGTTCAGCCAGGAATTTGGTGACGATGGAAGCCGGAATGCCGCTGTCCGCGAAGTTGCCGTCCAGGTCCAGCCCGGGCGTCACGATGGTGGACTTGATCGGGTCCAGCATGTTGAAGCCGTCGGCCAGTTCCCCGAATCCGTGCCACGACGCCTCGCCGTCGCCAGCGCGGATGATCCAGTCCTCGGGCGAGCCTATGCCCTCCGGCGCCAGCGTCTCGGGTCCCCAGACCTTGAACCACCAGTCGTCGCCGGCAAAATGCGTGCCGACCTCTTGCATCGCGCGCCGGAAATCCAGCGCCTCGGCAATGCTCTCCTCCACCAGCACCGTGCCTCCCGGCGGCTCCATCATGGCCGCGGCGACGTCGCAGCTGGCGATGATGGCGTACTGCGGACTGGTGCTGGTGTGCATCAGATAGGACTCGTTGAAGAGGTGCCGGTCCAGTTGCCGCGTCATGGAGTCCTGCGCCAGCACGTGGCTGGCCTGGCTGATGCCGGCCAGCAGCTTGTGCGTGGACTGCGTGGAGAACACCAGGGATTCCCTGGGCCGAGCGCGCTGCTTGCCCATGCAGTGGTAGGCGCCATAGAACGGATGGAACACCGCGTGCGGCATCCAGGCCTCGTCGAAATGCAAGGCGTCCACATAGCCGTCCAGCGCGGCCTTGATCGTCTCGGTTTCGTAGATGATGCCGTCGTAGGTGGACTGCGTCAGCGCCATCACGCGCGGCCGGACCGCGTCGGCGTCCAAGTGCTTGAGCAGAGGATGGGCGCGGATCTTCTCGCGGATGGTCTCGACTTCGAACTCGCTGCGCGGGATCGGGCCGATGATGCCGAAATGGTTGCGCGTGGGGCGCAGGAAGACGGGGATGGCTCCGGTCATGACGATGCTGTGCAAAATCGACTTGTGGCAATTGCGGTCCACCAGCACCACATCCCCCGGCGCGACCATGTGATGCCACACGATCTTGTTGCTGGTGCTGGTTCCATTCGTCACGAAGTAGCAGTGATCCGCATTGAAGATGCGCGCCGCGTTGCGCTCGCTAGCGCCGATGGCGCCGTTGTGGTCCAGCAGCTGGCCCAACTCCTCCACCGCATTGCAGACGTCCGCGCGCAGCATGTTCTCGCCAAAGAATTGGTGGAACATCTGGCCCACCGGACTCTTCAGGAACGCCACGCCGCCGGAATGCCCCGGGCAATGCCAGGAATAGGAGCCGTCCTCGGCGTAGTCCAGCAAGGCTTTCAGGAACGGCGGCTTGACGCCTTCCAGGTAGGCCCGGGCCTCGCGGATCAGGTGCCGCGCCACGAATTCCGGCGTGTCCTCGTACATGTGGATCACGCCTTGCAGTTCGCGCAGGATGTCGTTCGGAATGTGCCGCGCGGTCTTGGTTTCGCCGTAGACGTAGATCGGCACATCGGCGTTGCGCCGCCGCACTTCGCTGATGAATTCCCGCAAGGCCAGCAACGCCGGCGCCACGCCCTCGCCATGCGCGAGTTCCTCGTCGTCGATGGACAGGATGAAGGCGCTGGCGCGGCTTTGCTGCTGCGCGAACAGGCTGAGATCGCCGTAGCTGGTCGTGCCCAGCACATCGAATCCCTCGGCCCTGATGGCCTCGGCCAATACCCGGATGCTCAGGCCGGAGGTGTTTTCCGAGCGGAAGTCCTCGTCGATGATGACGATGGGAAACTGGAACTGCATTGCTGTCCTCGATCGAATCCGGGCCGCCCCCATGGCGGCCCGGCAGCAAGGACAGCCGCGCTGCCCGTTTTACCGGTGGCCGCGCAAAACAGCAGTCCGTCCGCCCCCAGACGCTTGCAATTTATTTTGTCCTCGAACACAATTATATATGTCTTAGGACAAAAAAATTGGCGCGGTGGCAGAGTGGCTATGCAGCAGGATTGCAAATCCGCATAGGTTGGTTCGATTCCAGCCCGCGCCTCCACTCTCCTGGCTAGTGGACGGGGGCCGGCCGCGCTAGACCGCGTGATCGCGCAGGTGTTCCCGCAATGCGTCCGCGAAGGACAGCGCGATGACTGACGACGGCCAATGCTCCGGCCATACCAGGCTCAGGTCAAAAGAGGCGCCCGGTTCCAGCGGCCGCAGTTGATCCAGTCCGCCCGGGATGCGCGCGGCGGTCAGCCGGTCGACCAGCGCGATGCCCACGCCTCGCATCACCAGTTCCATCGCCACCGAGGTCCAGAACACCTGCACGCGCCGCCGCGCATAGACCTTCTGCTGCTCCAGCAGCGCTTCCAGCCAGAAGCGGGTGTGATCCAGGTTGTCGTAGATGATGAGATCGCGGCCGGCCAGTTGTTCGACGCGTATGGTGTCGAACTTTTCCAGCGGGTCGCCGGGGGGAATGGCGCAATAGAGCTGCAGGCTGACCAGCGGCTCGGCCACGACGCCCGGGTGCTGCCCCCCGTAGAAGCACACGCCCATGTCCACCTGGCGCGCGGCCACCCATTCGACGATGCGCGCCGAACTGCGCGTCTGCAAGGCCACGGAAATATTAGGCCGGTCCGCCATGAAGCTGGCCAGCACGTCCGGCATGACGGTCAGAGACAGCAGCGGCAAGGACGCGACGGTCAGGTGGCCCTGTTTTTCGCTGCCCAGGTCCTTGATGAAGCTGTCCAACTGCGAAAGACCGGAAAAAAGCCGGTCGACCTGGCCATACAGCGCCCTGCCTTCGGGCGTGGGCAGCAGACGTCCGCCCTTGCGCACGAACAGCGCCACGCCCACGCGGCGCTCCAGCTGGGCGATGTACTTGCTGGCGGCAGGCTGCGAAATCAGCAGCACCTGCGCCGCCCGCGACACCGAGCCTTCCCGCATTACCGCCCTGAAGATTTCTATCTCTCGCACGTTCATGCGCTGACTATAACTATTTAGCTATAGGCATGGCAATTATTGGTATTAGGCAGTTATGTAGATTGTTCCTAGGATGATCGCTCGACTTTCATCCAGGACCCATCGTGTCGGAAAACTATGCACCCATGGAATTGCCGTTCGGCCCGGACGTCTATGCCGCGAACCTCGCGCTGCTTGCGCGGGACATCCAAGCCCAGGGCCTGGCGGCGGCCATCCTGTTCGACCCCGAGAACATCTACTGGCTGACCGGCTACCGTTCCATCGGCTACTTCACGTTCCAGTGCCTGGTGGTCACGGCCGACGGCGGCATCGCCATGGTCTCGCGCCAGGTCAACCACGCCGTGGCAACCGGCAATCGCAACATCGCGCGCTTTATCGCCATCGATGACATCAGCGATCCGGTCGAGGTGCTGGCCGGCTATCTGCGAGACATCCTGCCCCGCGGCCGCGTAGGCCTGGAAACGGCCTCCGGCTACCTCAGCGTGTCCGCCTACAAGCAGTTGCAGGCCCGCCTGGGCGAACGTCTGGCCGACTGGCAAGGGCCGATGGAAGAGGCGCGCAAGATCAAGACCCCGGCGCAGCTGGGATTCATGCGCCAGGCCGCGGATGCGGCGGTCGCCGGCATTGATGCGGCGGTACGCGCCATCGCCGTGGGCGCCACCGAGAACGATCTCGCCGCCGCCATGCTGCACGGCGCCACCAAGGCCGGAAGCGAATACACCCGCGTGCCGCTGGTGGCCGCAGGCCGCGCCAGCGGGGTCTGCTTCACCACCTGGCAGCGCCGCGAGCTCAAGCAGGGCGATCTGGTGTTCCTGGAGGCCGCGGCCAACATCAACCGCTATCACGCCATGATCTCGCGCAACTGCGTCGTGGGACGCGCCACCGAACGGCAGCGGTTCCTGGCCGGCACCGTCATCGCCGCGCTGGACGCGGCCATCGACGCCATCCGCCCCGGCGTCACGTCCGCCCAGGTGGACCAGGCCTGCCGGGCGGTATTCGAACGCGCCGGGCTGGCGCATTACTTCGACCACCGCACCGCCTACGGCATAGGCATCGGCTTTCCGCCCAACTGGGCCGAAGGGCGCTTCCTGGCGCTACGCCCGGGAGATCCCACCGTGCTGGAACCCGGCATGACCTTTCACCTCGTGCCTTCGCTGTTCATGCCCGAAGGCGGCTTCATGGCCAGCGAAAGCGTGGCCGTCTCCGAGGACGGCTGCGAAGTGCTCACCCGCTATCCGCGAGAGCTGATCGAAATCGACACCTGACTACCAAAAGCGGCGCGCCAACAACATACAAGGGGAATTGCCGTGTTGAAGAACTGGATGTATCCAACCATCGCGGTCATCGGGGTGCTGCTGTTGTGGCACGTCTCGATACCGCTGTTCGGCCTGCCGGCCTATCTGTTGCCGCCGCCGCTGAGCGTGCTCGAACGGCTGTGGACTGACTCGGCGTTCCTGGGCCATCACAGCTGGGTCACCTCCGTCGAAACGCTGGGCGGCTTTCTGCTGAGCATCGCCGTCGGCATACCGCTGGGCATCCTGCTGGTGTGGTCGCGCCCGCTGGAGCGCGCCATCATGCCGCTGCTGGTGGTTTCGCAGGCGTTTCCCAAGGTGGCGGTCGCGCCGCTCATCATCATCTGGTTCGGCCTGGGCCTGTTCCCCAAGATCCTGATCGCCTTCTCGGTGGCCTTCTTCCCCATCGTGGTCAGCACTGTGGCGGGCATGCGTTCGGTGGACGCGGACCTGAACGACCTGGCCCGCTCGATGCGGGCCGGCGCCCTGCGGACCTTTCTGCGCATTCGGCTGCCGTATGCGCTGCCGCAGATCTTCTCCGGCCTGAAGGTCGCCATCGCCTTCGCCACCGTGGGCGCGGTGGTGGGCGAATGGGTGGGCGCGGAAAGCGGGCTGGGCTACGTGCTGCTGTCGGCCAACGCCAACCTGGACACCACGCTGCTATTCGCCGTGCTGGTCGCGCTCATGCTCATCGGCCTGGTCTTCTACTACCTGGTCGAGTTTTCCGAACGCTTCCTGATCCCCTGGCACATCAGCGTGCGCAGCGACGCCCTGCCCGCTGTCTGACCCCGCCCTCCGGAGACACCATCATGAAATTCACGACCCGACTTGGCTGGACCCTGGCCTGCCTGCTGGCCGCAGGCGCAGCCAACGCACAAGAGAAATTGAGCCTGCGCCTGGACTACAGCATCTACGGCACGCACGCGCCGCTGTACTACGGCATCGACAAAGGCCTCTACAAGGCCGAAGGCATAGACCTGAGCATCGGCGAAGGCAGCGGCTCCAGCAATACCGCCAAGCTGGTGGCGCAAGGCATCGATCCCATCGGCTTCATGGATTACGGCACCATGCTCAAGGGCGTCGCCGCGGGCATGCCGCTGAAAGCCGTTTTCGCCGTGCACCAGCGCTCCCCCATGGTCATCATCAGCCATGCGGACGCGCCGGTGCGCGCGCCCAAGGACCTGGAAGGAAAAGTGCTGGGCATGAGCGCGGCCGAATCGACGGCGCAGATGTTCCCGGTGCTGGCCGCCCTGAACGGAGTGGACCAGAAGAAGATCACCGTCATCGCGCCCGCCGTGGGCACCAAGACCGCCCTGTTCCTGCAACGGCGCGCGGACGCCATCACCGGCGTGACCTACTTCCACATCCCCCCGCTGGAAGCGCAGGGCGCCAAGGTGCATTACTTCTTCTATGCCGACTTCGGCGTCAACGCGCTGGAAGGCGGGCTGGCAGCCAATACCAAATGGCTGGCGGCCAACCCCGACACCGCGCGCCGCTTCCTGCGCGCCACGCGCAAGGCCTATGAGGCGGCCCAGGCTGATCCGGCCGCCGCGGTCGACGCCCTGGTGCGCCAGCGGCCGGAACAGGCGCGCAACCGCGATCAACTGGTGCGCCAGCTGCAGCTTTCGCTGCAAGCAGCCGGCACGCCCAACACCAAAGGGCTGCCGTTCGGCGTCTCTTCGGAAAAAGACTGGCAGGCCATGGTCGACCAGTTCGTGCAGTCGAACCAGATCGCCAGCCCGCTCCCGACCAGCGCGCTCTACACCAACGACTACAACAGGGAATAGACATGGCACACCACGCAGCCCTGGCGCTCGCCCCGGAAGCGGGCGCGCCCGATACCGCCATCGACATCCGCGGCATGGTCCAGCGTTTCGGTTCCTACGTCGCGGTCGACGGCATCGACCTTGCCATACCCGAAGGCCAGTTCCTGTCCGTGCTCGGCCCGTCCGGCTGCGGCAAGAGCACGCTGATGCGGGCGGTCGCCGGCCTGACGCCGCCCTCCGCCGGCGAGATCCGCGTGCTGGGCGAGCGCGTGACGGAACCAGGCGCCAACGTCGGCATCGTGTTCCAGCGCGCAGCGCTATTGCCGTGGCGCGACGTCGCCCGGAACATCTCGCTGCAGCTGGAGATGCGCAAGCTGCCCGCGGCGCGCTACGAGGCCCGGCTGCGCGAACTGATCAGACTCAGCGGGCTGGAAGGCTTTGAGCAATGCCTGCCGCACCAGCTGTCCGGTGGCATGCAGCAGCGCGTGGCGCTGTGCCGCGCGCTTATCCACAACCCCGACATCCTGCTGATGGACGAGCCCTTCGGCGCCCTGGACGCCATGACGCGCGAAGCCATGAACCTGGAACTGCAACGGGTCTGGCTGGAAAGCAAGAAGACCGTCATGTTCATTACCCACAGCATCTCGGAGGCGGTGTTCCTGTCCGACCGCGTGGTGGTGATGAGCAAGCGCCCGGGCCGCGTGGCGCTGTCCGTCGACATCGACCTGCCGCGGCCGCGCGACTACACCATGGTCGGCCACCCCAACTTCGTCAAGGCGACCACGACCATACGCGAGTGCTTCGATGCCGCGGGGATGACGGAATGAACCCCGTCCGCTATGACGCTGGCCCCTACCCCCGGGCACGCATCGCCTTCCTGTGCGTGGCCAACGCCGGCCTGACCGAGGGAGAAATGCACGCCATGGCGCCCAAGGGCGTGGGCCTGAGCTTCGGCCGCGTGCCGATGGCGACGGCCTGCTCCGTGCAAAGCCTGGCCGGCATGGAAGGCGGGTTGCGCCAGGCCCTGGACAGCCTGGTTCCGGGCCGCCGCGATATCGATGTGCTCTGCTACAACTGCACCGCCGGCAGCTTCGTGATCGGCAACGACAAAGTGCGCACGCTGCTGGCGCAGGCCCGGCCCGGCTCGACCGCGACCACGCTGCTGGATGGCGTCGCGGCGGCGCTGGCCGCGGTCGGCGCCCGCCGCCTGGCCATTGCGACCGCGTATGACGACGAGGTCAACGCGCTGGAGCGCGCCTGCTTCGAAGGCGCCGGCCACGAAGTCGTTTCGCTGCAGGGCCTGGCCCTGCCCGATGACGAAACCATGAACCGCGTCTCGCCCGACTATCTGTACGAATTCGCCTGCGCCGTGGACCGGCCCGATGCGGACGCCGTCTTCATCAGCTGCGGCGCGCTGCGCTCCACCGCCGTCATCGAACGCCTGGAGGCCAGGCTGGGCAAGCCCGTCATCGGCAGCAATCAGGCCAGCATGTGGCATTGCTTGCGGCTGGCGGGGATCGACGACCGGATGGACGGCTACGGCCGGCTGTTCCGGGAACATTGAAATCCGGACCTGCCATGGATGAAATCGATACCCGCCTGATCGGCATCCTGCTCCCGGCGCACCGCTGAACGCGGCCCCGCCGGCAAGACGCTACGCCGGCTCGGGAGCGCCGCGCAGCCGGATCTGTGCGACGGTTCTTTCCCCCCGCTGTTCCAGCAGAAATTCGTGCCTGTCCGGATACCTCAGCGCCAAGCGGCGGCACAGATTCCCCAGTCCGCTCCCGCCCTTGGCCAGATCGAAGGGCGCGTGCAGCCGGCCGGGATTATCCACTTCAATGAGCAACTCCTCGCCCTGCAAGCGCGTGCGTATGCCGATCGGGAAATGCCCACGCTCCGAGCGCATGCCGTGTTTGATCGCATTTTCCACCAAGCCCTGCAGCGTCATGTGCGGCAGGCTGATCGCCAGCGTGGCCGGATCGATCTGGCAGCGCAGTTCGAGCTGCTTGTCGAAACGCAGCGCCTGTATGCGTACGTAGGCCTCGGCAGCTTCGATCTCCTCTTCCAATCTGGACAGGCCGCGTCCGCGCCGGTCCAGCGAATAGCGCAGGTATTCGGCCAGGCTGCGGGTCATTTCCTCCGCGATGGCGGGACGTTCCGCGATCTCGGCCACGATGGTGTTGAGCGAGTTGAACAGGAAATGCGGCTCGATCTGCATTTGCAGATGTTCCAGTTCCAACTTCAGGGAGCGCGTTTCCGCCTTCATCTTCGACAGGCGTTCGGTACGCGCGCTCAGCTCGGCCGATACGCCGAAGTAGATCAGCGTCCAGATCGACAGCATGCCCATGTAATAGAGAAAACCCAGGCGGTACTGGTTACCCGGCAGCACCCGGATCGCGCCGGGCAGGAACAGGCCGTGAATGCCGTAGGCGATCGACGCCAGCAGGGCCGAGGCAGTCAGGCAGAACAGCACCGCGCAGACCAGGACCAGCAGGGGCGGATCGCCCTTGCCCGCACGGCGGCCGTGCAGCACGGCCGCCGCGCTGGTCAGGACGTATGCCAGCGGCTCCAGCGCCACCGTCAGCCAGAAGGCCGCATTGGCATTGGCGAATATCGCCAGCCGGATGAAAAAGCCCACCACCGCCAGAAACAGCCACCCCAAGGTCTGCGCCCGCCAGAAGCCGAGCGAGGACTCGCCGGGACTCAAGCCCTGGCTGATGGGAATGAACTTCATGGACGCGCCCTCCGGAGGGGCAAAGGGTTCTCTGGAAACTGCATAGGCCTTATATTTACCCGCGTGCCAGACCGGACGACTATACCCGCCACACCACGGCGCCAAGGAGGAAAATGCTGCGCGTGCTTGTCATTGACGATGAAGCCCCGGCGCGGCGCTACTTGCGCCGGCTGCTCGAAGCCTCGGCCGACGTTCAGGTCGCGGGCGAAGCTGCCACCCTTGAACAGGCGCGGGCCCTGATCCGCGAGCATCGCCCCGATGCCCTGTTCCTGGACATCGAACTGACTGCCGGTACCGGCTTCGATCTGCTGAACGAACTGGACGCCCCGCCCGCCGTCGTCTTCGTCACCGCGCACAGCGATTACGCGGCCCGCGCCTTCGACGTCCAGGCTGTCGACTACCTGCTCAAGCCGGTACGGCCGGACCGGCTCGAACAGACGCTGGCAAGGCTGCGCCCGCGCGCCAGCGGCCACCTGACGCTGCGCACGCGTAATGGCACCAGGCTCATCAAGGTCCAGGAACTGACCTTGGCGCAGGCCCAGGGCGACTACGTGCTGCTTTGCAGCGCCACCCACGCGAACGAGCTGATGCATATCACCTTCAAGCGCCTCGCGGCCCAGTTGCCTTGCCCGCCCTTCTGCGCCCTGTCCCGGTCCGTCATCATGAATCTGGAGCACGTCTCTCATCTGTCGCAGCTTCCCGGCGCGCAGACAGAGGTGGCGTTCAACAACGGCGTCGCTTCCGTCGTGCTGGGTAGGGTCGCTACGCAGCGGCTGCGGCGCGCGGTGGCTATGCGCTGACGCGCTCGGCGCGGCCTTCAGGCCGGCGCCGGGGTTGGGCCGCTCTGCCGCGCCGACTCAAATCGGAAACGAGCCGATTGTCGTCGGCGACTGGGGAGATATCACGCCTTTTTCGACGAAACGCGGATTTGCGTCGACCAAACGCCGGTCAAGCGGGCGGCGTCAATAGCCTGTCGGGTAGCCGTCCTTGCGATGGTCCGACGCGGCCAGATATCCCCCTTGCTCCAGCCGCATGGCCATCTGCGCGCTGCCGAACTCCAGATCGAAGCGCGGCGCAACGTCTACCTTGTGGCCGAAGGCGCGCAGCTGCTCGATGGCTTCGGGCGGGCAATTCCATTCCACCGCCACGCCGACGTTGTCGTCCTTGATGCGCCAGCGCGGCGCGTCGCTGGCAGCCTGCGGGTTCTGGCCAAAATCGGCCAGCCGGCTGGTGACTTGAAGATGACCCTGCGCCTGCATGGAACCGCCCATCAAGCCAAAGCTCATCAAGGGCTGCCCACCCTTCATCAGGAAACCGGGAATGATGGTGTGGAACGGCCGCTTGCCCGGCGCCACCACGTTGGGATGCCCAGCCTTCGTGGAAAAGCCCCAGCCCCGGTTCTGCATGGCGATGCCCGTTCCCGGCACCACCACGCCGGAACCGAATCCCTTGAAGTTGGACTGGATGAACGACACCATGGTGCCATGCCGGTCGGCAGCGGTCAGATACACCGTACCGCCGCTGTGCGGATTGCCGGGCCGCGGTTCGCCCGCCCGGCCCGGATCGATCAGCTTGGCTCTTTCGGCCAGATAGGCGGGATCCAGCAGTTGGGCGCAGGACACCTTCATGTGGGCCGGATCCCCGACGTGCTCGTACAGGTCGGCGAAGGCCAGCCGCATGGCTTCGATCTGCAAGTGCA
The DNA here is from genome assembly GCF_017355315.1 of Achromobacter sp. SD115. NCBI lineage: Bacteria > Pseudomonadati > Pseudomonadota > Betaproteobacteria > Burkholderiales > Alcaligenaceae > Achromobacter > Achromobacter sp. SD115. The sequence goes on along the minus strand of NZ_JADIJM010000014.1, from coordinate 60,022 downwards.
GCGCGCGGCCGCTGTCGCGGCCGCAGGCCGCCAGGTCGAAGTGCTCCAACATGCCCAGGGCCATCAATGCGCCGATACCCTGGCCATTGGGACCGATCTCGAACAGTTCCAGGTCGCGGTAGCGCATGCCTATCGGCTCGACCCAGTCTGCCGTATGACTCGCCATGTCGGCCTCGGTGATGTAACCGCCCGTGTTGCGCGCATGGGCGGCGATCGCCGCGGCCAATTCGCCGCGATAGAAGCTTTCGCCCTTGCTGCGGGCGATGCTCTCCAGCGTGGCGGCCTGGCCCGGACTGTGGAAGCGCTCTCCCGGCAAGGGCGCGCGGCCGCCTGGCGCAAAGGACTCGGCGAAGCCCGGCTGCCCGCTCAGGCGCGGCACCTGTTTTTGCCACTGGCGATGCACCGTGGGTGAGACCAGGTAGCCGTCCCGCGCATAGCGTATGGCGGGCTCGAACAGGTCCTCGAACGGCAGTGAACCGAATTTCTCCCAGATCGCGCGCCAACCGGATACGACGCCGGGCACCGTCACGCTACCCCAGCCGATGGAGTCCATGCCATCCAGATGCGCGAACCTGGCCGTCTCCCAGGCGCCCGGCGCGCGCCCGGACGCGTTCAGCCCATGCAGGCGGCCGCCATGCCAGACGATCGCAAACATATCGCCGCCGATGCCATTCATGCACGGCTCCACGACCGTCAGCGCAATGGCGGTAGCCAGCGCCGCGTCGATGGCGTTGCCACCGCGCGCGTACATCTGCAGGCCGGCTGAACTGGCCAGCGGCTGCGACGTGCTGACCACGTTGTCCGCCAGCACCGGCATGCGTTGCGATGAGTAGGGAAGCTGCCAGAAGGGATCGTTGGGTATGGGCATGGGAGTCCGATCATTTGCCTGCGGTGATGTTCAAGGCCTTGACCTTGTCGCGCCAGAATGCCTGCTGGTCCAGGATGAACTGCGGCAGGGTCTTGGCCGGGATCTCGCTGATCTGAAAGCCCTGTGCCTCGATGGCCTTGCGGAACCCTGCATCGGCCTGCGCCCGGGCCAGCGCGCGCGCCACGACGTCCAGCCTGTCCTTGGGGGTCCCCTTGGGCGCCATCAGCGCGAACAAATTCTCGGCCTCCAGGCCCTGCACACCCAGCTCCTTGAGCGTGGGCACGTCAGGCATGACGGGCAGGCGCTTGGCGGAAGCCACCCCCAGCACGTCGATGCGGCCGCCCTGCTTGTGCGGCAGCGAGCTCGTCACGCTGTCGAACATGAATACCGACGCGCCCGAAATCACCTCGGGCAGGGCCTGGCTGCTGCCCTTGTAAGGGATCTGCAACGCATCCACCCCGGCCTGCTCCTTGAAGATCTCGCCCTCGAGGTTCGACAGCGTACCCGCGCCCATCGACGCGTAGTTGTACTTGCCCGGCGCCGCCTTCAGATAGGCCACCAGGCTGGCATAGTCCTTGATACCCAGCGTCGCCGGCGTAACCAGGATGTGCGGAGCGCTCGCTATCGCGCCCACCGCGTCGAAATCGCCGTCCAGCGACACCTGCTGCTTGCCGTTGAGGGCCTCGTAGATGGAATTGGACATCACCGACGAGATATACAGCGTGTAGCCGTCGGCCTCGGAACGCGCGGCTGCCTGCATGCCGATCAAACCGCCCGCACCGGGCCGGTTCAACACCACCACGGACTGGCCCAGCGTGTCTCCCAGCTTCTGGCTCAGCTCGCGCGCCAGGACGTCGGTGGCGCCGCCGGGCGGGAATGACAGGATCAGCTGGAGCGAACGCTGCGGAAAATCCGCCGCCCCCGCTCCCGCCGCCGCCGACAGCGCAAGCGCGGCGAAGGCACCCTTCAGAAAGCCCAGTCCTTGCGGGCGCGTGACGGCGCGGCCCGATTTGCAAACAACAGTAGCCATGCGATTCCCCTTGGTTGAAGAGCCGCCGGCCGGGTCTGTAGCCCTTGTGTCCTGGCGGCCCTGGTCGGCCCATTCTATGAATTGCTTTTGAGGCAATCAATATCAATAATTAGCACGCCAATTGTCATTTTGAGAATCCTCACATGCTCAGCGCCGCGCACCGCTATTTCCTCGAAGTCGTACGCGCAGGCAGCATCAAGGACGCCGCCGCAACCCTGCACGTAGCGCCCTCGGCAATCAGCCGGCAAGTCGCCAAACTGGAGGATGACTGCGGCGCTGCCCTGTTCGAGCGCCGCCCGCACGGCATGGAACTGACCCGGGCTGGTGAAATGCTGGCCGACCATGTGCGCCGTGTCGCCATGGATGCCGAACACGTGCTGCGCGATATCCGCAGCCTGCGTCGCGCGGAACTGACCACCATCCGCATCGGCTCCAACGAGGCCGTGGCACGCAACGTGTTGCCCGCCATCCTGGGCGCTTACCGCGCCCTATGCCCCGACGTCGCGTTCCAGGTGCACATTGCGTCGCCCGGCGTGGTAACGCAACGCCTGCGCGACGGCAGTATCGACCTGGGCCTGGCCTTCAGCCTGAACGCGGGCAGCGGCATCGCCGTGCGCTACGAAATCGTCTCGCCCGTGCGCGCCATCATGGTCCCTGGCCATCCCCTGGCCAGGCGCGCCAGCGTGTCGCTGGATGACCTGCGCCGCTACCCGATCGCGCTGACGGACTCCGGCACCACCGTGCGCCTGCTGTTCGACAACTCGGCGGCCGGCGGCGACGGGCCGCCCTTCGATATTGCCTATTCCAGCAACTCGTCATCGGTCATCCGCGCCATCGTCGAGGCTGGACACGCCGTCACGCTTGCGGGCGAGATCACGCTCGCCGAACCGCTGCGCAGCGGCGCGCTGGTGGCCGTGGCGTTGCAGCAAGCCGTGTTCGCCGAACGCACGCTGCAGGTGCAGACCGCCAGCAACGCCCGGCTGCCCGAGGCGACGGACGCCTTCATACTGCACCTGATCGAAGCGCTATCGGCAGCCCCCCACCCACGCGATTCTTGACTTGCCGCAGGCTAGCCGCAAAACTGAAGTTCCGTACGCGCGCAGGCATGGCCGGGCGCAGCAGGCCCCGATTCAATGGTCAGAGAATTATTGAAGGAGCTCCGCATTGACCCCTGCAGCGATGCCCAGACTGAAGTTGCGCCGGTTGGTCACCGTGCTGGCGCTCGCCAGCGGAATCATTGCCTTCGTCAACACGCTGTATGCGGCCTACCTGGTCCAGCGCGAACAGCTCATCGCCAACACCCTCGAGGCCAACCGGGCCTACGCGGTCAAGCTGGCCGAGGTCACCGACCTTTACATCGAATCCATACAGCGGCAGCTGATCCTCTCCGCCGAACGCGCGCCCGGCCTGCTGGGGTCCAAGTCCGCCATGGAGGACGAACTGACCCGCCTCGTCCATCAGACCGACGGGGCCATGACCGCTGCCATCGCCGACAAGAACGGCACCGTCCTGGCCACCGCCCCGGCCAATCCGGACTTCGAGGGCAAGCCGCTGGCCCGGCAGCAACTGGCAGCCGGTCCGCAAAGGCTGACGGGACAGATCTCGACGCCCTATGTGGGCATGGCGGGCAACCTGATACTGGCCTTTTCAGAACCCTACCAGGATGCCGCTGGCGCCTTTGCCGGCACCATCATCACCGCCCTGCCCCTGCGGCAAGGCAATGAGTTCGACAAGCTGGTGGGCGATCATTTCTACCGCGACGGCTCCTACCTGTATGTCATCGATGGCGACGGGAACATCATTTATCACAAGGACAAGGAACGCATCGGCACCAGCGAAAGGAGCAACCCGGCGGTCGAAGCGGTGCTGCGAGGCGAGACCGGGGCGATGCCCGTGGTCAACACCCGCGGCACGCACCTGCTGGCCGGATACGCCGCGCTCAAGCATGGCGGCTGGGGCGTAGTGGCGCAGCGCCCGCTGGACGAAACGCTGCGCCCGCTGCAGAGCCTGACCAGCAGGATCGTGCTCTACGCCCTGCCGGTGGGGCTGATCATGTTCCTGGTCATCTATCTGTTGGGTCGCTGGATCTCCAGGCCCCTGGAGGAACTGGCGCAGGTCATCGAACGGGACCAGCCCGGCGCCTCGGGTAGCGACCTCGGCAAGATCAAGGGCTGGTACTACGAGGCGGCACGGCTCAGAAACGCTGTAACCATGAGCCAGAATTCCCAGACCAGGCGCATCGACAAGCTGAGTTCCGACACCATCACCGACCCCATGACCGGCCTCATCAATCGAAGGGGCCTGGCGCTGCAGGTCGCCGCGCTGCTGCGGACACAACAGCCTTTCGCGGCGCTCGCGCTGGACCTGGACCACTTCAAGCTCGTGAACGACACCTTCGGGCATGCGGCCGGCGATCAGGTGCTGATCGCGCTGGCCGGCATCCTCAGGACCTGCATCCGGGCGGAAGACGCACCGTGCCGCGTCGGCGGCGAAGAGTTCCTGGTCCTGATGCCGGACGCCTCGCGCAATACCGCTGCAAAGGTGGCCGAACGCATCCGGTCAGCGACGGCAAGCCATGTCATGCCGCAAGGAGTGGGCCAAGTCACGGTGTCCATCGGCATCGCGCTATGGCCGTCCGATGATCCCGACATCGACAAAGTCATGGCCAAGGCCGATCAGGCCCTATACCGGGCGAAGCATTCGGGGCGCAATCGGGTGGAGGCGTGGTCGGCCGTTGAGGCCAGCCCCGAAGATACGCGGAATTGAAATTCCTATTGGTTTTCACCCGATGACGAATCTTCATCAGACGGTTTTCACCAGGCATCTACAATCCTGGCCAGGGTCAGCTCAAATAAAAAGACCGTGGAGACAAGATGAAGACAGCCATGCCTGGTGGGACCTCCTTTCTCACCCGACTCAAGTACCTGGCGCTGGCCGGCCTGTTCATGGCGGCTTCGGGCCATGCGCAGCAGCAGCCCGCCAAGCTCGTTGTCGGCCTGCCCGCCGGCGGATCGTTCGACACCATCGCCAGGATCGTGGCGGAGAAGCTACCCAGCCATGTGGACCGGCCCGTGGTGGTGGAGAACCGCCCCGGCGCACAGACGCGCATCGCCATTCAGGCGGTAAAGAGCGCGGCGCCGGACGGCAACAGCCTGCTGGTTGCGCCGGGCGTGGCCATCTTCCTCTACCCGCACCTGTTCCGCCAGCTCAGCTACGCCCCTTTCACCGACCTCAAGCCGGTCACTCAGCTGGTGAGCTGGGACATCGTGCTCGCCGTCGCGGCGGACAGTCCCATCACCTCGTTCCAGGATTTCCAAACCTGGACCAGACAGAATCCGGGCAAGACGTTCTACGGCACATCCGGCACCGGCAGCCTGCAGCATTTCCTGGGCGTATCGCTGGCCAAGCGTCTGGACACGCCGCTTGAGCACATCGCCTTCAAAGGCGGCAAGGACGCCGTCACGGCGCTGCTGGGCGGCCATATCAATGCCATTGTGATGGACGCGGGCGAAGTGGTCCCGCTGGCGCAGGCGGGCAAGCTGCGCGTCCTGGCGACTTTCAGCGCGCAGCGCGAACCGGCGCTGCCGCAAACCCCGACCATGCGCGAATTGGGGCTGGGCGAGTTGGAGACCTCGGGCTGGGCGGGGCTGTATGCGCCGGCTGGCACGCCGGAGCCGGTCATCGACAAGCTGAATTCAGCAGTCAACGAAATTCTCGCGCTCCCGGATGTGGCCAGACGTATCGCCGAGCTCGGCATGCGGCCGGCCGGCGGCACGCCTCAAGCGGTCGATACGCTGGCGCGCGAACAGCTCGACCAATGGCGCGAGACGGTGGCTCAGTCCGGCTTCGTAGTCGATTGAGCGACGCCCCCCCTCTCTCCCTTATCACCGGACCAACACCCATGTTTGCATTGACCACTCTCGACGTCGCCTCGCGTCCCGTTGCCTGCCTGGAGATCGATGGCAGCCACTATCCGCTGGCCACTTGCGCGCGGGTCCTGGACTTGCCGGCGCTGGATGCATCCGTGCGGGAACTCTTCGAGGACTGGACGCGCTCGCTGGCGCTGCTGGAACTGGCGGCCGCGCGCCGCGCCGCGCTCGCGGGCCACGAAGTCGCCGGGCCGGTCCGCCACCTGGCGCCGCTGCAGTATCCCGGCAAGGTGCTCTGCGCCGGGGCCAACTACCATGATCACCTGGCGGAAATGAATGTGCCGAATGCCGCGGACAAATCCGCGCAGCGCCTGTTTTTCTTCTTCAAGCCGCCCCGCCAGGCCGTGGTCGGCGAGGGCGCGACGGTACACATGCCCATAGGCTGCCAGCGCCTGGACTGGGAAATCGAGCTGGCGCTGGTGATAGGCAAGACCGCCAGGAACGTGAGCCTGGAAGACGCGCTCGACCATGTGGCGGCGTATACGGTAGCCGTGGACATGTCGGCCCGTGACCTCAACAAAGCGCCCGACACCTTCTACAAGCTGGACTGGGTGGCAGGAAAGGCGCATGACACCAGTTGCCCGCTCGGCCCCAGGCTGGTGCCCGCGGCGTTCATCCCCAATCCCATGGACCTGGGCATGAAGCTCAGCGTCAATGGCCAGCTCAAACAAGACGCCCGCAGCAGCGGCATGGTCTTCGACATCCGCGAACAGCTGGTGACCCTGAGCCGCATCATGACGCTGGAGCCCGGCGATCTGGTGCTGACCGGCACGCCCGCCGGCGTGGGCGCGCCACAAGGCACTTTCCTGCAGATCAGCGACGAAATCAGCGCAACGATCGAGGGCATCGGCACCCTGGTGGTGCAGATTCAGGCATCGCGCTGACATCCTGGCCGGCCACGGCCGCATCTTCCTCATGAGGCAGTTCCATGCAGTCTCTATTCTCTCCCCTGCCCGTTGCGGCCGGCGACACGATCTTCGCCCTGGTTGAAGCCTTCCAGAACGACCCCGCTCCCCACAAGGTCAGTCTCAGCATCGGCACCTACTTTGACGCGGACGGCAGTATCCCCGTCATGCGCGCCGTGCGCCAGGCGCGCGCAGCGCTCATCCAGGCGGGCAAGCCGCATCCCTACCTGCCCATTCCCGGCTCGGCGTCATACCGCAACGCCGCCAGATCGCTGGTTCTCGGCGCCGATGGCCCGTCGCCGGAGCGCGTCGTGACGGCGCAAAGTGTAGGCGGCACCGGCGCCTTGAGGCTCGGCGCCGACCTGCTGCGCCGTACCTGCCCCGACGCAGCGGTCTGGGTCAGCGATCCGACCTGGGAGAACCACGACCAGATCTTTCGCCAGGCCGGCTTCACGGTGCATGAATACCCCTACTACGACGCCGCGACCGCCACCGTGCGCTTCGCGCAGATGCATGCCGCGTTGCAGGCCCTGCCGGCCGGCGCCATCGTCGTGCTGCACGCCAGCTGCCACAACCCCACGGGCGTGGACCTGTCTCCAGATCAGTGGCAGGTACTGACCGAGCTGTTTGCGCGCCGAGGGCTGATTCCATTTTTCGACCTGGCGTACCAGGGATTCGGACTAGGCTTGGACGAGGACGCCGAGCCCATCCGGGCGATGGCGCGCGCCGGCGTGGAGTGCCTGGTCGCCAGTTCCTTCTCGAAGAACTTCTCCCTGTACGGCGAACGCTGCGGCGCGCTGAGTATCGTGTGCCACGACGAAGCCGCCGCGGATCGCGCGCTGGGCCAACTCAAACTGCTGATACGCAGCAACTACTCAACACCTCCCACTTTTGGCGCTGCTCTGGTTGCTTCCGTCCTGAACGATCCCGAGCTGCGGCAACTCTGGGCCGAAGAGCTTGAACAGATGCGCGTGCGGCTTGTGGGCCTGCGCGCGCGCCTGTCCGACACGCTGGCGCAACTGACTGGCGAACCCGATGTCTGGAACTATATCGAGCGGCAGCAAGGATTGTTCAGCTACATGCGGCTCAGCCCTCAGCAGGTGGAATCGCTGCGCCGCGAGCATGCCGTGTACCTGCTGAAGTCCGGCAGGCTATGCGTCGCCGGCCTGACCGACGGCAATATCGATCACGTCGCACGCGCCATCGCGGCCTGCGCGCGAAGCTGAGCATTCCTCCCCTCGCCCGGGTCCGAGGCGACCACTCGATTGGAGCAAGGCATGACCGTACCCTCCCGGCTTCTCGCCACCTGTTTCGGATTGACGCTAGGCATGGTCTTGGCCTCGCCCGTCTCCGCCTCCGGCGCCGACCTGCTGCAGAACGGCCTGCAACGGGCCGACCAGACCGAGCCCGACGTGATCGCATGGCGGCGCCACATCCACCAGCATCCAGAGCTGTCGTACCAGGAGACCGAAACGGCGAAGTACATCGCCGATGCCTTGCGCGCCATGCCCGGCATCACCATCGAGACCGGGATAGCGCGCACTGGAATAAAAGCGGTGCTCAAGGGCGGCAAGCCGGGGCCCGTGGTGGCGCTGCGCGCCGACATGGACGCCCTGCCCGTCGAGGAACGCAATGACCTGCCGTTCCGCTCCCAAGCCAAGGCTACCTGGCGCGGGGAGCAGGTGTCGGTGTCCCATGCCTGCGGCCACGACACACACGTGGCGATGCTGCTGGGCGCGGCCAAGGCCTTGTCGGCCATGCGCGAGGAACTGCCCGGCACCATCGTCTTCCTGTTCCAGCCGGCCGAGGAATGGGGGCCGGACAAGGAGCCCAGTGGCGCGCAGGCCATGATTGCGCAGGGCGTGCTGGAGAATCCTAAAGTGGATGTGGTCTTCGGCCAGCACATAGGCGCTGGCGCCCCCAATGGCACCATCTCCTACCGGGCCGGCCCCACCATGGCCAGCGGCGACCGCTTTGAAATCTCGCTGCATGGCAAGGGCGGTCATGGCGGCAGGCCATGGACGGCCAATCCGGCGCTTGTGCCGGCAGCCGAACTGACGCTGGCGCTGCAAGGCATCACCAGCAGCAAGGTGGACCAATCCGACGGCGTCACAGTGCTGTCCATCGGCATGCTGCAAAGCGGGCGGCGCCCGAACATCCTGCCCGAAAACGCCGAGCTGGCAGGCACCGTGCGCTCGCTGTCGTCGCGGAACCAGCGCATCGTGCACGAGGCCATCCGCGCGCGGGCCGAGCATATCGCGCAAGCCTACGGCCTGAACGCGAAGGTAAACATATACACGGGCTACGAAGTCGTGGACAACGACAAGTCCCTCACCCGCGACCTGATACCGGCATGGCAACAGGCCGCGGGGACAGACAAGGTGACGGAATTGCCAGCCCCCTCGACCGGCAGCGAGGACTTCGGCGCCTATGGCGTCAGCGGCAAGGTGCCGTCGGTCTTCTGGTTCATCAACGCTTCGCCATTCGGCGACAAGAGCGGCGCGCCCAACCATTCGCCGGAATTCGCCATTGATGAAAGCGCGCTGCGCGTTGGCGTGCGGGCACTGGTGGCGTCCGCGCTGACGTATATGGGCAAGCAGTAAGCCAAAGAGACCCCAACCCTGGACTGCCGGCTCATCACGCCAACGACCGTGCCGCGACTCAAAACCGCGGCGCGCGCTTTTCAATGAAGGCAGTGACTGCCTCGCGGTGTTCCGCAGTCTTGTGTGCCAGTGCCTGATAACTGGCGGACAGTTCCAGCAAGGATGCCAAGCTACTTTGCTGGCCTTCACGCAGCAAACGCTTGGTCATGCGCATGGCGCCGCCCGGATTGGCGGCGATCTTCGCGGCAAGCGTCTTGGCGGTCGGCAGCAGCTCCGCCGCGGGCACCACCCGGCTGACCAGACCGAAGGCCAGCGCATCCTGCGCGCTGATGGCCTCGCCCGTGTAGGCCATTTCGCTAGCCCGGGCCATGCCCACCGCGCGCGGCAGCAGCCAGGCGCCGCCATCACCCGGCACGATGCCGACGCGCACGAAGCTCTCGGCGAAGGTGGCCGTGTCGGCGGCGATGCGGATGTCGCACATGCAGGCGATATCCAGGCCAGCGCCGATGGCCGGACCGTTGACGGCGCAGATCACAGGTACGTCCAGGCCGTGCAGCGCCAGCGGAATGCGCTGGATGCCCTGGCGATATTCTTCGCAGATGCGCTCGGGCGTCAGCGCGTCGTCGAAGAAACGGCGCATGTCCTTGACGTTGCCGCCCGAACTGAAGATCGGTCCCGCGGCCGTCAGGATCAGCACCTTCACGCCCGCGTCCTGGCGTATGTCGGCGCACAGCTGCACGATCTCTTCGATGGCGGTGTTACCGGTCAGCGCATTGCGTGTCTCCGGCTGGTTCATGGTGGCGACGACGATACCGCCGTCGCGTTCTATCTGCAGGAATGCCATGCAAGAATCTCCTCTAAGCCAGCTTAAGCCGGAACGTCGGTAATCGCGCGCACCAGGTCCAGGGTCGGCCCTGCGTGCGCGAACAGCGCCTCTCCGGCCACGTCCTGCCAATACGCTTCGCTGCCTGCGGTCTGGCGCCAGGCATGCAGGCGGCGCGTGTAGAGCTGCAAATCATATTCTTCCGTAAAGCCAATCGCGCCGTGCACCGCGTGCGCCAGCTCGGCCACCACCAGCGCCGCCTCGCTGCAGCGCGCCTTGGCGACCGCGACCCGCAGCCGGTCCGGCGCCACGCCCTCGGCATGGGTGCCCAGCTGCGCCGCCATGCGCGCGGCGCAGACATGCTCACTCATGACGGCCAGTTGATGCTGGATGGCCTGGAACTTTCCGATGGGCCGGCCGAACTGCTGGCGTTCATTGGCGTACTGCAAGGTGCGTTCCAGCACGCTGCCCAGCGCGCCGGCCATCTGCGGCGCGACCACGCAGGCCTGCAAGGTCCGGACGTCGATGGCTGCGTCGATCGCCCCCAGCGACGCGGTCGCGACCTGGGCCGGCTCCCAGCGCATGGCGGCGTCCAGCGCGAGCGCGTGCGGCTCCCGGCGCGCCTGCCCGGCGTCGAGCAGGCGCCAGGCGCCATCAGCCTGCACCAAGACACTGTCTGCCACCCGGCCGCCACGCACCAGCGCACACTGCCACGCGCCGTCAGCCTGTTGCCGCCCGCTCGCCAGGCCGATGCTGCCTGCCGGCCGCTGCGTGGCAGGCAGCAGCGCTCGTGCGATCATGGTTTCACCCAGCAGCAAGGGCAGCGCGTGGGCGCCGCATTGCTCCAGCACGCCGAACACCTGTTCCAGGTTCAGCCCGGAGCCGCCGTCGTCTTCACCGAGCAGTGCATCGGCCAGGCCGGCGGCCTCCAACTGCTGCCAGAGCCGGCGGGCCGACGCTCCGCCCGCCTCGATATCGCGCACCGCCTGCGGCGTGCAATGGTCCGCCAGCACCTGGCGCGCGGCATCGGCGTACAGATCGTTATCGCTCATGTCATGCTCCTTCAACGCAGGCCCAGGCCGCGCGCGATCATGCCGCGCAGGATCTCGCGGGTGCCGCCCCGCAAGGAAAACGAGGGTGAGGCCTCCGTCACGTACTTCAGCGTCATCAGCAATTCCACCGGTATGTCCTCCGCCTCGCGCGAGTACAGGTCTTCCGCGATCCACGCCGGGATCATCTGCTCCAGCGTGGTGCCCAGTTCCTTGACCAGCGCCGCCTCCACGATGGGGCTGGCGCCGCGCGTCAGTTTCTCCTGCACCGATACCGACATGGCCCGCAGCGGCGTCAGTTGGCCCAGCACCTTGCCGGCCAGCCGCTGGGCCGAGGGCGTGCGATTGGCCGGCAGGCGCGCATAGTCCAGCCATTGATCGAACAGCACGATGCTGGAGTACAGCCGTTCCGGACCGCTGCGCTCGAACGCCAGTTCGGCCGTCACCTGCTCCCAGCCCTGCCCTTCGGCGCCCACCAGCGCATCGGCGCCCAACTGCACGTCTTCGAAGAACACTTCGCAAAAGTGGCTGTCGCCCGACAAGTCCTCGATAGGCCGGACCGTCACGCCGGGCAGGGACAGGTCGACGATGACCTGGGACAGGCCCTTGTGCCGGTCCTCCGGCCCGCCCGAGGTGCGCACCAGGGCGATCATGTATTGGCAGTGATGGGCGTTGGTGGTCCAGATCTTCTGGCCATTGAGCAGCCAGCCACGGTCGTTCGGCACGGCGCGCGTGCGCACGCTGGCCAAGTCCGACCCGGAGTTGGGTTCGCTCATGCCTATGCAGAAGAAAGACTCGCCGCGGCAGATGCGGGGAACATGGAAGCGCTTCTGCGCCTCCGTGCCGTACTTGAGAATGAGCGGTGCGCTTTGCCGGTCCGCGATCCAGTGCGACCCGACCGGCGCGCCAGCGTTGAGGAACTCTTCCACCAGCACATAGCGCGCGAAAGCGCTGCGTCCGCCGCCGCCGTACTCGCGCGGCAGGGTCAGGCCGATCCAGCCGCGTTCGCCGACGCTGCGGCTGAAGGCGGTGTCGTAGCCGCCCCAGGAACGCGCCCGGATATGCGCCGGCATATTGCGCACAGCATCCTGGAGGAAAGCGCGCACGGCGGGACGCAAGGCCTCGTCTTCGGGCGGAATCCGCGTCAGCGGCAACGCAAGTGAATTCAGACTGCTCATCCCAGGACTCCATTGATTCGATGCGTTTGGAGGGCCTCTGCGCTCAGGCCCAGCACACGGGCCAGCACGGCATCGGTATGCTGGCCCAGCTGCGGCGGCGCGTGGCGGTAGCTCACCGGCGTATCCGACAGGCGGATGGGGCTGGCGACCAGCGGCACTTCACCGGCCAGCGGGTGCTGCATGCTCATCTTCAGGCCACGCGCCTGGACCTGGGGATCCTCGAACACGTCCGCGACGGTATTGATGGGGCCGCAAGGCACGCCATGCTGTTCCAGCAGGTCGATCCACTCGCGCGTGCTGCGAGTGACGGTGATGGCGCGCAAGCCTTCGATCAACGCATCGCGATGCGCGATCCGCGCCGCATTGCGCGCAAAGCGCTCGTCCTCGGCCCATTGCGGCCGTTCGATGGCGACGCACAGCCGCGCGAATTGCCCATCGTTGCCCACGGCCAGGATCATGTGCCCGTCCGCCGTCGGGAAATCCTGATAAGGCAGGGTGTTGGGATGCGCATTGCCCATGCGACGCGGCGCCTGCTGGCTGTACAGGTAGTTCATGGCCTGGTTGCCCAGGCACGCCACGCCCACGTCCAGCAGGGCCAGATCGATATGCTGGCCGCGCCCGGTGTGCTCGCGCGCCTGCAACGCGGCCAGAATGGCGGTGCTGGCATACAACCCAGTCAGAATGTCGGTCAGCGCCACGCCCACTTTCATGGGCCCGCCACCGGGCATGCCATCGGGATGGCCGGTGATGCTCATCAGCCCGCCCATGCCTTGAATCAGGAAATCGTAGCCGGCGCGGTGCGCGTATGGACCATCCTGGCCGAAGCCCGTGACCGAGCAATACACCAGCCTGGGATTCAGCTGGCTCAGCGCGGCATAGTCCAGGCCGTACTGCGCAAGCCCGCCGGTCTTGAAGTTCTCGATCAGCACGTCGCATTGCTGCGCCAGCCGCCGCACCAGCTCCTGCCCCTCCGGCTTGGTGAAATCAATGCTGACCGACTGCTTGTTGCGGTTGGCGCACATGTAATAGGCGGACTCACCGGTGGGCTGCCCCGCCGGATCGGTCACGTAAGGCGGTCCCCAGGCGCGGGTGTCGTCGCCCGTACCCGGCCGCTCCACCTTGATCACTTCGGCGCCCAGGTCGCCCAGCGTCTGGGCGGCCCAGGGGCCGGCCAGCACGCGCGACAGATCGAGTACCTTCACATTCTGCAGGGCTGGTGCCGTCATGGCCGCCTCTTCCTTCATTGTTGGGGAACGTTCGCCTTCTTGACGATGCGCTGCCAGAGCGCGATCTCCTTCTGCTGGAACTCGCGCATCTGCGAGGGGCCTCCCGTCATCGGCGTGGCGCCCAGGCGTTCATAGAAGGCGCGGGTTTCTGGCATCTTGGAAATGCGGGTGAACAGCTCAGCCAGGCGTTCGGTCTGCTCGGCAGGCGTCTTGGCGCTGACCATCGCGCCGACCCAGGTATAGGCCTCGAACCCCGGCAAGCCGGCCTCCGCCGCCGTCGGCACGTCGGGCGAGGTCCCGACACGCTGGTCCGAGGCCACCGCCACCACCTTCACGCGGCCGTCCTTGGCCAGTTCCTGCACTGCGGTGACCTCGGCGAAGGTGTAGTCCACCGTGCCCGCGGCCACCGCCATGATGGCGTCGCCGGCGCCCTTGAAAGGCACATGGACCGTCTTCAGGCTGGCGCTGTCATTCAACAATTCGCCCATCAGCTGGTAGCCCGCCGACCCCGCGCCGAAATTCACCTTGCCCGGATTGGCCTGGGCATAGGCGATCAGGTCCTTCAGGGTGCCGTACGGCGCCTGGGGGCTGACGGCCAGCATGGCGGGCGAGCGCATCATCATGGTCAGCGGCGCGAAATCCTTGACCGGGTCATAGGGCAACGCCTTGAACAGCGCCGCATTGACCGCCAGCGTCGAATTGCTGCCGATGAAAACCGTGTACCCGTCCGCCGGTGCCGACAGCGCGTTCTTCACCGCGATGAATCCATTGGCGCCCGGCTTGTTCTCCACCACCACCGGCTGCCCGGTCAGTTCCTGCAGTTGACGAGCGAAGTAGCGGGCCGAGGTATCGGTGCCGCTGCCCGGGCCGAACGGCACCACGAACTTGATCGGCCGCGAGGGAAAAGTTTCAGCGTGCGCCACGGCCTGATGGCCGGCGGCGCCAACCAACGCGACGGCCAACATGGCCGTCAACATTTGTCTGCGGTGCAGCATGGAAGTCTCCTTGGTGGATGGCCGGCCGCTCTAGACGGCGGTCCTGGCCTTGTGGTCCAGCGGATGACTTTAGGCGTGCTTGATGGGGCTGTCCAATATTAAGAATTTGATATTTGATATCGAATACGTATCAGCAGGCCTGATATTCCGAAAGCGTCCGATGATCAATCCGCTGCCACGCCAAGCTCCTTGATCAGCCCCGGCACCACCGCATATTCCTCCCGGTACTCCCGCAGGAATTCCTCGGGAGAATTGCCCACGGCATCGAAGCCGATGTTTGCCAGATACTTGCCGAACTCCGGATCGTGCACCACCTGCTGCGCCGCCGTCGCGAGCCTTTGCACTACATCCGCGGGCATGCCTGCCGGGCCGCTCAAGCCGACCCAGGCCTTGTTCTTGAATATGAAGGCGTCGTATCCCGCTTCGACGAAGGTCTGGACCTCCGGCAGCAGCGCCGAGCGCCTGTCGCCGATGACGGCGATGGCCTTGACCTTGCCGTCCGCGATCATGGGCGCGGCAATGCTGGTGGAAGTAAAGGTAAACGCCAACTGCCCGCCCAGCAGATCGGTCAGCGCCGGCGGCGATCCCTTGTATGGGACTTCGATAAACTTTACCGAAGACTGCCTGGCCAAGCTCTCCATGATCAGCTGCGGGTACGAGCCTGGACCATACGAACCATAGGCCAGGGGAACCTCCGCGGCCCGAGCCTCCTTGAGCGCACCGGCCAGATCGCCGGCCTGCAAGTTTTTGTTCGCGATGAGCACCGGACCGGACGCGGCAATCTTGCTGATCAGCGTGAAGTCGCGCTGCGGGTCATAGGGCACCTTCATGGTGACGACCGAAGAGATGAGCGCGTCGCCCACGCTCAGCATCAAGGTATAGCCGTCCGGCTTGGCGCGCGCGACTTCGGTCGCACCGATGGTGCTGCCGGCGCCGGGCTTGTTTTCAATCACGACGGGCGCGCCGAGCCGCGCGGACATGAGTTCGCCAAGCTTGCGTCCGATGGCGTCGATAGGCGCGCCGGCCGGCGAGGGAACGATCCAGCGGATGGGCCGGTCCGGATAGCCAGCCTGCGCCATGGCGGCGAAGCTGGCCAGCGTCATGGCGCACGCCAGCCCGAGTCTCAGTGTTTTTTTGATGGCAAGCATTTGGTCTCCTCCTTGCGGAACCAGGAACTAGTTATGCGCATCCAGGAACTCAAGCACCACACGATTGAATTCGTCCGGCGTTTCGAAATACGGAGAATGGCCTGAATCTACAAAGGTGTATTCCCGGCTGTTGGGCAACAGCCTCGCGACCAGATGGTGGCTTTCCGGCGTAAGGAAATTGTCGTGGCTGCCGCCCGTCATCAAGGTCGGCACGCGGTAGCCTTCGAACTCGGCGGGATGGATCTTGACGTCGTCGGCCTGCATGGTCAGCGCCAGGAAGCCCTTGGGATTGAGCGCCTTGATGCAGCCATACAGGTGCAGCATCTCGGGCCGGGCGTCGACGTTCTTCCGGTTCCAGCCTATGCTCTTGCTGCGCAGGTCGTTGCGACCGTCATCGAAGGTCTTGCCGGCCTTGCGCAGGATTTCCCAGGTCTCGGGCGAATAGGCGGGTGTCGGCGAGCCGCTGATGAACAGCGTCTGGACGCGCTCCGGATGCTTCACGGCCAGCGGCAGGCCGGCCCATGCGCCCAGCGACTGGCACACAAGGTTGACCTTGCCTATGCCTTCCTGATCCAGTATGGCCAGCACGTCCGCGGGGTAATGGCGCGGATGGTTGCGCTCCGGCGCGCAGGGAGAGTTCTTGAACCCCCTCAGGTCCATCACGATGACCTTGTATGTGCCGGCGAAGAATGGCACTTGCTGGTACCAGCATAGGGTGTTGCCGCCGCCACCGTGGATGAACAGGACCGGCGCGCCGTCGCCATAGGTTTCGTAGTAGATGCGGGTATCGTCGGGTGCGGTTGCGTAAGGCAAGTAGGGCTCCTTGGAGGGGTCGGTTGATCTAATATTTGCGTGTTGATTTTGTTCGATCCTCTGCGGAAAGACCGCGCTCCAAACAGACATCATGGGTGCCGCTCCAGACAACTACCCTCTGCACGTGGATCTGCTGCAGCCTGCCGGCAGGCTGAATGGCCCCATCCATGCCGCGATAGATACTTTCCGCACCGCGAACGGCATCGCCCGCAGCCGTAGCGGGCAGTCCTCCGGGCATGTCGTGACCTGGCGCTGCGTTTACGAACCTTTGATGGCGGCGCGGGAACCGGAGGCAGAACACCTGTGCTTCATGCCGCCGGGCGCGCCGGATCTGGCCATGGAGCTCGCCATCTTCGTGCCGCCACTGGAAACGGTCTCGGTGCCTCAGCTGCGCGCCAGCGTGACAACCAACGAAGCCGTGCTGCGCGAAATCCGCAGCGCGGTGGCCGACAAGCGCTACGTCTGCGCTATCGGCACCGGCGTCTGGCTGGTTGCGGCGGCAGGCGTCCTGGACAAGATGCAAGCGCCGGTGCAGTGGGCGTACCAGTCGGGCTTCGCCCGCGCCCATCCGGACCTGGCCATCGCCAACGAACCAATTGTCTGGGCCAACGAGCGCATCCTGCTGGCCGGGACGCCTTCATTGGCCTATGACTGCGTGCTTGAGCTGATGGAACGCACCGGGATTGCCGGACTGGCCGGCGCGTCGCGCGACAAGCTCGTCTTCGATCCCGCGCGGCAGTTCATCGCCTCGACGCTGCCGATCGAGAAAGTCAGCGGCCTCACGCGCGACAGCCCGCTATATCGCGCCGCGCAATGGCTGCTGGCGCATGCACAGGAAGCGGTGACGATCGGCGACGCCGCGCAGCATGCGGCCGTCAGCGAAAGAACCCTGGCGCGCCTGTTCCGGCTGCACCTGGCGATCACGCCTCATGAATTTCTTACCGACATACGGATGCGGAAAAGCCAGATGTGGCTGGAGGTGACGCTGCGCTCGGTGGAGGACATTGCCAATGACTGCGGCTATCTGGATGTCGCGGCCTTCCGCCGCGCCTTCAAGCGCAAGTTCGGCCTGACGCCGGCGGATTACCGGCGCGAGTACACGCAGCGGGGACCGCGGGCGCGGTGGAAAATGGAGCGGTATGGGAGCTAGGCTGATCATCCTGCATCCATCCGCATTCCGTCCTAAAATGCGCGGTTTGCCGAAAGAACCGTCATGGCCATCGCCATGAAGGGCTTTCATCCTTTACAAATAAGTGTGGTGAAGATGAACAAGCCTTTCATTTCGCTGTGCCCGGAAATTACCCGGACACACGCGCTGACGCTGATGGATTGGTTGGAAGATGAGCGCGTAACCTGCTACCTGAGCGATTCGCGCCATGTCTCCCGCTTCATCGAGCAAGCCATCGATCGGACTCAACTGCCGATCCTGACCCATCTGTTCAACCAGGGCGGCCGGTTCTTCATGGCCTATGACCGGCATGACGTCCCGGTGGGCTTTGTCCGCCTCGTCAAGACCGGCACGGACTGCGAGATCGTCCTGGTCATCGGAGACTGCGACAACTGGGGTCGGAACCTCGGCGCCAGCACGATCCGCGAAGGCATGAAACTGGCCTTCCTCGATATGCGGGCCCAGAAGCTCATCGCCAAGATCCACCCGGACAACGCGCGCTCGCTGAAGACCTTTCTGCGCACCGGCTTTCTGCTTGAAAGCGAAACGCCGACACTGAAGTCGTTTTCCATGACCGCGGGGCGCTATCTCCGGCTCTTGCGCGAGGGCGCCGTTGGCGACTCCACCGATATCTACATCACTGAAATCGACAAGGCCCGGCTCAAGAGCCTGATAGAGCTCGAGCAAGGGCCGACTATTGTCGAACTCGAGCATGAACTTGAGCGAGCCATCGTCGTCGCGCCGCAGCAGGTGGCGCGGAACGTGGTCACGATGAACTCCCGGGCCTTGCTGCAGCTGGACGGTGAAGAAATGGAAGTGGCCCTGGTCTACCCTGACGACGCAGACAGCAGCGCCGGAAAGTTCTCCGTTTGTTCCGACGTCGGCGCCGCCATCCTGGGCTATCAGGAGGGGGATGCCATCGACTGGAGGATTTCGGACCGGACTCGCCGGATCGGGATCAGAAAAGTGCTTTACCAGCCGGAAGCCGCGGGCGATTTCCACCTGTAGATCGGCGTATGCCTGTCAGGAGTGTCCTGGATTGAGTCGGCATGCTACCTTCGGAAGCGCTCAATCGTGAGTCCCTCAAGGTCGATTTCAGGCTTGCGACCGCACACCAGATCCGCGACGACTCGGGAGGTTCCGCAAGCCTGGGTCCAGCCGTTCGAGCCATGCCCGCTATTGAGAAACAGCCCGTCCCAACCAGAGATTCCGAGTATTGGGGGACCATCCGGCGTCATGGGGCGCAGGCCCGCCCAGAAAGTGGCGTTCGCGTAGTCGATGCCATTTGGGAACAGGCTACGCACCGCTCGGACCAGCACATCCTTGCGCCCTGCCTTCAATGACAAGTCGTGGCCGACCAGTTCGGCCATGCCCGCCGCGCGGATTCTGTTGCCCAGTCGGGAAATCATTACCTTATTGTGTTCATCCATGACCGACATATTGGGCGCTTGATCAGTATCGGTCACCCGCGCGGTAATGGAATAGCCCTTGAGCGGATAGATGGGAAGCTTGATCCCCAGCGGCGCAAGCAATGCCGGAGCCTGGTTGCCCAAGGCGACAACCGTGGCATCGGCCTTCAATATGCCGCCTGAGGACTCGGCGCCCACCACCCGCCCGCCCTCATGCAGCAATCGCCGCACATCGGTATCGAAGCGGAACTTCACGCCTGCACGCTGAAGCCAAGAGGTCAATGCCTGGCAGAAAATGTGGCTATCACCAGAGGCATCGGACGGCAAATGAAGGCCGCCCGCGATCCTGGCGGTGGCGTCTCGCAAAGCTGGCTCGATCGCCAGCGCATCGCGTCCGTTCAACACACCGTGGGGAATGCCGAATTCCTTCAGCGCGCTGGCGGCAATATTGCCGTACTGGCACTCCGCTTCGGTCTGGAATAGCTGCAACACGCCGCCCGCATGAAAATCGAACGCGATCTGCGTTTCGGCCATAAGCTGTTTCAGACAAGCGAGGCTATAGTGGGCCACGCGCTGCATGCGCAGTTTGTTGATGCGAAATCGCGGCGCATTGCATTCCATCAGCCATCGCCTGGTCCAACGGAGCCTTTCAAATTCCGGCCAAAGCGAAAAGCGCACCGGAGCATCGGCCTTCAACGCCATCTTCAATACCTTGATCGGCATTCCCGGCGCGGCCCACGGCGCCGCAAAGCTCGGGCACAAGCCACCCGCATTGCCGAAGCTTGTTTCCATTCCTGCCGCCGAGTGGCGCTCTACGACTTCGACTTCGAGGCCTTCGCGGCAAAGATAGTAGGCCGTTGCGGCACCGACTACGCCGGCTCCGAGGATGAGAACTTTCATGGACGTGGTTGTCTTGGTCTATCGTGATATCTGGGCGAAATCGGAAGGGGGAGCCCGGCGGCGCCACGCCTGACCGGATTCAAGAATAAAGGGGGCCGAAGTGAAATTTATTTCATTGTTCGGACGCCAATCCGCGCGAATGGAAAAAAAATTCACCGGCGGTGTTGTTAGCATTAATGGCGCGTTGAATATCCGCAATCGGTCCCGATGCTTGAAATGCGCGAGCCTCGGGCCAGAACCTCGTCAAATCATGACTGAACAGATTCGCCGCTTCCCCTCGCTCTCACACTGGGGCGCCTTCACCGCGGTCACACAAGGCGGCCGGCTGATCGATTGCGAGCCGTTCGCCCATGACAGCGCGCCCTCGGGCATCCTGCAATCGATGCCTGCCATGGTCCACTCGCCGCTACGGGTGAATCGGCCAGCCATCCGGAAGGGATGGCTGCGCGATCGGCACTTGTGCGACGGGAGCGAGCGCGGACGTGACGACTACGTCGAGGTCAGTTGGGACGAAGCCCTTGCAGCGGTCCATTCGGAACTCCAGCGCGTGAGGACGGAGCATGGCAGCGAGGCCATCTTTGGCGGCTCATATGGCTGGTCATCGGCGGGCCGCTTGCACCATGCGCGCACCCAGACGCACCGGTTCCTGAATGCCGGCGGCGGCTTTACGAATCAGGCGGGGAACTACAGCTGGGGCACTGCGCAGTTCCTGCTGCCCCATGTGATCGGCACCTATACGCCGGTGACCGGCCGTGTGACAGACTGGAACAGTGTCACGAGCCATACGCGGCTATTGATCGCATTCGGCGGCATGCCGTTACGCAACACTCAGATCACGTCAGGCGGCGCCGGCGACCATCCCGTGCCCGGGCAGCTCGAACGGGCGGTGGCGGCGGGCATGGAGCTTGTGGTCATCAGCCCAACCAGGGGGGATGTTCCTGCCGGCATGCGCGCGCGCTGGATTCCCATTCGTCCCAACACGGACGCCGCCCTGATGCTGGCCATGATGCAGGCGCTGATCGCCGATGGCATCCAGGACGAGGAGTTCCTCCAGCTCCATTGCGTTGGATTTCCGGCCTTGCGCGACTATCTCGAAGGCAAGACAGACGGGACCCCCAAGACGCCCGAATGGGCCCAGGCGATCTGCGATGTCCCGGCCGACACGATCCGCACGCTCGCGCGCCAGGCACGCAACGTTCGCACGATGCTGACTTGCGCATGGTCATTGCAACGCGCTCATCGCGGCGAACAGCCGTACTGGGCAAGCATTGCGCTTGCCGCGGCGTTGGGGCATATCGGGCTGCCCGGCGGGGGCTTTGCATTTGGGCATGCCTCCATGAATGGCGCCGGAAACCCGCGCATGGAAATTGCGGGACCCACCATGGAATCGGGGCGCAATCCGACCGGCTCGGTGATTCCTGTTGCCCGGGTCACCGACATGCTGCTGCATCCTGGCCAGCGCTACGAATTCAATGGGCGCGAAGGCACTTATCCGGACATCAAGATGGTGTACTGGGCCGGCGGCAATCCCTTCCATCATCAGCAGGACCTGAATCGATTCAGCCGGGCATGGAGCCGGCCGCAAACGATAGTTGCTCACGAGATTTGGTGGACACCCATGGCGCGCCGCTCGGACATCGTGCTGCCGGCGACCACCACGCTGGAAAGAAATGACATCGGCGGATCGACCCGCGATCGCCACGTATTCGCCATGCACCAGGCCCTGGCGCCGATCGGCTCCAGCCGCAATGACTTCGACATATACCGGGAACTGGCGGCGCTGGGCGGCTATGAAAATGGTTTTACCGAAGGCCGTGGCGAGATGGAGTGGGTGCGGCATATCTACGAAGCCATGGCTGAGGAATGGCGCGGCAGTGGCTATATGGCCCCTGAGTTCGACGCTTTCTGGAGCCGGGGCTTCGTGGACATACCCGAGCCTGAAAGACCATTTGTGCTGTTCGAAGAGTTCCGTCGCGATCCCGGGGCAAACCCGCTGCGTACGCCGTCGGGTCGCATCGAGCTGTATTCCGAGAAAATCGCCGGATTCGGTTATGCCGACTGTCCGCCCCACCCCTGCTGGCTGACGCCGGACGAATGGCTTGGATCACCCAAGGCAGCCCGGTGGCCGCTGCACCTGCTCACCCCGCAGCCCGCGGGCAAGCTCCATTCCCAAATGGATGGCGGCAAGACATCGGTGGATCTCAAGATCAATGGCCGGGAAGCGCTGCGCATCTCGCCGTCGGATGCGCAAGCGCGGCGCATCGGCCAACATGATCTCGTCAAGGTCTACAACGACCGTGGCGCGTGCCTTGCAACCGCGGTTATCGACGCCGACCTCAAGCCTGGCGTGGTGGCCCTGCCTACGGGAGCATGGTTTGACGCTGCCGACGCGAATCTGGAGATACACGGCAACCCCAACGTGCTGACCATCGACGTGGGCACTTCCCGCTTGACTCAGGGAAGCAGCGCCCAGTCCGCGCTGGTCGAGGTAATGCGTTGGGAAGAAGCCGCGCCTTTGGTCCGGGCTCTGGAGATACCGGCAATCGTCAAATCGGATCGCGCCGCATAGCCATCTGGTCCAAGGCCGGACGCGGCGTTGGACCAGCGCTCAGAGCGCCCCTCGATGGGGCGCTCCGGTTCATGGGAAATAGCCTCAGTCCGCGGTGATATTGGCCTGCTTGATGATGGCGCTGTATTTGGCCGTCTCGGCTTGGATGTACTGCGCGAAGTCCGCGCTGTTCCTGTAGGAGCTTTCAAAGCCGAGGTTGTCGAGCTGCTCCTTCATGCTGGCGGAAGTCATGATTTTCTGCGTGGCGACCTCCAGCTTCTTGAGTATCGGCTCCGGCAGCTTGGCGGGCGCCCACAAGCCATACCAGGAATAAAACTCGAAATTCTTCAGCCCGGCTTCACGCATCGTCGGTACGTCCGGGAGCAAGGGGCTGCGCTTGTCGCCGGTTACCGCCAACGCGCGTATCTTGCCTGACTTGACCATGGGCAGCGAGGAGAGCATCGGATCGGCCAAAGCGTGAACTTGCCCGCCAATCAAATCGGTCAAGGCAGGGCCGCCGCCCTTGTAGAGCACGATCGGGATCTGCAGATCTGAAAGACCGGCTTCATATGCGAACTGCGCGATGGCGAGGTGCCCCGCCGAGCCAAAGCCCGTGGTTGCGAAATTGTATTTATTGGGGGCTGCCTTCAACGCGCCGACGAATTCCTGCACGGTCTTCGCAGGGACATCGTTATTCACGCTGAATATCAGTGCGCCCTGGGCGAGACCGCTGATGGGAGTGAAGTCCTTCACTGCATCGAAGGTCATCTTCTTCCCATAAAGCAACGGGTTGATGTTGTGGATCGAAGCATTCAGGTACAGCGTATAGCCATCCGGCCCCGCACGCGCGACCACGCCTGCACCCACCATCCCGGACGCCCCCGCCCTGTTGTCGATGATGACCGATTGCTTCAGCTCCTCGCCGAGCTTCACGGCAAATATGCGGGCGAGGCCGTCGACGGAACCGCCAGGAGGATGCGGCACCACGATGGTGATCGGGCGGCTGGGATAGGAAGCGTCCGGCTTCGACTGCGCCTG
Organism: Achromobacter sp. SD115; assembly: GCF_017355315.1. Lineage (NCBI taxonomy): Bacteria > Pseudomonadati > Pseudomonadota > Betaproteobacteria > Burkholderiales > Alcaligenaceae > Achromobacter > Achromobacter sp. SD115. The sequence goes on along the minus strand of NZ_JADIJM010000014.1, from coordinate 36,392 downwards.
TACCGAACCCAGCACGGCCAAGCCACCGACAACAGCCGCAATACCTTTCATGCAAAAGCGGCGAGAACGAAATGGGGTATTACGCATGACGAACGATCTCATTGAAAATGGTTGGGCAACGAGTACCGCTCCCCTCCCCGGACCCGCAATCCATGAAGGAGGGGGTGTGGAAAGCGGGGATGATCGTAGGCGAATCAGTAGGTGCCTGGATAGGCGGCGCCGTCTATTAAGATATTCTGTCCGCATATATAGCCGGATTGGGCCGCACAGATGTATGCGCAAAGCGCGCCCAATTCCTCGGGCTCACCGTAGCGTCCGGCAGGATTGTTGGATCCGCGCTCCGTCCACAACTGTTCAAAACTCTTGCCGCCTGGCTCCAGCATTCCTTCTATGTGATGCCGCTGCGCATCAGTGGCGAAGACGCCCGGAAGCAGGTTGTTGATGGTGACGTTGTGCCGCACCGTCTGGCGGGCCAGGCCCGCAACAAAACCCACCAGGCAGGAGCGCGCACCGTTGGAAAGCCCGAGTTCAAGCTGCGGCGTTTTGACGCTGCGAGAAACGATATTCACAATGCGGCCGAAGCGGCGTTCCATCATGCCGTCAACGACCCGCCGGATCATGTCGATCGGCCCGAGGGCCATGGCATCAAGGGCTGCATGCCAATCAGACTGGGTCCACTGGCGAAAATCACCGGGCGGCGCCCCGTCCGCATTGTTGACCAGGATATCGGGCGCGGGGCACACCGCAAGCGCTGCCTCCCGCCCTTCATCCGTGGCGATATTGGCGACCGCATAGCGGACCCGGGTTCCCGTGGCTGCCGCAATTTCATCAGCTGCCTTGGCCAGCGTGCTTTCCGTGCGCGCCGCGATGGTCACGTTGACGCCTTCGCTCGCCAACTGATGGGCGCAGGCGCGGCCCATTCCCTTGCTGCCGCCGAAAACCAGCGCGTGGCGGCCTCGAATTCCCAAATCCATAGCGTTTCCTATTGCAAAGGCGCAGCCCGAGCCATGCCATCAAATGGCCGGAAAGGCGTTCCGTCAGCAAGAAGCCGCAGGGCGGACAATCTTCCGACGCAGGTCCTTTCCGGACTCGTCCAGCAACGGATCACGCGGCCTTCAGCTGCAGCGAATTCCAGCCGTACTTCTTGTCGAGGCCCAGCGCCTTGACCGCGCGCAGGCCCTTGAGCAAGGGCTCTCCTTCCAGTGCGCGCAGCGGCTTGCGCAGTTCGCCGGCAGGCAGGCCCACGGCCTTCATCAATGATTTGATGGCGACCGGGTTGATGGCCGAGTACGAGTAGTGCAGCAATTGCAGATTGCGCAAATAGGACTCGCGGAAGCTGAAGCTGACCTCGGGCGACGTCCAGGGCTGGGAAATCTCGGTCAACTCTGCCGGCGCAATATTGCCGGTCATATTGGCCGTGCCATGGCCGCCCAGGCTCATCGTCGGCACGACCAGGCCCAGGTTGGGCGAATCGCAGCACATCACGGATACGTCAGGCGCGCCATACAGCACCTGCGCCACCTGGCCCACGCGCGTGGTGGATTCCTTGTGGACCACGTAGTTCGGGTGCTTGAAGATGCGCAGCAGCTGGTCCCAGTGCAGGTCGCTCTTGACGCGCGGCGGATTGTTGTAGATGCCCAGCGGCAGGTCGGTGGCGTCGGCGATTTCGAGGAAATAGCTTTCGATGTCCGATTCGGAGGCGCAGATGTAGGCGGGCGCGGCCAGGATGGCGCCATCCGCGCCGTTGGCCTTCGCAAAGCGCAGGTAATCCATGGTCGCCTCGGTGTTGTTGCCGGTGCAGCCATAGAAGAGTTTCATCTTGCCGGTCTTCATCTTCGCGGTTTCCACGATGATGTCCTGACGCTCTTTTTGCGACAGCATGGAAACCTCGCCCGTGGACCCCATGATGAGCACGGCGCTGGTGCCGTTGTCTTCCTGGAATTTCAGCAGCTCGCGGAAAGCTTCGTAATCGGGGCTGCCGTCCTTGTTGAACGGGGTAATCAGGGCCACGAAGGACCCGGTGATCTTCATCTTGCTCATGTATATCTCCAATAATGGCCGAGTCAAAAATGGGTGAGGCTCAAGCCGAGCGGGCGACTTCTTTCCGATTATCTTGCTGCTGCGCCTCCTGGCAGGCAACCATCGCAGCCAAACCCTGTTTCAGGTCGGCGATCAGGTCTTCCGGATCCTCCAGCCCCACATGCATGCGTACAGCCTTGCCCTTGTGAGGCCAGCGATCGCCGTGGTGCTTACCCGGACTGAACGGTATGGCCAGGCTCTCATATCCACCCCAGGACACACCGATTCCGAAATGATGCAGCGTATCGACAAAGGCGGTCACTGATTCGTCATCGCTTGCGCGCAGGACCACTGTGAATAGGCCGCTCGCCCCTTTGAAATCGCGCTTCCAGATGGCGTGACCCGGATGCGACGGCAGCGCTGGATGCACCACGGCCTCGACCTCGGCCTGCTGCTCCAGCCATTGGGCCACGCGGATTCCCGACGCCATATGCTTTTGCAGCCGCACGCCCAAGGTGCGCAGACCGCGCAGCGCCAGGAAGATATCGTCGGGGCTGGCCGTCTGGCCCATCTCCTGTGTCGTCTCCTTGACCTTGGGCCAGGTGGCTTGGTTGCAGGTCACCACGCCTAGCATGGCATCCGAATGGCCTACGATGTACTTGGTCGCGGCGTGGATGGACACATCGACGCCATGCTCGAAGGCCTTGAAGAACAAGGGCGTGGCCCAGGTATTGTCCATGACGACGAAGGCGCCGTGCGCGTGCGCGACTGCCGCGATGGCAGGAATGTCCTGGATTTCGAGTGTTTCGGAACCCGGCGATTCGACAAATACGACGCGTGTATTGGGCCGCATGAGCGATTCAATACTCTTGCCGCAAGCAGGGTCGTAGACCTGTACGTCCACCCCGAAACGGCTAAGCACGCGATCGAGGAAAGAGCGGGTCGGGGAATAGGCGCTATATGACACCAGGATATGGTCGCCGGCCTTGAGCAATGCGGTAAGTGCCGTGGCAATGGCCGCCAGGCCCGAGGGAAAGACCAGCGAGCGGTGGCCGCCTTCCAGGGCGGCCATGGCCTCCTCGAACGCGTGGGTAGTGGCGGTTCCATAGCGGCCATAGGTGGTCGCGCCCGGCTCTTGCGCGGCGCGAGCGCGCTTCATGCCTTCCCATTCCGCCATGCTCCCCGCGAGTATCGTCGATGCCCTGCAGATGGGGGTATTCACCAGGCCACCAAAACGTTCCGGATGCCGGCCTGCGCTGACGAGTTGAGTGCTTTCCCTCATGAACTTCAATCTCCGTGGATGCACGGCCAGCGCTTCCACGGGAAGTCGATGACCACTGATGACGTGATCAAGTCTATGAGGAGAATGGGTGAAAACTCTTCGATTTTCTACCCCTTCCGGAGGCAAAAAGAGAAAAATAATCACCGCCGAATCCTGACAATCTGACGCGGGCGGACTGGCTATGCCGGGTAAGGCCCGGCACGGATGAAAAGCCTCAGCTTCGGACGGCGGAGCGCGCGCGTTTCGGCCTGCTTGCGTTGAGGGAGCTCCACCGGCCCGCGCGCTCTTCGATGGTGGTGGGAAAAATCTCCAGGCAAAGCTTGTGCAGCGTACGGACGAACGGATTCGATTTCAGGAACATGGCTTCGCCGAAATAAATGGGAATCCTCGGCGCGTTGGGAAGCGCGATGCAGTTCAAGCGCCGATCCGACTCGTCGATGCACCAGGTGGGCAGCAATGCGAATCCCAAGCCTTCATCGACGCAACGCTTGACGCTCATGCTGGTCGAGGTGGACACCGCGACCTTGGGCTGCTCGTTTCCGACCGACAAATAGTCCAGTGCGATATTGCGGAGCATCTGGCCGGGTTCATATGTCACCAGCGGCCGTCCAAGCGCCCATTCCGGAACCGCCTTTTCATCGGCTGGCGCGGGCCAGCTCGACGGGAACGCCAGCGCCGGCTGATAGTCGCAGATCACGCGCTGCGGAATCACGGCGTCGCCAAAATAGCGTTCGCTCAAACAGACATCCAGCGAGCCGTTGCGGATCAGTTCCGGCAGGGAGACGTCCTTTTCGTAGCCGACGATCTCGACGTTGGGATACATCCGCCGAAACTTCGTCAGCACCGGCGGCAGCAGGTAGTAAAAGATGGCGTGCGGCATACCGATACGGATGACCGGCCGCTCCTTATCGATCAGGCTGCCCAGGCGCGTCAGCATGACATCGAATTCCGGCGCCAGCAGCCGGTAAAGGCTGGTGCCGCGCGGCGTGAGCTTGATCGACTTGGCGCCGCGCCCAGCGATCACCAGCTTCTCGCCGACGCGCTGCTCGAGGCGCCGGATGTGATTGGCCACCGACTGGTAGGTGATGTTCAGCCGGCGCGCCGCGGCGGAATAGGTCCCCTCCTGTGCGACGAGGAAAAAAGTCTGCGTGAGAGTAAGGTCCACCTCTTGCATCGCGCCTCCTGCTTGCCGGCTCAAATATAAAATTTCTTGTAGGTTTGGCTCGATGAATTGTATCGCCCCAAGCCGGGGCGATCTATAACATCGGCCTCAGGTTTGGCCTCCGAACCGCGCGGCAGCACCGGCATCCTGGATATGCTTGCCGCGCAAGAGTGAGGGTAAGTTGAGTGAGCCATGGACAAGAAAGATCGGTGCATCCTCGCGTTGCTTCAGACAGATGCGCGCCTCTCGAACAATGAAATCGCGGAACAGGTCCACCTGTCGCCGACCGCGTGCTGGAAGCGGATTCAGCACTTGCAGGCGTCCGGCCTGATTCGCCGCCAGGTTTGCCTGTTGGACAACAACAAGGCGGGGCTGGGTGTGACGGTATTCGTCTCGATAAAGACGAATCGCCATGACCTCAATTGGCTTGAAAAATTCTCGCTCGGCGTCAAGGATATGCCGGAGGTCATGGAGTTCTATCGGATGACCGGCGACACCGACTACCTGCTCAAGGTGGTGGTGCCCGATATCGCGGGGTTCGATTTCGTCTACAAGAAGCTCATCCAGGTCGCTGAACTGTTTGACGTCAGTTCGAGTTTTGCCATGGAGGAACTCAAGTACACCACGGCGTTGCCGCTAGACCATCTTTGATTCGCAAGCGTGGCAAGTTCCATCCTGAGGGAACTACATCTCAAAAAGAGGAATTGGATGTCGCGCGGAACTGCGGTTTTCGGATAGCGCGAGCGGCCTCTGCGCCCGAAGAACAAGAGTGCCAATATTCTTACACTATTCAGCCAAAATGGATGAAATATTGGCATTATTGGTGTGCAAAAACAGCAGAAACTCGCGCCAAGCTAGTGGACCCACTCACCTTGAAGCGCTAATATTCTTACTCTTTCTATGTGAAAACGCAGGAATATTAGCGTCATGGCAAAGAAGACCGCCCCACTCATGCCCACGACGGAGAAGCTCCTTGCTGAATTTGGGGAGCGGCTCAAGCTTGCGCGTCTACGCCGCAAGATCACGGCCAAGCAAGTGGCAGAGCGCGCCGGAATGTCGCCAATGACACTGCGCTCTCTGGAATCGGGGGGAGCGGGAGTAACCATGGGCGCCTATCTTTCAGTGATGCAGGTGCTTGGCATCGAACGAGACCTCGCCTTGCTCGCAGCCGAGGATGAGCTTGGTCGCCGGCTTCAGGACTCCCGCCTGGTAAAGGCCAGCGTTCTTAAGCAGGTTCCACCCAAGACCAGCAAGAATGGGGGGGGCTGGAAATCTCGTTCACGCACGAAATCCAGCAACCCGCAGACGCACAAAACTGACGGGCAGGTGATGGCCTACGTCGACCCAACAATCGCATCTGCCAAGCCCTCTGCAACCACTTCGACAAGCCTTGCCTCACTCTTGAAGCCTTCTACTAAGAAACGCGACAAGGGCGAGAAGAAATGACGATGATCGCAGTGTACGCAGATTGGGAAGGCCTACAGCAACCTCGGCGCTTGGGCTTCCTGAACTCCCGCAGGACGCGCGCGCACGAGACATTTGAGTTTCAGTACGACCCTGCAGCGCTAGCCGACCCCGTCATTGGCCAACTAGTACTCGACCCAAAGATTTTTCTCTTCGAAGGTCCACAGTATCCGTCCGCACCTCAAGACCGGTTCGGCGTATTTTCCGATTCCAGCCCCGATCGCTGGGGCCGTCTGCTCATGGATCGCCGCCTCGAACGCGATATCCGCGCAGGTGCCAAACCGGTTGGTACACGGCTGTACGAGACGGACTACTTACTGGGCGTACACGACCTCTATCGCGTGGGTGCTTTGCGCTACAAGCGAGAAGATCAAGGAGAATTCCTCGATAATTCCAATGGGCTCGCCGCCCCACCCTTTAGCGAGATTCGGGCCTTGGAGCGAGCAAGTCGAGCACTGGAAGAAGATCCAAACAACGTGTCTCAGCAGGGCCAGCAGTGGCTCAGGATGCTTATCGCTCCGGGTGGCTCCCTTGGCGGCGCCAGGCCCAAGGCGAGCGTGGCCGATGAACAGGGACATCTGTACATCGCCAAGTTCCCGAGCTCGCGTGATGACTACGACATCGGTGGCTGGGAAATGGTCGTCAACGCCTTAGCTGTTGGTTGCGGACTGAATGTTGCTGCTGCCGAAGCGCGAAAATTTGCCAGCGACTACCACTGCTTCATGGTTCGACGGTTTGATCGCACCGATGATGGGAAACGCCTGCACTTTGCCTCAGCCATGACCATGACCGGCCATGTTGATGGTGATGACGCCTCGACGGGTGTCAGCTACCTGGAACTGGCCGAGGTGCTGATCAGGCATGGCTCGCAAACCAATGCCGATCTTCGCGAACTATGGTCGAGAATCGTCTTCAACATTCTTGTCTCCAACACGGATGATCACCTGAGAAATCACGGCTTCATCCTGGTACCCGGATCGGGTTGGCGCCTCTCGGAGGCATATGACATGAACCCAGTGCCCATTGCGGACGGCCTGAAGCTCAACATCACTGAAGCGGACAATGCCCTAGATCTGGAGCTCGCTCGCGAAGTCGCTGCATATTTCCGATTGAGTCTGGATGAGGCCGACGAAATCATCGACGAGTTCCAAGGGATTGTCCGCCAGTGGCGAACGCTAGCCAGAGAGCTGGGACTTCCAGCGCGTGAACAAGATCAGATGGCTGGAGCTTTTCATCTCGCGGACAACTAGCCCAGAAAGACGCATCTAGCACAGGGCATTAGCAACGAACGCCGCCTAATGTTTATGCTGCCTGGCGCAAAGTTGATGTCCGCTCACATCCAGCCACGCAGCCGCCTTGAGCGCCATGCTCCAGCGCCTGAGATTGGGTCAGGAACCAGATGCGATCTCAAAGAAACCAAGCGCCGAGCAACAATCCGAAAGCCGCGCTGCCCGAAAGTTTGGACAACATTCAGGACAACACATACACAGCTCAGAGTGGATTTATGCAGTGGAGCGGGTGATGGGAATCGAACCCACGCTTGAGGCTTGGGAAGCCGCCGTTCTACCATTGAACTACACCCGCTCGGGTGTCGTGCCCTCGGCGCAAAGCCGAAGCAGAGGCGGCGATTATAGCGCGCCTTTTTTCATTGCCGGATGCCTGCCGCCGCCGTACTCCGGAGGGCCTCGACCTGCACGGATTAAATACGTCCCCAATTTAGTGCATCCGGACGACAGCGGCGCGCCGGACCTGCCACTACAATCCGGGCTATGAATACGAACACCCCCGAAAACAACCCTGCGACCGCCCCGGCCCCGGCTGCCGCAAGCACCCCCGCAACGCCTGGCGGCGAGGCCGCGCCGGCCGCCGTTTCCCCGGAAACCCAAGCGGCGCTGGCCAGTACCGCGCACGCCCCCAACAGCCCCGGCGCGACCCATATCCGCAGCTTTGTGCATCGCCGCGGCCACATCACCCAGGGCCAGTTGGCCGCGCTCGAGCGCCTGATGGGCCAGTGGTCCATCGCGTATGCGCCGCGCCGCCTGGATCCCGCCGCCGCCTTCGGCCGGCAGGCGCCGACGGTGCTGGAGATCGGCTTCGGCATGGGCGAGACCACCGAGAAGATCGCGCTGGCGCGTCCGGGCGACAACTTCCTGGGCGTGGAGGTGTTCAACGCCGGCGTCGGCTCGTTGCTGCGCCGCATTGAAGACTCCAGCATTCCGAACCTGCGCATCATCCAGCACGACGCGGTGGAAGTGGTGCGCGACATGATCGCCCCGGACTCGCTGGCCGGCGTGCATATCTATTTCCCGGATCCGTGGCCCAAGAAACGCCACCACAAGCGCCGCCTGATCCAGCCCGCGTTCATTTCGCTGCTTGCCAGCCGCATCGCGCCGGGCGGCTACATCCATTGCGCCACCGACTGGGAAGACTACGCGGTGCAGATGCTGGAAGTGCTGGGCAACGAGCCGCAACTTGCCAATACCGCGGACGGCTACGCGCCGCGCCCTGATTACCGCCCTCTGACCAAATTCGAGAACCGCGGCCTGCGCCTGGGCCACGGCGTCTGGGACCTTATCTTCAAGCGAGTCGCCTGATGCTATACCCGCCCATCGAACCGTACCGCCAAGGCACGCTGGACACTGGCGACGGCCACCAGATCTATTGGGAACTCTGCGGCAATCCTCAGGGTAAGCCCGCCGTGTTTCTGCATGGCGGACCCGGCAGCGGCTGCTCGCCCGTGCATCGCCAGCTGTTCGATCCGCAGCGCTATAACGTGCTGCTGTTCGATCAACGCGGCTGCGGTCGTTCGCTGCCCCATGCCAGCCTGGAGAACAACACGACCTGGGATCTGGTGTCCGACATCGAGCGCCTGCGCTCCGAGGTCATGGGCGCGGAAAAATGGCTGGTGTTCGGCGGCTCCTGGGGGTCGACGCTGGCGCTGGCCTATGCGGAAACGCACGTGTCCCACGTCAGCGAGCTGGTGCTGCGCGGCATCTTCAGCCTGCGCCGCTCGGAGATCCACTGGTTCTATCAGGAAGGCGCGTCGTGGCTGTTCCCCGACCGCTGGGAAGAGTACCTGGCGCCGATTCCGGAAAACGAGCGCGGCGATCTGGTGGCGGCATATCACAAGCGTCTGACCGGCGACGATCCGGCGGAGCAGTTGCGCGCGGCCAAGGCCTGGAGCAAATGGGAAGACAGCACCATCACGCTGCTGCCCAGCCCGCGCCATCAGCAAAGCCATGCCGCCGACCGCGCCGCGCTGGCTTTCGCCCGCATCGAGAACCACTACTTCGTGAACCGCGGCTTCATGGAAGAAGGCCAATTGCTTCGCGACGCGCATAAGCTGCGCGGTATACCCGGCACCATCGTGCAGGGCCGCTACGACGTCTGCACGCCGGCGCGCACCGCCTGGGATCTGCACCGCGCCTGGCCCGAGGCCGAATTCCACCTGGTCCCGGACGCGGGCCATGCGTTTGACGAACCCGGCACGTTGGCGCGGCTGATCGCCGCCACCGACGGCTATGCGCGATAACTGAGGAGACCTGCATGCACATCACCCTGAACGGAGACGCACGGGAGTTCCCCCTGGACACGACCGTGAACGAACTGCTGGAGGCCCTGGGCTATGCCGGCAAGCGCGTGGCGGTGGAACGCAATGGCGAAATCGTACCCAAGAGCCAACATGAGCAGACCGCGCTGACGGACGGCGACCAGATCGAGATCGTCGTGGCCGTGGGCGGCGGCTGACACCAGCGCCGCACTGAAAAGCTGTACAGACAAGGGCCGCTGCGATAGCGGCCCTTGTCGCATGAAGCCGCGCGCCGGATGCGGTTTAGACCCGCCGCGGTGCGTTCCCTGCAAACTGACCAGCATTCTTGCGTAGTCTGCCAACAGGCTAGCAACCTGTTACACGTTAACCCCTCGTCGCGCGGGGAATGTGCGAGTCATAATCGTTCCTGCTGGTTTCGTACTCTTGTCTTGCAGTTGTTCTAGCGTTGCACATCGCCCTCATGGGCAGAGGAGGCATCATGAACACCGCAGTCATCATCAACCTGATCATCCAGCTTGTCGCCGGCGCAGCCGGGGGCAATGGCTTGGGAAAGATGCTCCAGCAGTTCAATCTGGGTCCATTGGGCAACACCATTGCGGGCGCCATCGGCGGCCTGGCGGGCGGTTCCTGGCTGGCCCCGATGATCACCGCGGGAGCCGACGCGGTTGCAGCGAGCAATACGGGACTGGATCTTTCCGCGATCGCCAGCAGCGTGGTCGGCGGCGGCGTGGGTGGCGCCGTGCTGACCTTGATCGCCGGCATCGTGCGCAAAATGTTCATGGGCCAAAAGCCCTGAAGGCACTGGTTTTCTCACCGCAACATAGATAAAGGAAACACTATGGGTCTGCTCAATTTCATCAAGGACGTTGGAGAAAAGCTCTTCGGCGCCAGCGAGGCCAAGGCCGCGACGGCGGACGAACTGAAGAAAGAGCTGGATAAGCACGGCCTGAACGCCGACGGCTTGCAGATCTCGGTCGATGGCGACAAGGTCACGGTGGCGGGCGAGGCCCTCAGCACGGAAGCGGCGGAGAAGATCACTCTGGCGCTGGGCAACACCGTGGGCGTGGCCCAGGTGGACAACCAACTGAAGGTGAAACAGGCCGCGCCGGAAGCCAAGATGTACACGGTGCAGAAGGGCGACAACCTGTGGAAGATTGCCGAAGCGCAGTATGGCAAGGGCCAGGGAGCCAAGAACAACCTGATCTTCGAAGCCAACAAGCCCATGCTGACCAGCCCCGACAAGATCTACCCGGGCCAGGTGCTGCGCATCCCGCCCCTGTCCTGATCACTGACGAAAATCGGACAAGCTGGAAAGCACCCATGCGCTTTCCGGCTTGCATCGCGGCAGGCGCCCCCTGCTAGCCGCGATTACTTGGCCAGACGCAATGTCTGGCCATTTTTTTGCGTCCATATTTCCAATGGGAAATGCCCCCATTGGGGGCATTCCGGTCACGATGCAAGCAGGCGCCCCTCGGGGGAAGGAGGCGCGCGCCGTGGGGGCATCACTTCATCAAGCGGCCCATTCCCTTCATGCCGCCCATGGCGCGCATCATCTTGGCCATGCCGCCCTTCTTCATCTGCTTCATCATGCCCTGCATCTGCTCGAACTGCGCCAGCAGGCGGTTGACCTCTTGCACCGGCACGCCGGAACCGGCCGCGATGCGGCGCTTGCGCGAGGCCTTGATGAGTTCGGGCTTGGCGCGTTCGGCCGCCGTCATGGAATTCAGGATGCCTTCGGTGCGGCGCAGCTGTTTTTCAGCCTGCCCGCCCTGCAGCTGGCCGGCGGCCTGCTGGAACTGGGCCGGCAGCTTTTCGAGCAGCGAGCCCATGTCGCCCAGCTTCTTCACCTGGCCGAGCTGGTCGCGGAAGTCGTTCAGATCGAACTTGTTGCCCGACTTGATCTTCGCGGCCAGCTTCTGGGCTTCGGCGATGTCGATGTTCTTCTGCGCTTGCTCGACCAGCGAGACGATGTCGCCCATGCCCAGCACGCGCTGCGCCATGCGCTCGGGGTAGAACGGCTCCAGGCCGTCCAGCTTTTCCGAGACGCCGACGAACTTCAGGGGCTTGCCGGTGACGTGGCGCACCGACAGGGCCGCGCCGCCGCGGGCGTCGCCGTCCAGCTTGGTCAGCACCACGCCGGTCAGCGGCAGCGCTTCCGCAAAGGCGCGCGCGGTGTTGACCGCGTCCTGGCCCTGCATGGCGTCGACCACGAACAGCGTTTCAACCGGCTTGACCAGGTCATGTAGCGCGCGGATTTCGCGCATCATGGCCTCGTCGATGCCCAGGCGGCCGGCCGTGTCCAGGATCAGCACGTCATAGTGATGGCGGCGCGCGTGGTCCACCGCGTTGCGGGCGATGTCCTCGGGCTTCTGGCTGGGGTCGGACGGCAGGAAGTCCACGCCGACCTGCGCCGCCACGCTCTTCAACTGGTCGATAGCGGCCGGGCGATACACGTCAGCCGACACCACCAGCACTTTCTTCTTGCCGGTCTTGCGGCCGTGCTGGGTATGCTGGCCTTCCGAGAGCCAGCGCGCCAGCTTGCCGGTGGTGGTGGTCTTGCCGGCGCCCTGCAGGCCGGCCATCAGGATGACGGCGGGCGGCTGCACGGCCAGCGACAGTTCGCCGGAGTCGGCGCCCAGGTCGCCGCCCATGAGGGAGGTCAGTTCCTTGTGGACCACGCCCACCAGGGCCTGGCCGGGGCTGAGGCTGCTGGCGACTTCTTCGCCCAGCGCCTTTTCCTTCACCCGCGCGACGAACTCGCGCACGACGGGCAACGCCACGTCGGCTTCCAGCAGCGCCATGCGCACTTCGCGCAGCATCTCCTGGGTGTTGGCCTCGGTCAGGCGGGCTTCCCCTCGCAGCGTCTTGACGACGCGCGACAGGCGTTGAGTTAGGTTATCGAGCATGAGAGGCGTTTCCGCTTAAACTAGTTGATTGAACGGTGGCCGCAGGCGCGGATTCTGCGCTTTCGGGCGGCATGCGCCCCAAGGCCCCATCCAGACAACGGTTTCTATGTCACTAGGCATTGTATTTCACACGGCGGCTGCCTTGGCGTACGCAGTGCTGGGAGGATCGCTTTGGATCCGCCTGGCCCGCGGCGCCGGCGTGGAACAGACCGGCAAAATCGCCCGCCTGTGCCTGCTGGGTGCCCTGGTTCTGCATGGAATCGGGCTGCAACAATCGATGCTGGGAGCCCAGCATCTGTTCATCGGGTGGGCGCTGGCCCTGTCCGCGGCCATCTGGCTGGGCATGGTGGTGTTCTGGCTGGAAAGCCTGCTGGTGCGCATAGACGGCCTGCAATTGCTGCTGCTGCCCGCCGCCACCATCGCCAGCGGCCTGGCCGCGCTCTTCCCGCAGGGGCAGTTCGTGCCCCATGCCAATGACGCCTGGCTGCGCGTCCACCTGCTGATCGCGCTGGCGGCCTATGGCCTGATTACCATCGCCGCGCTGCACGCCATGATGATGGCGCTGCTGGACCGTCACCTGCATCGCCCGCTGGAAGCTCCCGCCGAGCGCAGCATCATCGGCCGGGTGCTGGATTCCCAGCCGCCGTTGCTGGTGCAGGAACAGCTGCTGTTCCGCATCATCTGGATCGGCTTCGTCGTACTGACGCTGGCCGTGGGCACGGGTTCGGTGGCTTCCATGAAGCTGACGGGCAAGATCCTGCCATTCGACCACAAGACCGTCTTCACCCTGCTGTCCTGGCTGACCTTCGGCGTGCTGCTGGCGGGGCGCCACATCTGGGGCTGGCGCGGCCGCGTCGCCCTGCGCTGGACGCTGACGGGTTTCGGGTTCCTGATTCTGGCCTATACCGGCAGCCGGTTCGTGCTGGAAATGATTCTGCATCGAGGTTGAAGTGGGCAAGTTGCTGTTCTGGATCGTTCTGATCATCCTGGTGCTGTTCGTGGCCCGCCTGGCCGGACGCATGGCGGCCGCGCGCCAGGCCGGCGCGCAGGACGCCAAAAAGGCCAAGACTGGCGCGGGCGGACCCAAACCGCTGGAATCCATGGTGCGTTGCGCCCACTGCGGCATCCATCTGCCCCGCTCCGAGGCCTTGCAGCAGAACGGCCAGACCTGGTGCAGCGCGGAACACGCGCGCCTGGGCCCCGCCAGGCACTGAGCGCCCCCCCCGATTAGAGGCTTGCCGCCCCGCACGGCATAATGCGTGTTGGAAACCACACGCATGCTCTCTTCCCATGGCCTTGCTTCTGGATCGTCATGGCTGGCTGGCGCCGGCCCCGGGTGTTTCGCTCATGCCCTCCCCCAACCGCGACGCGCGCCCCGCCGGCGCACAGGTGTCGCTGCTGGTGCTGCACAACATCAGCCTGCCGCCCGGGCAATTCGGCGGTCCTGAAGTTGCCGGGCTGTTCCTGAATACGCTGGACTACGGTTCACACCCCTGGCTGGAACGGCTGCGCGGCCTGCGCGTGTCGGCGCATTTCTTCATCCGCCGCGACGGCAGCATCATCCAGTTCGTCGCCACCGACGAGCGCGCCTGGCACGCAGGCGTGTCGCGCCATGCCGGCCGCGAACGCTGCAACGACTTCTCCATCGGCATAGAGCTTGAAGGCACGGATACCCTGCCCTATGCCGAATCGCAGTACCTGGCGCTGCGCAAGCTGACACCGGCGCTGCGCGCGCGCTATCCCCTTGCCGCCGCCTGGGGCCACGAGCACATCGCCCCGGGGCGCAAGACCGACCCCGGCCCCGCTTTCAACTGGACGCGCTTTGCGCGCGACAGCGGCTTTGCACGGCGGCAGCTGCCGCCCGTCTGACACTACAAGGAATGGTTATGTTGAAGATTTGGGGACGCCTGACTTCCGTCAACGTTCAGAAAGTCATGCTGGCGGTGCGCGAACTGGCCCTGCCGCATTCCTTCACGCAGGCGGGCGGCCCGTTCGGCGTGGTCGACACGCCCGAGTTCGCCAAGCTGAATCCCAACCGGACGGTGCCCGTCATCGACGACGGCGGCTTCGTGCTGTGGGAATCGAACGCTATCGTGCGTTACCTGGCCGCGCGCTACGGCGCGGGCAGCCTGTGGCCGGAAGACGCGTGCATGCGCGCGGACGCCGACCGCTGGATGGACTGGCAGGCCACCGAATGGCAGGGCGTCATGGGGCCCGCCTTCCTGGGCCTGATCCGCACGCCCGAGGCCAAGCGCGATCAGGCCGCGATTGAAAACTCGGTCAAGCGTTCCAATGCGCGCGCCCTGATCCTGGACCAAGCCCTGCAAGGCCGCGAGTTCATCGCCGGGCGCCACCTGACCATGGGCGACATCGCCCTGGTCTGCTCCGCCCACCGCTGGCTGGCCTTGCCCATCGAGCGCCCCGACACGCCGGCGCTGTCGGCCTGGTATCGCCGCGTCATGATGCGTCCGGCCCCGCAGGGCGTGCTGACGCTGCCGCTGGAATAAGGCGCGGGGCCGCAGCCTCAGCCGCGGTCCACCTTCCACCCCAGTTCCGCTGAAATCCCCGCCGCCGCGCCCTGCACGACGGCGACCATGTCGCGCATGCGCTCCAGCGACATGTAGGGCACCGTGCTGGATACGCTGATCGCGGCGACGATGCCGCTGGAGGCGTCGCGCACCGGCGCCGCCACGCAGCGGATGGACGGTTCATTGTCTTCGAGGTCGAAGGCATAGCCGTTGGCGGCATAGTCGCGCATGCGGTCGCGGAAGATCTCCCAGGTCTGGCTGCCGCCGGGCGCGCGCGACGACACCGGCGCGCCGACGCGGTACAGCGCCTTCCATTGCGGCTCTTCGGTATCCAGCAGCAGCGCCTTGCCCACGCCGGTGGCGGCCAGCGGCATGCGGTGGCCCACGCGCGAGCGCATTTCCAGCCCTTTCTTGCCGGGGATCTTTTCCAGGTACAGGACCTCGTCGTTGTCGCGCACGGCGAGATGGATGGTGTCGCCCGTCTGTTCCGCCAGGCCGTCCAGGTAGGGACGCGCCAGCGTCGCCATGGGAAAGGCCTCGCGCGCCTGGAAACCCAGTTCGATCAGCTTAGGCCCCAGCACATAGCCCACGCCAGGCAAGGAACGCAGATAGCGTTCCTGCACCAGGCAGCTGGCCAAGCGGTGCGTGGTGCTGCGCGCCACGCCGATGCGGGCGCAGATTTCCTTCAGGTCGCGCGCGCCGGCTGCCACCGCCTGCACCACCGCCAGGCCGCGCATCAGCGTCTGCGTGCCTGCGGGCGCGGCAGCATCGGGATCCAGGGTGGGCGTGCGGTCAGGGGTCTGCGAGGTAATCATGAAAACGGAGCCGGGCGACAAAGAGAACGAGTGCAAGCATAACCGCCGCGATCGCGGCGGGATGAGGGGAAAAGACGCGTTTTCCGGGCGATCCGCCAGTAGGCGTGCAGAACGGCGAAGCGCGTTTCATCGTCTTAAATTCCCTCTATATGGGATTTAATTCTATATTTTGAGATTTTTCAAGCACTGATCTAGAATTTTTCCCATCGCCCGCCGCGCGCTCCCAACGTCCTGCGGGCATCAGACAACAAGGTCCGCAGAACCCTGCCCCGCGCCAGCCTCTCCGCGCGTCCGCAGCCGGATTTGCGGCCGGAAACGAGACAGCTTCTGATGACTACCGGATCTCCCGCCCGCGCGGCGCTCATCGCGCTGGATTGGGGTACTTCCTCGCTGCGCGCCTACCGGCTGGATGCCGCGGGCCGCACGCTGGACACGCGCCACCTGCCCTGGGGCATCATGCGCCTGCCGCAGCCGCTGCAGGACGGCGCCGCCACCACCGCCCTGTCGGGCTTCGAGCTGGCCTTTGAGCAGGCTTGCGGCGACTGGCTGCGGGCCGAGCCCAATCTGCCGGTGATCGCCTGCGGCATGGTCGGCAGCGCCCAGGGCTGGAAGGAAGCCGCCTACCTGGACGTGCCCGTCGACCTGCAGCGCATCGGCACGCTGCTGACCAAGGTCGAACGCGAGGCCGGCCCTTCCCTGCATATCGTGCCCGGCCTGATCCAACGCCACGGTCTGCCCAACGTGATACGCGGCGAAGAGACCCAGGTCGTCGGCGTGATGGCGGACCCGGCGACCCGCAGCGCCGACAGCGTCCTGATCGGCCTGCCCGGCACCCACTCGAAGTGGGTCAGCGCCCGCCGCGGCCGCGTCACGCACTTCGACACCTTCATGACCGGCGAGGTCTATGCCGCGCTGCGCGGCCACACCATCCTGGGCCGGACCATGGCCGACGCCGCCAGCGCCGACATGGCCGCCTTCGAGCGCGGCCTGAAAGTGGCCGGCGCACCCGCCGGCCGCGCCGGCGTGCTGTCCACCATCTTCAGCACGCGCGCGCTCGGCCTGACCGGCGAGCTGGCGCCCGAATCGCAGGCCGACTATCTGTCGGGCCTGCTCATTGGCCATGAAATCGCCGCGCTGGCCGACATGCTGCAACAGCAGGGCGAACTGCCCCGCATCGTGCTCTGCGGCGATCCCGCACTGTGCCGCCGCTACATCCAGGCCATGCAGCACTACGGCCTGGGCACGCCCGAGCAGGCGCAAAACGCCACCGAGCGCGGCCTCTGGCACCTGGCCGTCTGCGCCGGGCTGGTCGCCTCGCCCTCCAAGGAATAGGAACCGAACATGAACCATCCCGGTCTGCAAACCGCCATGGCCCACTGCGGCCTGATCGCCATCCTGCGCGGCATCACGCCCGCCGAAGCCGAAGCCATAGGGCTGGAACTCTATGCCGCGGGCTTCCGCCTGATCGAAGTGCCGCTGAATTCGCCCGACCCGCTGGACAGCATCCGCGCCATGCGCGCGGCGCTCCCTACCGACTGCCTGATCGGCGCCGGCACCGTGCTGGATCCCGCGGACTGCGCCCGGGTCCAGCAGGCAGGCGGCGAACTGATCGTCATGCCGCACAGCGACGCCGCCGTGATCCGCGCGGCCAAAGCGCTAGGCATGGCTTCCTGCCCCGGCGTGGCCACGCCCACCGAAGCCTACGCCGCCCTGGCGGCCGGCGCCGACGTGCTGAAGATGTTCCCGGCCGAACAGCTCGGCCCTGCCGTGCTGAAGGCTTGGCGCGCCGTGCTGCGCCCGCCGATCGCGCTGGCGCCGGTGGGCGGCATCACGCCCGACAACATTGCCATTTACGCCCAGGCGGGCGCCAGCGGCTTCGGCCTGGGCTCCGCCTTGTACAAACCCGGCCTGTCGGCCGCCGCAGTCGGCCAGAACGCGCGCGCATTCATCGCGGCCTGGCAACGCGCCTATCCCGCCCAGGAGACCCAAGCATGAAGATCACCAAGCTCACCACCTACATCGTGCCGCCGCGGTGGTGCTTCCTGAAGATTGAAACGGACGAAGGCATCGTCGGCTGGGGCGAGCCCGTCGTCGAAGGCCGCGCGCATTCCGTGGCCGCCGCCGTCGAGGAACTGTCCGACTACCTGATCGGCAAGGATCCCCGCAACATCGAAGACCACTGGACCGTGCTGTACCGCGGCGGCTTCTACCGCGGCGGCGCCATCCATATGAGCGCGCTGGCCGGCATCGACCAGGCCTTGTGGGACATCAAGGGCAAGCATCTGGGCGTGCCGGTATCGCAACTGCTGGGCGGCAACGTGCGCGACCGCATCCGCGTGTACTCGTGGATCGGCGGCGACCGCCCCGCCGACACCGCCGCCGCCGCCAAGAGCGCCGTGGAACGCGGCTTCACCGCCGTGAAGATGAACGGCACCGAAGAGCTGCAGTACATCGATTCCTTCGACAAGGTCGAGAAGTGCCTGGAGAACGTGGCCGCCGTGCGCGACGCGGTCGGCCCCAACGTCGGCATAGGCGTGGACTTCCACGGCCGCGTGCACAAGCCCATGGCCAAGGTGCTGATGAAGGAGCTGGACCCGTTCAAGCTCATGTTCATCGAAGAGCCGGTACTGAGCGAACACTACGAGGCGCTGAAGGAACTGGCGCCGCTGACCTCCACCCCGATCGCGCTGGGCGAACGCCTGTTCTCGCGCTGGGACTTCAAGCGCGTGCTGTCCGAAGGCTATGTGGACATCATCCAGCCCGATCCCTCGCACGCCGGCGGCATCACCGAAACCCGCAAGATCGCAGCCATGGCCGAAGCCTACGACGTGGCGCTGGCGCTGCACTGCCCGCTGGGCCCGATCGCGCTGGCCACCTGCCTGCAGATCGACGCCGGTTGCTATAACGCCTTCATCCAGGAACAGAGTCTGGGCATCCACTACAACGCCGCCAACGACCTGCTGGACTACGTCAGCAACCGCGAAGTCTTCGCCTACGAAGACGGCATGGTTGCGATTCCGCAAGGCCCCGGCCTGGGCATCGAAGTCAACGAGGAATACGTGAAGGAACGCGCCGCCGTGGGCCACCGCTGGCGCAACCCGGTCTGGCGCCACGCCGACGGCAGCTTCGCCGAATGGTAGGCCGTCCGCCATCCGTCGATAGATAAAGAGAAAGAGGAGACATCCCTTGTCCACAGCCACCCACGCCGGCCTGCAAAGCGCCCAGCGCCCCACGCGCAGCCGGTACCTCATCATGGTGATGCTGTTCATCACCGTCGTCATTAACTACCTGGACCGCAGCAACCTGTCCATCGCCGCGCCGGCGCTGAAGGACGAGTTCGGCCTGGACACCGTGCATGAAGGCCTGATCCTGTCGGCCTTCGGCTGGACCTACGCCGCCATGCAGATCCCCGGCGGCTGGCTGGTGGACCGCGTGTCGCCGCGCGTGCTGTACGCGGCCGCGCTGATCCTGTGGTCGGCAGCCACGTTCTTCATGGGTTTTGCCGGCAGCTTCGTCATCCTGTTCGTGCTGCGCCTGGCCGTGGGCGCGCTGGAAGCGCCCGCCTATCCGATCAACAACCGCGTCGTTACCACCTGGTTCCCGGAACGCGAACGCGCCACCGCCATCGGCTTCTATACCTCGGGCCAGTTCGTCGGCCTGGCGTTCCTGACGCCGGTGCTGGCCTGGCTGCAGCACCACTACGGTTGGCACATGGTGTTCGTCAGCACCGGCCTGCTGGGCATCGTGTGGGGCGTGCTCTGGTTCATGATCTACCGCGAGCCGCGCCAGTTCAAGGGCGCCAACGCGGCGGAAATCGAACTGATCCAGAAAGGTGGCGGCGTGGTCGACCTGGACCGCAACGTCAAGGAAAAGAAGGCGCCCTTCAACTGGAACGACCTGGGCCTGGTCATGAGCAAGCGCAAGCTGTGGGGCGTGTACCTGGGCCAGTTCTGCCTGACGTCCACGCTGTGGTTCTTCCTGACCTGGTTCCCCACCTACCTGGTCAAGTACCGCGGCATGGACTTCATCAAGTCCGGCTTCCTGGCGTCGGTGCCGTTCCTCGCGGCCTTCGTCGGCGTACTGTGCTCGGGCGTGCTGTCGGACTTCCTGATCCGCCGCGGCGCCACCATCGGCCTGGCGCGCAAGCTGCCCATCATCCTGGGACTCTTGATCTCCACCTCGATGATCGGCGCCAACTTCACCGATTCCACGCCCTGGGTGATCTTCTTCCTGGCGGTGGCTTTCTTCGGCAACGGGCTGGCGTCCATCACTTGGTCGCTGGTGTCGACGCTGGCGCCCGTGCGCCTCTTGGGACTGACGGGCGGCGTGTTCAACTTCGTCGGCAACCTGTCGTCGATCTGCACGCCCATCGTGATCGGCTTCCTGGTGACCAAGGACAGCTTCGCGCCGGCCATCGTCTATGTGTCATCGCTGGCCTTGCTGGGCGCGCTGTCGTACATCCTGCTGGTGGGCAAGGTGGAACGGATCGAGGCTTGATCGCTCCGGTTTCCCGGCATGGAAAAAGGGCGCCTGCATGCACAGGCGCCCTTTTTACTTGGCGTGTATCGCGGATTCAGCAGCCCTGCATCGCCAGCTTCCGCTGGCGCTGGTTGCTGGCGCGCTGGCACAGCACCAGGCCCAGGCCGGCCGCGGCGATCAGGGCGCCGACCACGGGCACCGCGGCATAGCCCATGCCCGCCGAGATCACGCCCCCGCCAGCCGCCGCGCCCACCGCGTTGCCCAGGTTGAAGGCGCCCACGTTCACCGACGAGGCCAGGCCCGGCGCGTCGGTGGCGGCGCGCATGACACGCATCTGCAGCGGCGGCACCACGGCGAACGTGCCGAAGCCGAAGATCAGCAGTGCAATGGCGGCGCCGACCGGCGTGGCCGCCAGCCACGGGAACGCCAGCAGATCCGCGATGATCAGCACCAGGAAAGCGATCAGGCTGCCGTCCAGCGAACGGTCGGCGAAGCGCCCGCCCACCGTATTGCCGATGGTGAAACCGACGCCGATCAGCACCAGCATCGCCGTGACGAAGTTGGGCGAGGCGCCCGTCAGTTCGGCCAGGGTCGGCGCCACATAGGTGTAGAGCGTGAACATCGCGCCCGCGCCCAGCACCGTGGTCAGCAAGGCCACCAGCACCACCGGGCTTTTCAGCACGGCCAGCTCGCGGCGGATGTCGGGACGGCGTCCGGCCTCGCCCGCCGGCAACGCGAACCACAGCGACAACATCGCGATCAGGCCCAGTACCGAAGTCGCGGCGAATGACATGCGCCAGCCGATGACCTGCCCGAGCCAGGTAGCCGCCGGCACCCCGCCCACGTTGGCGATGGTCAACCCCAGGAACATGGTAGCGACGGCGCTGGCCTGCTTGTGGCGCGGCACCACGCTGGCGGCCACCAGCGAACCCAGACCGAAGAACGCGCCGTGGTTCAGGCTGGTGACCAGGCGCGCCAGCAGCAGGGTCGTGTAGTTAGGCGACAGCGCGGACAGCACATTGCCCACCGTGAAGATCGCCATCAGCACCAGCAGCGCGTTGCGGCGCGACCAGCGCGACAGGGCCAGCGTCATCAGCGGCGCGCCTACCATCACGCCGATGGCGTAGGCGCTGATCAACATGCCGGCGCTGGGGATGGACACGTCCACCCCTTCGGCGATGACGGGCAACAGGCCCATGGGAGAAAACTCGGTCACGCCGATGCCGAAGGCACCGACGGCGAGCGCCAACAATGGCAGGCCGGCCTTCACCGGCTGGGAGTCCTGGGGATGCATGTGGTTTCCTTGGGTTCGATTGCGCCGACCGGGGCGTTTCGGGAGCGGGCCGGCGCGGATGGCCGGGGCGCGGGAAAGGCCCGATCGGAAGGCAGGCGCCCAGTATGCCGCTGCGATCCTTGCGGAAAAAGGCAGGAAACAGCGAAACACTTTTGACTTGGAGTCATGAATCCCGGACGCCAGCTGGCTGGGCGCCCCAGGAACGCTAGGCCAGTCCCAACAGCCGTTCCGTTTCGCGGGCCAAGGCGACCAGCCGCGGGCCGATGTCGGCCGCGCGCTCGCGGTAAGGACCGTCGCCCGCCGGCACGCCGCAATTGAAGACATACAGCAGCGACTGGTAGGGCCGCCCCAACGGCGCGGCAAAACCGTAGGCGTCCGGACGCCACTCCAGGTTATTGCCGCAATAGCCCTTGCGTTCCAGGTCGCGGCGCGCGGCCGCCAGATTGGGAACGTGGGTCTCGTAGTGGCGTGCATCCGCCACGCGCAGCTGGTTCAGCACGGTGGCCCGCTCTTCGTCCGAGACCCGCGCCAGCCACGCCTTGCCGGCGGCGCTGGACAGCAAGGGCAGCGAAGCGCCGATGTCCGGCCGGGTTTGCAAGGCCTCGTTGGACCTTGCCGTTTCCACGTACACCATCTGCAGGCGGTCGCGCACCACCAAAGACACGGCGCCTCGCGCATGGTCGGCCAACTGCTTCATCAGCGGCCGCGCCAACTGCCGGATCTGCATGCTGGCCAGCAGCGGATAGCTCAGCGCCAGCACCGACGCGCCCAGCCGGTAGCGCGCCGGGTCGCCCTCGCATTGCAAAAAGCCCAGCTCGACCAGCGTGTGGGTCAGGCGCGCCACGGCGCTGCGCGACAGGCCGGTCTGCTGCGCGAAGTCCTTATTGGCCAGCACCGGCCGGTCGGCCCGGAAACAGGCCAGGATATCGATGCCGCGCGCCAGCGTGGTGGTGAACTCGCGGTCCTGGTCACTCGTCATTCTGCCGCTCCAGCATTTTTTCGACGCGCGCCACCAGCGTCAGCAGGCGCGGCGCGATACGGCCACGCAGGTCGCCCGGGCGCAGCCGCGTGACGGGCACGCCGCAGTTGAACACCAGCGCCTGGCCATCGACGCGCGTGCGCATGGGCACGGCCACCGCATGCACGTCCGAGTGCCAATCGCCCTGCCCCACGCAATAGCCGTGCTCGGCGTAGTCGCGCCGCGCCTGCTCCCAGTCCGGCGCGTGGCGGCGCCACACGGCCGGGTCCTGGCGCCGCAGCGCCGCCAGCACGGGTTCGGCCTCGTCGGCCGGCGCCTGCGCCAGCCAGGCGCGCCCCATGGCCGAAGGCAGCAGCGGCAGCAAGGCGCCGATGTCCGGCCGGAACGACACGGCGTCATGGCCGCGGCAGGTTTCCACATACACCATGCTCAAGCCATGATGCATGCCCAGCGATGCCGAGCCGCCCGCCGCGTCAGCCAAACGCTTCATCAGCGGACGCGCCAGTTGCCGGACCTTGATACTGGCCAGAAGCGGATAGCTCAGCGACAGCACCGCGGTACCCAGCCGGTAGCGGCGCAGGCCCGCGTCGTAGCGCAGCAGGCCGCGCTGCATCAGGGTGGTGGTCAGCCGTGAAATCGTGGCCTTGGACAGGCCGGTGCGGTCCGCCAGTTCGCGGTTGCTGAGCGCGGGTTCGCCGTGCCGAAAGGCCTGCAGCACCGACAAGCCGTGCGCCAGGGTGGTGGCGAAGGCGGGGTCGGCATGGCGCTCGCCTGGGCTGGTGGTCATGGTCGCGATCCTGAGCCCGGAACACGCGGAATGCGCGGCCCGTTCCTGAGAATCATAGAGCAGCGGTCGCCCCGCCGGCACGCGTGGCGTTCAAGATATCGAAACACTTGTCTCAAATCCCGCAGCCTTTTGCTAGCCTGGATTCAACAAGGCGCGGCACGGATCAGCGCCCATGATGAAACGGAGACTAGCCATGATCAGGGACCCCGACGGTTTCCCGCAATTCCTCGAATCACTGCGCCGCTACGTGCGCGAACAACTGGCGCCGCGCGAAGCCGAGGTCGCCCGCCTGGACGAGGTGCCGCAGGACCTGGTCGCCAGCATGGCCGCGCAAGGGCTATTCGGCTACTCCATCCCGGAGCAATACGGCGGCGCGGGCATGACGACCGAAGAGCTGATCCTGGCGGCCATGGAGCTGTCGCAATGCTCGGTGGCGTTTCGCGCCCGGGTCGGCACCAATACCGGCATCGGCTCCGAAGCGCTGGTGGCCGACGGCACCGATGCACAGAAAGCCCGCTACCTGCCGTTGCTGGCGTCCGGCGAATTGACCGGCTGCTTCGCCCTGACCGAACCGCAGGCGGGATCCGACGCCACCGCCCTGCTCACCACCGCCGTGCGCGACGGCGACCATTACGTGCTGAACGGCGAGAAGTGCTTCATCACCAATGCCCCGCTGGCGGGCCTGTTCACCGTCATGGCGCGCACCGATCCGCAGGCGCCCGGCGCCAAAGGCATCACCGCCTTCATCGTGGAGCGCGGCACGCCGGGCCTGTCCACCGGCCAGCCCTACGACAAGATGGGCCAGGCCGGATCGCCTGTGTCCGCCGTGCATTTCCAGGACTGCCGCGTGCCGGCCGCCAATATCATCGGCGGCCAGGAAGGCCTGGGCTTCAAGACGGCGATGAAGGTGCTGAACAAGCAGCGCATCCATCTGGCGGCGCTGTGCATAGGCCCGGCCATGCGCATGCTGGACGACACGCTGCGCTTCGTGGCCGAGCGCCAACAGTTCGGCAAACCGCTGATGGACTTCCAGCTGATCCAGGCCATGCTGGCCGACTGCCAGACCGAGATCCAGGCCGCCCGCGCGCTGGTGCTGCAAACCGCGCGTGAACGCGACGCGGGCGCGGACGTGACGCTGAACGCATCGATCTGCAAATACTTCGCGTCGGAAATGTGCGGCCGCGTGGCTGACCGCTGCGTGCAGATGCATGGCGGCTACGGCTACATCGCCGACCATGGCATCGAACGCTTCTATCGCGATGTGCGCCTGTTCCGCCTGTACGAAGGCACCAGCCAGATCCATCAACTGAACATCGCCCGCCATACGCTGACCCAGGCGGGCTACACGCCCGGCCGCTAGGGCACTACCGGGACCGCAGCCGCAAGAAGCCGGCGGCCCATCAAACCAAAGGAGACTTCCATCATGCTGCACAAGCACCTGCCGAAGTGGATCGGCGCCATGGCCGCCGCCCTCACCTGCGCCGCGCTGCCGCCGCAAGCCGCGGCCGCCTACCCCGACAAGCCCGTGAGACTGATCGTGCCGTTCGCCCCGGGCGGCTCGACCGACATCCTGGGACGCCTGCTGGCCGAGGCCTTGCACCCCATCCTGGGCCAGCCCGTCATCGTCGAGAACAAGCCCGGCGCCGGCGGCAACATCGGCGGCGACTTCGTGGCGCGCGCGGCACCCGACGGCTACACGCTGCTGCTGGCGGCGGCTGGACCCACCGTCGTCAACCCCAGCCTGTACGCCAACATGCCGTTCAACCCGGCCAAGGACCTGGCGCCCATCACCTGCCTGGAGCGCGAGCACAACCTGATGGTGGTGACGAAATCGATGCCGGTGAAGACGCTGCAGGAGTTCCTGCAATACGCGCGCAACAACCCCGGCAAGCTGTCCTTCGGCTCGCCGGGCAACGGCTCGCCCGCCCAGCTGGCCGGGGAACTGCTGAAGCAGCAGACCGGCATCCAGGCCGAGCACGTGCCGTACAAAGGCTCGGGCCCCGCCATCACCGACCTGGTGGCCGGCCACATCGATTTCATGATCGACAACATGCCGGCCCTGCTGCCGCAGGTCAAGGCCGGCGGGTTGCGCGCGCTGGCCGTGCCCAGCGACCAGCGCGCCACGGCCGCGCCCGACATCCCCACCTTCGACGAGGCCGGCCAGAAGGGCTTCGTGGTGATGGCCTGGAAGGGCCTGATGGCGCCCGCCGGCACCGATCCGGCGGTGATCGAGCGCCTGCACGCGGCCGTGGTCAAGGCGCTGCAGGACCCGCAGCTGCGCGCCCGCTTCCAGGAGCTGGGCGCCGAACCCCTGGCCAGCACGCCGGCCGAATTCGCCAAACAGATCGCGGACGAAACCGAATGGTGGGCCAAGCTGGTGCAGTCCACCGGCACCCGCATCCAATAGTCCATCGTCCCATCGCGGAGAGATTGCCATGCCCTCCTTCATCCGAACGCTGCACGCCTTATGCGCGGCTGCCGTACTGACCACGGCCGGGAACGCGCAGGCCGCCGCCTATCCCGACAAGCCGGTGCGCCTGATCGTGCCCTACGCGGCCGGCTGCGGCACCGACACCGCGGCGCGCATGATTGCGCGCAAGCTGGCGCCCTTGTTGGGCCAGCCCGTGGTGGTCGAAAACAAGCCCGGCGGCGCCACGCAGATCGGCACCGCCTATGTCGTCAGCGCCGCGCCCGACGGCTATACCTTGCTGATGGGCACGGCCAACCTGGCGACCAATAACGTGCTATACGCCAAGTTGCCCTACGACGTGAAGAAGGATCTTGCGCCGGTCGCGTGGGCCACGGACGTGCCGGTCTACCTGCTGTTGCCGGCCGCCAGCTCCTGGCGCACGCTGGAAGACCTGAAGCGCGCCGCCGCGCAGCAACAGGGCCTGACCTACGCCACGGCCGGCACCGGCAGCATTCCGCATCTGGCGGGCGAACAGTTCGCGCACCAGACCGGCATCGCGCTGCGGCATATCCCCTACAAAGGCAGCAGCGAAGCCGCCACCGCGCTGGTCGGCGGACAGGTCCAGCTGAGCTTCGACAATCTGGCGCCGGTCCTTGCGCAGGTCAAGGCCGGCCGCCTGCGGGCCGTCGCCATTGCCGCGCAGGCGCGCAATCCCGAGATGCCCGACGTACCCACGCTGGCCGAGCTGGGCGTGCCGCTGTCGGCCTCGTCCTGGTGGGGCGTGATGGCGCCGGCGCGCACGCCGAAGGACGTTATCGCCCTGCTGAACCGGCAGATCAACAGCGTGCTGGCCGATCCTGAAGTGCGCAGCTACTTCGCCGGGCTGGGCATGCAAGCCACCGGCGGCACGCCCGAAGCCTTTGGCCAGCACATCGCCGACGAAACCGACAGATGGCGCGCCGTGGTCAAGCAGGCCGGCGTGAAGATCGAGGAATAAGCCATGCAGTCCAAGCAAGAACATGCCGGCGGCGACGCCCTGCAAGACCTGTGCGCGCGCGTGCGCCGCTTCGTGGACGAGGTCGCAATACCGGCCGAGTCCCCCGCCATCGCCCGCGACGTAAACGCACTGGACAGCTGCGTCGCCCGCTTGCGTACCCAGGCCCGCGAGGCCGGCCTGTATGCGCCGCAGTTGCCCGAGGAATGGGGCGGGCTGGGGCTGGGCTGGCGCGCGCTGGCGCAGGTGTTGGAGGAAGCGGGACGCGGATTCCTGGGGCCCGCCGCGCTGAACTGCGCCGCGCCCGACCAGCCCAACATGCTGACGCTGCTGCGCCTGGGCGACCCTGCCCAACAGGAACGCTTCCTCGCGCCGCTGGTGCGCGGCGAGCAACGGGCCTGCTTCGCCATGACCGAGCCCGCGCCCGGCGCCGGCTCCGATCCGTCCATGCTGCGCACCCGCGCCGAGCGGCGCGGCACGCGCTGGGTGCTGAACGGCCACAAGCAATTCATCAGCGGCGGCGTGGGCGCGGACTTCGCGCTGGTGCTGGCGCGCGCGGAAGCCGGCGTCACGCTGTTCCTGGTGCCCGCCGACACGCCGGGCTATCGCGTGGTGCGCGACATCGGCATGGTCACGGGCTACCAGATCGGCGGCCACGCCGAGATCTTGCTGCAGGACTGCGAGGTCGGCGACGAGGCCGTGCTGGGCGAGCCCGGCCGTGGCCTGGAATATGCACAGCTGCGGTTGGAACCCGCACGCCTGTCCCATTGCATGCGCTACATCGGCCGCGCGCGGCGCGCGCTGGAGACGGCGCAAGCCTATGTGGTGCAGCGCGACTCCTTCGGCTCGCGCCTGGCGGACCTGCAGCAGATCCAGGCCATGGTCGCGGATTCGCACATCGACCTGCACGCCGCCCGCCTCATGACGCTGGACTGCGCCGGCCGCATGGACGAAGGCCTGTCGGTGAAGCAGCACAGCGCCATGGCCAAGGTCTTCGTGTCCGAAGCCGTGAACCGCGTGGCCGACCGCGCCGTGCAGATGATGGGCGCGTCGGGCCTGTCCGACGACACGCCCGTGGCCATGGTCTGGCAGGAAATGCGCCCCTTCCGCATCTACGACGGCGCCAATGAACTGCACCGCGCCACGCTGGCGCGCCGGCTGCTGGCGCAAGCCTGAGCCCCCAAGGAGACGAATATGGAAAACCCCGAATTCCAAGCCTACCGCCTGCACGCGGGCGCAACGAGCCAGCCCCCGCAAGGCCGCTACGACACCCTGACCGCGGACCAGCTGTCTGCGGGCGACACGCTCATCAAGGTGGCTTACGCCGGCCTCAACTACAAGGACGCGCTGGCCCAGGCCGGGCGCGGCGGCATCGTCCGCGAGTATCCGCGCATCGGCGGCATCGACCTCTCGGGTACCGTGGTGCATTCCGCCGACCCGGCTCTCGCGCCCGGCCAGGAGGTCGTGGTGCACGGCTTCGGCATCGGCGTGGATTGCGACGGCGGCTATGCCGAGTACGCGCGGGTGCGCCATGACTGGGTGCTGCCGCTGCCCGCCGGCATCGGGCTGCGCGACGCCGCCGTGCTGGGCGCCGCGGGCTATACCGCCGCGCTGTCGCTGCATTGGATGGAGCACTGCGGACTGACGCCGGAGCAAGGCGAGGTGCTGGTCACCGGCGCCACCGGCGGCGTCGCCGGCGTCGCCATCGACATCCTGAGCCGGCGCGGCTACCGCGTCTGCGCCATGTCCGGCAAGCCGGATGCGGAGAACTATCTGCGCTCGCTGGGCGCGCAGGAGGTGATGGCCCCACCCGACCTGTCCGCCGGCATCAAGCCGCTCATGAGCGCACGCTGGGCCGGCGTGGTCGACTCCGTGGGCGGCCCGCTGCTGGCGCACGCCCTGGCCAGCCTGAAACCGGACGGCGTGGCCGCCGCCTTCGGCAATGCGGGCGGGGCGGAACTGCCCACCTCGGTCATCCCCTTCATCCTACGCGGCGTCAAGCTGTTGGGCATCAACGCCAACAGCCCCATGCCGCTGCGGCGCCAGGTATGGAACAAGCTTGCCGCCGAATACCGCCCCGCGCATCTCGACCTGATCGCGCGCGTCATCGAACCCCGCGAACTGCCCCAGGCGCTGGCCGCCATGCTCGAACGCGGCAGCACCGGCCGCAGCGTCGTGCGTTTCTCCTGATCCTTCATCGCCACATCATGACCGACACTTCCCTGTCCCGCCTCTTCGATCCGCAAGCGATCGCCATCGTCGGCGCCTCGGCCACGCCGGGCAAGATCGGCGCGATGCCGATCAGCCTGCTGCTGCAGCACGGCTACGGCGGCCGCATCATTCCCGTCAACCCGCGCGCGGACATCATCGCCGGGCTCCCCGCCATACCCGGCCTGGACGCGCTGGACGTGGACGTGGACCTGGCCATCCTGGCCGTGCCGGCCGCCCACGCAGCACAGGCGCTGGAGCGCGCCCGGCCCGGCCAGGTCGGCGCGGCGGTAGTGTTCACGTCCGGTTTCTCCGAGACCGGCGCGGACGGCGCTGCGCAACAGGAACGCCTCTGCGCCATCGCGCGCGAGCGCGGCATCCGGCTGCTAGGCCCCAATTGCCTGGGCTTCATGAACGTGCGGCGCAATGTCTATGCCACCTTCTCGCCCGCGCCGGCCAACGGCGTCGTCGCCCCAGGCGGCATCGGCATGGTGTCGCAGAGCGGCGCATTCGGCGCCTATGCCTACAGCATGGCGCGCGAACGCGGCCTGGGCCTGTCGCACTGGATCAGCACCGGCAACGAGGCCGACATCGACGTCGCCGACTGCATCGAATGGCTGGCGCGCGACGCCGATACCCGCGTCATCATGGCCTACATGGAAGGCTGCCGCGACGGCGCCAAGCTGCGCCGCGCGCTGGCCGCGGCGCGCGCGGCCGGCAAGCCCGTGGTGGTCACCAAGATCGGCCGCACCCTGGCTGGCGCGCAAGCCGCGGCTTCGCACACCGCTGCCCTGGCCGGCGACGACGCCGTGTACGACGCGCTATTCCGCCAGTACGGCGCTCTGCGCGCGCGCACCATCGAGGAGTTCTTCAACCTGGGCTATGCGCTGGACACCTGGAAACAGCCGCCGCAAGGCCGGCGTCTGGGGATTTTCACCATCTCCGGCGGAGTCGGCGCGTTGATGGCCGACGAAGCCGCCGACACTGGCCTGGCGCTGCCCGAGCCCGCCGCCGATGCGCAAGCGCGGCTGCTGGAGCGCGTGCCCTTCGCCAGCGGCCGCAACCCGGTGGACGTCACCGGCCAGGCGGTGTCCGAACCGGGGCTGCTGCTGGCCACCGCCGACGACATGCTGGCCGATGGCCGCTATGACGCCCTGGCCGTCTTCCTGGCCGCCGCAGGATCCTCCGAGATCCTGTGGCCCACCTTCGAAGCCTTCGCGCGGCAGATGCAGGCCCGCCATCCGGGCGTGCCGCTGGCAATCAGCGCGTTGTTCCCGCCCGCCCGCCGCCGTGAACTGGAGCAACTGGGCTGCCTGGTGTTCCCCGATCCCAGCGCCGCCATCCGCACGATAGGCGCGGTGGCCGGGCTGGCAGCCAACGCAGGCCACGACATTGCTGAAGAAGATGCCGCAACCAGGCCAGCCGACACGCCGCCACTGCTGGACGCCTATAACGAAGTTCAGGCAATGGAGCTGCTGCGCCAAGCCGGCTTGCCCGCCTCTCCCTGCACGCTGGCCACCGACGCCGACGCCGCAGTGCGCGCCGTCGCCGCCATGAGCGCAACCGGCCGCGATGCCTCGGGCGATAGCGTCCCCGTGGTGCTTAAGGTGGTCTCGCCCGACATCACGCACAAGAGCGACGTGGGCGGCGTGAAACTCAACATCCGCGGCGAAGACGCCGTGCGGCGCGCCTACGCCGACATCATGGCCTCGGTGCGTCAGCACCGGCCCGACGCCCGCATCGATGGCGTGCTCGTCGCGCCCATGGCGCCCAAAGGCGTGGAATGCATCGCCGGCGTGCATTGCGATCCGGTGTTCGGGCCGGTCGTCATGTTCGGGTTGGGTGGCGTCTTCGTCGAAGTGCTCAAGGACGTGAGCTTCCGCCTCGCGCCCTTCGGCCGCGACGAGGCCATGGCGATGATCCGCGAGATCAAGGGCTACGCGCTGCTGCAAGGCGCGCGCGGCGCGCCCCCTTGCGACATCGATGCGCTGGCCGACGCGCTGGCGGCTCTGTCCCGCTTCGCCCACGCGCGTAGCGCGGACTTCAGTTCGGTGGAGATCAATCCCTTGCTGGCCTTGCCTGAGGGGCAAGGCGCCATGGCGCTGGATGCAGTGGTGATAC
Organism: Achromobacter sp. SD115; assembly: GCF_017355315.1. Classification (NCBI taxonomy): domain Bacteria; kingdom Pseudomonadati; phylum Pseudomonadota; class Betaproteobacteria; order Burkholderiales; family Alcaligenaceae; genus Achromobacter; species Achromobacter sp. SD115. The sequence goes on along the minus strand of NZ_JADIJM010000014.1, from coordinate 5,394 downwards.
GGGGCGGAGGAGTTGCCCAGGCGGTCTAACCTACGCGCCCATTGCCCACCGCTTGGCATGCTTGCGGGTGTTGGCCTTGATCCAGCGCCCCAAGCGCTCGATCAGCGTGCGCTCCGCGCCCCCCGACACCTGCGCCATCAGCGCTGCCTGCACCTCGTCCAATGCAGCGGGGAGCGCAACCACCAAGGACTCCCCTACCGCTCTGACGTAGCGCAGGGCAAAGCCCAGCTCCTTGGCCATGGCCGCGATATGTTCCGCGTCGATGCTGCCCGGCTTCATTTCGCCGCCAATCGCAAACGCGAAATTGCGAGCCAGCCCGGAGTACATGCCCGTGCACATCAGGTCATAAAAGGGAGCCAGCCGGTACAGGCCATCCGACGTCTGCAGCACGGACAGGTTCTTGGCATGGCTATCGTTGTTGCCGACGCACAAGTTGAAGAATATCCATTGCAGGAAACGCTTCAAGTCCGCGGCGCCGATGCCCATGCCTCCCAACAACTCCCGACATTGCTGCAGCGATGGACCGCCGTCGGACTCATACTTCACGTCGGACGGCTTGCCGGCCAGCTGGCAGAGATCCAACTGATGAAGCCGCAGCAAACCGCCCTTGCCGTCAGGCTTGCGGTCATACCGCGTAATCAGGCATGCGTGCGTATCGGGCTGATAGCGGACTTCCGCCACGCCCAGGCCCATTCTGGCGGCCAGCTGCATGACCAGCGTCTCGTTCAAGGCCGACGACCACACTCCGTCCAGGCCGCGAATATCCGGCTTCAGAATATGCGTGGACGGCGCCGCCCCCTCGGGGATCGCCGGCGAACCATCGGGCATGACCGTCAATAGGAGCTTGTCTTGCGCCCCGGCCAGAGAAATGCGGGCGCCCTCGGCGTTCTCTGCCGCCAACGCGGGTACAACCACGTCCTGCAAGCGCACTGCCACGTCCTGCCACGTCGCAGGCCGGTGGCGCGCCGGCGCGGGCCGCTCGCCTTGCGGCAATATGGTCAACCCACTGGCGGTGTCCCCGCCCACGCTGCGCAACAGACCGAAGACCGTGGTGGCATGGCGGCTGACCTGCAAGAACTTGCGCACATGCCCTTCGGGCAACAGGTTTTCAAAGAATGCATGCACCGCATCGTCCGCATGATCGCCGCTGCGCAAAGGCACCGATGGCGAAATGGCGTGCGCGCCAGCCCAATTCAGCCAGGCGTCGTCATACACGAAGCGCAACGGCCGTTCGTCGAACAAGCGACCGACCTTGCGGTCCGCGTGATAGATGTCCAGCGCATCGGCGGCGGTCATGGCAGCCTCGGGCGCTTGGGCGCCACCTGCACTTCCAGGCCCAGCAGATCCAGCATGTCCAGCACCTTCTGCAATTGCAGCGTGGGTTTGCCGCGCTCCAGATCCACCACATAGCGGTTGCCGGTGCCGGACAGGCCGGCCAAGTCAGCTTGCAGCAACCCCTGCGAGCGCCGGACGGCCTTCACCAGCTCGCCCAGTTCGGTCGAGGTGCGGATCGTTACGCCGGCCCCGCCAGCAAGCGCGGCAGGAATATCGTTCGCGGGCATGATCGCCTCCAAAATTACCGTTCGGTAATTTTAGGACAATAATATGATCAGCGTGGCAAAAAATTACCGAGCGGGAAAAATTTACCGCAGCACGATTTTCTTAGCCCGCAAAATTACCGAACGGGAATAATTTTTTCGATCCAGGCCTGATTTTCACACAAAATTACCGATCGGTATTTTTTTTGATCGTCGTCCATGGCGCGGTGCCTCAAACGAAAAAAGGCGCCCAAGGCGCCTTTTCGTCTTCAAGCTCGCGCCCCGCTTACTTCAGCAGCAACGCATTCAACCGCTTCACAAACGCAGCCGGGTCGGCAATCTGCGCGCCTTCGGCCAGCAGCGCCTGATCCAGCAGCAGACGCGCCCACTGGTCGAACTCCCCGTCTTCGGCGGCGCGGATGCGGGCCAGCAACGGGTGCTCGGGATTGATTTCCAGCACCGGCTTGACGTTGGGGGCTTCCTGGCCGGCGGCCTTCAGCATGCGCAGCAGGTGCGGGCTGAGTTCGTTCTGGCCCACCACCACGCAAGCCGGCGAATCGACCAGACGCAGGGTCACGCGCACTTCCTTGACCTGATCTTCCAGCGTCTTCTGCAGACGCTCGACCAGCGGCTTGAAGTCCTCGGCCACTTCGGCCTGGTGCTTCTTTTCTTCCTCGTCGGCCAGCTCGGCCAGGTCCAGGCCGCCCTTGGCCACCGAGACCAGCGACTTGCCGTCGAATTCGCGCAGGTAGGACAGCATCCATTCGTCCACGCGGTCCGACAGCAGCAGGACTTCAATGCCCTTCTTGCGGAAGATTTCCAGATGCGGGCTGTTGCTGGCCGCGGCGAAGGTATCCGCCGTGACGTAGTAGATCTTGTCCTGGCCTTCCTTCATGCGCGACACGTAGTCGGCGAAGGACACGGTCTGGGCCTGGTCGCCCGTCTGCGTCGACGCAAAGCGCATGAGCTTGGCAATGCGTTCCAGGTTGGCCGAGTCCTCGCCCGCACCTTCCTTCAGCACCTGGCCGAACTCCGACCAGAACGTGGCGTAGTCTTCCGGCTTGTTCTCCGCCATGTCTTCCAGCAGCGACAGGATGCGCTTGGCCGAACCTTCGCGGATGGCGCGCACGTCGCGGCTTTCCTGCAGGATTTCACGCGACACGTTCAGCGGCAGGTCGGCGGAATCGATCACGCCGCGCACGAAGCGCAAATACGAGGGCAGCAGCTGGTCGGCATCGTCCATGATGAAGACGCGCTTCACGTACAGCTTCACGCCATGGCGGCCGTCGCGGTCCCACATGTCCATGGGCGCATGCTTGGGCACGTACAGCAACTGGGTGTATTCGCTGCGGCCTTCCACGCGGTTATGAGTCCAGGCCAGCGGGTCGTCGTAGTCGTGCGACACCGTCTTGTAGAACTCGCGGTACTGCTCTTCCGTGACGTCGGACTTGCTGCGGGCCCACAGCGCATTGGCCTGGTTCACCGTTTCCAGTTCTTCGGTCTTGACCTGCTCGCCCTTTTCCTGGTCCCACTCTTCCTTGGCCATGCGGATGGGCAGGGAGATGTGGTCCGAATAGCGGCGCAGGATCTCGCGCAGCTTCCAGCCGTTGAGCAATTCGTCTTCGTCGGCGCGCAGATGCAGCGTGACGTCCGTGCCGCGCGAGGCTTTTTCAGCGGCGGCAATGGTGAATTCGCCCTGGCCGTCGGATTCCCACTGGATCGCGTCCGTGGCGCCCGCGCGGCGGCTGACCACCGTGACCTTGTCGGCCACGATGAAGGAGGAATAGAAGCCCACGCCGAACTGGCCGATCAGCTGGGCGTCCTTTTGCTTGTCGCCGGTCAGCTGCGAGAAGAATTCCCGCGTGCCGGAACGCGCGATCGTGCCCAGGTTGGCCACGGCCTCATCGCGCGACAGGCCGATGCCGTTGTCGGAGATGGTGATGGTGCGCGCGGCCTTGTCGTAGCTGACCGTGATGGCCAGTTCGCCATTGCCTTCCAGCAGTTCGGGCTGGTCGATGGCCTCGAAGCGCAGCTTGTCGCAGGCGTCCGATGCGTTCGATACCAGCTCGCGCAGGAAGATTTCCTTGTTGCTGTACAGCGAATGGATCATCAGGTGCAGCAGCTGCTTCACCTCTGCCTGGAACCCCAGGGTTTCGGACGTGGAAGGCGTGGCGGTTTGGCTCATAGTTCTACGTGGCTAGGTAAGTAAATTGGGGACAGTGATTGGCTGCCGGGACATCTGGCCCGCGCGGCCGCCGGGAAACCCTATTGATGTGGGGGCCAATGGCGCGCTTTCAAGGGCGGGCGAAAATTCCCCCAGCCGGTCGTAGCCCCCCATTTCGGGGAGGGGCGGTGCCTCAGAAAATCGAGAACACCTTGCGGTAGCGTGTTTTCGCCTCCAGCACGGTTTCATGCTGCGGGACCGCCAGCTTGCCGGCCCGGATCAGCTTGCGGATGTCGGCGGCCGTGATCTGCCGCGTCTCTTGCGAGCGCAGCAGGAAATCCGCCGTGCTGCGGTCCAGGATCTGGTAGATCGGGTTGGAGACGAGCTGCGTGGGGCCCAGCTCGTCCAGATAGTAGAGCGTGTCCCCCTTTTGCCAGACCGTGCCGAAGCCGTGATAAACCGCGCCCAGCTTTTTCCATTCCCCGTCCGGCGCGGCCTCCAGCCGATTGATCAGCGTGGACCGGGAGACCAGCCCGCCGCCGCTGCCCCGCGAGTTGCGGGCCCAAGCTTCCTGCGCCCGCAGGAACAGCGCCTGCCTGCCATCCGTGTACACGTAGGGCGACAACTCGATGTATGCGCCCGAGGCAAAGGGGTCGTCTCCAGCCCGCTCCACCTGCCGCGTCTGCGTGTTGTAGAAATAGATACCGTCCTTGGTCGCGAACAGCGCGTGGTACACGTGCCGCCCCTGCTCGTTCAGCAGCCGGTACGGCGCATGCGCCGCATCGAAGGGCTGCGCGCCCACGTACACCATGCCGTCGCGCGGATCGCGGAGATAGGGCTGGCGGTACAGATCGCCCACCATGAAGGCGTACAGCGCCGGATCGTCCGACAGCGGCAGCAACTGCTCGTGGAAATAAACGCGGCGGCCATCGGCGAAGAAATCGTCGCTGGGCCGCACGTCTCCATCCCTGCCCGCCGGCAGACGGCGCAGCGAGGCCGGCTCCGCCTGCGGCATTTCACGGCCCCGGTAGTACACGCGCACATCGTCGGTGGCCAACTCGCGGTCCAGCAGCGGCCGGTAGGGCCGGGCGCTGGCCGGCAGCGCCACGAACGGATACAGGTAGGTCTGCGGCTTGGGGCCGGCGTCCGCCTGGTACAGGACCTTCTGCCAGAACTCGTCCAGCATGCCCAGTTCCTCGTTGCGCACACTGTGCATCGAACAGAAATACGTGACCGCGCCATCGCTGAAATAGCTGTTGCCCAGGTAGCGCGCCGGCACAGGCTTCATGTCCGGCAGGACCTGATTGCCGCAATACACGTGGCGCTGGTCCCTGGCCGCCTGCCTGCCATCGAAAGCCCCGGTATCGAAGGCCGCGAAGCTGGCCGGATCGGCCTCGCCCATGCGGTAGTAGCCGTTGCTGGGAACGGCGGCATAGACGCCGCCCTGATAATTCTTATAGATGCTGCTGCCGTAGGACTGCCCGCGATCCACCGCCGCGAAATCGTCGCCGTCCATCAGCCAGAACAACAGGAACATCGGCAGCGCGGCGATGATCAAGACCAGCGCGATCACGGCCCATTTGACGCGTTTTTGCATGGAGAGGCAGAGGCTGACGGCCCTTGATTGGCGACCAGGGATTCTAACCAGCGGCCGCGATCCCGGCCCCAATCCAGCCCCACCCCTGCGGGTCC
>NZ_JADIJM010000013.1:0-190593 GCF_017355315.1 Achromobacter sp. SD115 | reverse complement strand
CGAGACAGCCATCTACGCCCTTGTCCGCGGCGCCAGATGTGTATAACAGAGAGGACCAGCACATGCTCCACCCCGGCGGACGCCAGCGTCGGCGACTCCCAGGTGGCGCGGTCCTCGACCGTGTCGGCGTCGAACACGACGATGTCGGCCCAGGCGCCCTCGCTCAACTGGCCGCGTCCGGCCAGACCGAACACGCGCGCCGGCAAGGACGTCATCTTGGCGACGGCGCTCTCCAGCGTCATCAGTTCGGCCTCGCGCACATAGCGGCCCAGCACGCGCGTGAAGCTGCCCCACAACCGGGGATGCGGATGGGCGTCGTTGGGCAGCCCGTCCGAGCCCACCATGCAGCACTCGTGCTGGAAGATGCGCTGGACCTCGGCCTCGTCCATGGCGAAGTAGATGGCGCCCGCCGGGCACAGGCGCTGCGCCGCCGTGGTCTTGTCGCAGCCCCAGCGCGCCGCGATGTCGCCAAGGAACTGGCCGCTGCATTCCGGATGCGGCGTGGACCAGGTGATGCGTATGTCTTCGATGATTTCGGCGCGTTCCGGAATCAGGATGGTGGAACTGCCCGGGTACGGGTATATGTCCAGCGCCACCTCGACGCCCTCGCCGCGCGCGCGGTCGATGTTCGCCAGCGTGGCGCGGCTCTTGCCCCAGTTCTGCGGCATCATGCACTTGTGGTGCGACAGCACGGTGGCGCAGCCGGTATTGCGCCCCACCGAGAGCACCTCGTCGACGGCCTCTTCGACCGCGTCGCCTTCGTTGCGGATATGGCTGGTGTGCATCGCGCCGCGCGCCGCCGCCACCCGCGCCAGGCCTTCCAGTTCAGCGGGGCGGGCCGCACCGCCGGGCTGGTACGCCAGGCCGGTGCTGAAGCCCACCGCGCCCGCCGCCAGGGCCTCGTCCAGCATGCGCTGCATGCTCTCCTGCTCTTGCGCCGTGGGCTGGGCGGCCGGGTCGCGCATGGCGGCCAGGCGCAGGTTGGCGTGCCCCACCAGCGCCGCCACGTTGATCATGGGCCGCTGCGCGCGCAGTTCGCTGAAATAGGCCTGCATGTCGGCGAACAGGGGCGTTTCCCCCAGCAGCGCCAGCGCCGCGGCGGTATTGCCCGGCAATGGCGCGGGCGCGCCGCTCACGCCGCAATTGCCCACCACCACCGAGGTGATGCCCTGGCTGGTCTTCCATTCCAGGCTGGGCCGTTCCACGAACATCAGGTCATCGTGGCCGTGCACGTCGATGAAGCCGGGCGCCACGATCTTGCCGCGCGCGTCCACCCTGCGCGCAGCCGCTGCCCCCGACAGGTCGCCGATGGCGGCGATGCGTTCGCCCGCCACGCCCACGTCGGCGCGGCGCCGGGGGCCGCCCAGGCCGTCGACGACCCAGCCGCCTTCGATGATCAGATCCAGAGGTTCCTGCCGCATGGTGCTCCCGCCTTGAGGGTCTTGCCGGCGGACGCGCTTGAATCCGCAGACGCCGAAAGGGTCTAGTATCGTCGGCCCGATCAATCTGGGAAAATTGTTTTTATTGATCCATCTATCATGATTTGAAATGAATCGTCTGCCCAAGCACGTCACGCTCAAACACCTGACCGCCTTTGTCGCGGTGGCCCAGGAATCCAGTTTCACGCACGCGGCCAAGCGTCTGTTCCAGACCCAATCATCCCTGACCAGCCTAGTGCGGCAGCTGGAGGACGCGCTGGCCACGCAGCTGTTCGCGCGCACCAGCCGGCGCGTGCTGCTGACGGCGGCGGGCGAGGAGTTCCTGCCGCGCGTCATGCGGCTGCTGGCGGACTTCGATGGGGTGATAGACGATGTGCAACGCTACGGCGCGCTGGAGCGCGGACGCGTCGGCGTGGCGGCGGCGCCGTCGGCCATCACGCAGATCATCGCGCCCGCCGCCGCGGCCTACTCGGCCCGCTATCCGGCCGTGCGGCTGTACCTCAGCGACGACAACTCCGGCCGCATCCAGCGCAAGGTCGCCGCGCGCGAAGTGGATTTCGGCCTGACCAGCCGCTGGGCCGACGCGCCCGGACTGCAGTTCGACGCCCTGCTGGAGGACCGCTTCGGCGTGCTGTACCGGGAGGACGACGCCAGTCTGCGCCCGGCGCGCGACGGCACGATGCGCTGGTCGGATCTGGCCGGCCGCAAACTGGTGGGGGTGGTGGACGAGACCGGCATCATGGCGCTCTTGCGGGCCCGCGCCGACCTGCCGATAGAGGCCGGCGCGCCCTTCTATGAGGCCTCCAGCACCACCTCGCAGGCGGCGCTGGTCCAGGCCGGACTCGGCGTGGCGCTATTGCCGGCGTTGGCGGCGCAACGGGTGATGGAGCCCGGCCTGGCCTATGCCCTGCTGGCCCGACCCACGGTGGTGCGCACGGTCTGCATCATCCGCCACAAGGAATACCCCTTGAGCCCCGCCGCGCAAGCCCTGATCCACGCCATCCACGACTATCTGCGCACGGCGCAACTGCCGGCCGGCTGCAAGCGCATGCCGGCCAAAGGCTTGAAAGCGTAAGAGCAGCGCGGCGCGCTCAGGCCCCGCGCAGCTTCTCGTCCAGCGCCGCCAGTCCCGCCGCGAACACGTTGCGACCCACGGCGTTCACTACGTCGCTCAATTCCGCGCCCTCGACGCGGAAATCCGCCCACCATTCCACCAGCGTCTGGCCGCCTTCGGTGACGGCATGCAGCGACACGCCGGCGACGTAATCGCGCATGGGCAGGTCGGTTTCGATGATGGAATAGCGCAGCGCCGTGCCTGGATCGTCCAGCATCAGCAACTGCTCGCGCACGAAGCCGGAAGGCTTGAGCGACAGGTGCCGCACGCTGCCCACGGCGTCATGGCGGCCGCCCTCTTCCAGACGGCTTTCGGCGATGCCCGGATGCCAATTGGCCAGTCCATTGAAATCGCGGAAACTGGCCCAGACCTGCTGTAGCGGCGCGTGGATGATGGCGCTGACGTGTACGGTATGCGGCATGCGGACTCCTGCGGGCGCGCGGCCCAGGGATTGAGGAAACTACGGAATCAGAATGTCAGGCTCTTGAACTCGCGGGTGGCCGCGGTCAGCGCCTGTTCAGTCGGCAGCCGCTCCATCGAGCTGGCGCCGTAGAAGCCATGACAGTGCTTGCACGCGCGCAGCACGTGGGCCGCGTCTTCGGGCGTGGCGATCGGACCGCCATGGCACAACACGATGATATCCGGCCGCACCGCCAACGCGGCTGCGGCGATGCGGTCGATCGCCGCCACGCAGTCGTCCAGCGTCTGCGCGGTTTCGGCGCCGATGGCGCCGCCGGTGGTCAGGCCCATGTGGGCCACGATGATGTCGGCCCCGGCCTTCGTCATGGCAACGGCGTCGTCTTCGTTGAACACGTAGGGCGTGGTCAGCATGCCCTTCTGGTGCGCCAGGCGGATCATGTCCACTTCCAGCGCATAGCCCATGCCGGTCTCTTCTAGGTTGGCGCGGAAAGTGCCGTCGATCAGGCCCACGGTGGGAAAGTTCTGCACGCCGGCAAAGCCCTGGCGCTTGAGGTCGTCGAGGAACAGGTCGAAGTCGCAGAACGGATCGGTGCCGTTGACGCCGGCCAACACCGGCGTCTTCTTCACCACCGGCAGGACTTCGCGCCCCATGTCCACCACGATCTCGTTGGCGTTGCCATAGGCCAGCAGGCCGGCCAGCGAACCGCGGCCCGCCATGCGGTAGCGGCCCGAGTTGTAGATCACGATCAGGTCGATGCCGCCCGCTTCCTCGCACTTGGCCGACAGGCCGGTGCCCGCGCCGCCGCCGACGATGGGCGTGCGCGCGCGCACCATGGCGCGATACTTGTCCAGGAGTTCGTTGCGGTCAAAGCGCGGCATGGCGGCGGTCCTCAGTGTGTAGCGATTTCAAGAAATTGGTCGACCGCGGTCTGGGCGAACAGCGGGTCATTGATGTGGCAAGGCACGCGCACCAGGCGGCGGTCGGCGGTCTGCACCAGATTCGCCTCCAGCGCCGCGTACAGGGCGGCGTCGGCCTGCGGATCCCAGAACGCCTGGCCCGGCGCGTCCAGCGCGGATACGCCGCCTTCCGGAATCAGGAAGCGCACCGGCCCCTGGCACTGGTTCAGGCGGGCGGCGATCCACTCGCCCTGGCGGGTGTTTTCTTCCACGGTGGTGCGCATCAGCGTCACCTGCGGATTGTGCGGATAGAACTTGCGGCCGCGGTAGCGCTCCGGCACGGTGTCCATGGCGCCGAAGTTCACCATGTCCAGCGCGCCGCAGGAGCCCACGTAGGGCAAGCCGGTGCGGGCCACGGCGCCGAAACGGTCCTCGGTGCAGGCCAGCACGCCGCCAAACAGGAAGTCGCAGACTTCGGTGGTGGTCAGGTCCAGCACGCCGCCCAGCAAACGGCTGTCCAGCAGCTTTTCCATCGACTGCCCGCCGGTGCCCGTGGCGTGGAACACCAGGCAGTCGTAGCGGGACTCCAGCAGCGGCGTGACTTGCTGCACGCAGGCGGTGGTGACGCCGAACATGGTGATGCCCACGGCAGGCCGGCCGTCGTCGGCAACCGCGCGGGCGGCCTGCCTGAAGGCGCCGCCGATCGCGCCGGCGGCGTTGGCCAGCACCCGGCGCGAAATGCGGTTCAGGCCCGCGACGTCGGTCACGGAATACATCATGGCGATGTCCGACGGCCCGACGTAGGGAGCGACATTGCCCGAGGCCATGGTCGACACCATCAGCTTGGGCGTGCCGATGGGCAGCGCGCGCATGGCGGGCGTGATCAGGGCGGTGCCGCCCGAACCGCCCAGGCCCAACAGCGCGCCGATTTCCGCATTGGCGGCAGCGTAGCGTTCAAACGCCAGCGCCATGGCCGCGATGGCCGTGCCCCGGTCGCCGGTGAAGACCGCGCCGGCGCCCCCGGGATGGCTGGCGGCCACCTCGCTGGCCTGCACCTGGGCCGCGCTGGCGGCGCCGGAGGTGGACACGTCCACCGATACCGGGTCCAGCCCATCCCGCCGCAGCAGGTCCATCACGTATTCGGCCTCTTGGCCCTTGGTGTCGTAGGTGGCGGCCACGTAGACCCGCCAGTTCGAATGCGTCATGACTCCTCCGCGGGCGGCTACACTCGGTGCGCGCCTCGATAGGTGAGGCCGCGAGGCCTGTAGAATCTAGAAATGAGACGAAAGAATCATACTGAGACACCTGTCTCACGTCAAACTCCCGCCCCCTCCGCAGCCGGCACGGCGCGGCTGATCGCGCCAGCCAGCCCGCAGGCTGCCGCCAGCGGCGAGCCGCCGCACGGGCCGCGCGCGCGCATGCGCAAGACCCTGCTGGATGCGGCGCAGCGGCTGATGGCCCAGGGCATCACGCCATCGGTGGCCGAACTGGCCGAACACGCGCAGGTCTCGCGCGCCACCGCCTACCGCTACTTTCCCAGCCAGAGCGCGCTGATCGCCGCCGTGGTGGACGAGAGCCTCGGCCCCATCCTGGCCTGGGACTCGGCCGCGCCAGACGCCGCCGGGCGGGTCGACGAGCTGCTGCGCTTCGCCTATCCCCGGCTCGAATCGCACGAAGCGCCGCTGCGCGCCGCCATCATGGTGTCGTTGCAGCAGCACGCCGAAGCCAGCGCCGGCCGTGCTGGCGCCGAACCGCGACTGGTGCGCGGGCATCGCGTGGACATCCTCCGGCGCGCCATCGCGCCGCTGTCCGCCGAACTGACGCCGGCCCAGCTGGACCGCGTGGCGCAGGCCCTGTCGCTGGTCTACGGCACCGAGGTGTTCCTGGTGTTGAAGGACATCTGGAAACTGGAACTGCCCGAACTCACGGACGTGGCGCGCTGGACCGCCCAGGCCATCATCGCGCAGGCGCTGGCCGAGGCCGGGTCCGGCAAGGAAGCGCCAGCAAAGCGCGTCCGGAAGTAACGCCGGCCCGCTACTGGCCCGACTTGCGGTGGCTGCGGAAAAGCAGATGCGTGGCAGCCAGATGGAAGCGCATGGCGATCTGGGCGCATTCCGCATCGCGCGCGCGCAGCGCCGCGATGATCTGGCGATGATGCTCCACGCTGCGCAGCATGTCGTCCTTGGTGTAGAAGTAGAACGAGCCGATGATGATGGGCATGTCCAGCAGGCTTTCCACCATGGACCGCACGCGGGCGGATTGCGCCGCTTCGAGCAGCGCGTGGTGGAACTGGTTGTTGAAGTGCTGCACCTGCGCGACGCTGTCGGGAGCATCGGCGTTGATGGCATCGAGCATGCACTGGTTGATGCGCTCGAGTTCGCCTATCTGCTCCGGGCTGGCCCGTTCGGCCGCCGCCTTGGCGGAATACGGTTCAAGCAGCATGCGCAGCTCGAACGCCTCGTCGATGTCGCGGTCTTGCCAGCCCAGCACCACGGCTCCGCGCCGGCCTTCATGCTTGACCAAGCCGTCCGTCACCAGGCGTTCGATCGCGCTGCGCACCGGCGTCCGGCTGACGGAAAGTTCGGCGGCGATGTGTTCTTCGCGCAGCCGTTCGCCGGGCATGAAAGCGCCCGCCATCAAGCGGCGGCGCAACTCTGCATAGACGTAATCGCGGGCGCTCGACATGATGGCGCATGACTCCAGATCAGGGTTCTCGAACTATACCGGAAGCCCATCCCGGCAATCGCGCCTGGCTGCGTCAATACTGGCGTTGCGCAAGCCGCTCCAGGAACCTGGGCCAGACCTCCGGATTCAGCAGCCGTTCGGGGCGGCGTCCGGCCAACATTTCCATGATCTGGCTGGCGGACCCTTGCGCGACCTTGCGCCGGCCTTCGTGCGTGACGCCTCCCGTGTGGTAGGTCGCCACGACATCGGAACGCAGCAGCAGGCCATGCCCGGGCGGGGGAGGCTCCTCGTTCCAGACATCCAGCCCCGCGCCGGCCAGCCGCCCGTCCTGCAAGGCGGCAAGCAGCGCCTGCTCGTCATGGATGCCGCCGCGCGCGGTCGAAATGAACAGCGCGCCGGGACGCATCCTGGCGTACGCCGCGGTCCCGATCATGCCCCGCGTGTCGTCATTCAGCGGGCAATGCAGGCTCACCACGTCGGCCTGTTCGAGCAGTTGCGGGAGGCTCACGGGCTCGGCGCCGCGAGAGCGGATTTCCTCGGGCGACAGCAGCGGGTCGCATGCCATCACCCGCATGCCGAAGCCGGCGGCAACGCGCGCCACTCTGCGGCCGATCTCGCCGATGCCCACGATGCCCAGCACGCGCCCCTCGATCTCGCGCCCCATCAGGGCCTCGCGCGAGGCGGCGGATCCCGCCAGCAGCGCGGCCTGGGATTCACGCAGGCGCTTGACCAGCGACAGCAGCAAGGCGAACGTCATTTCCGCCACTGACGCGGCGTTGGCGCCGGCCTGATTCACCACGGCCACCCCGGCCCGCGTGCAGGCCGCTACATCCACGGTGTCGTAGCCCGCGCCGCCCGAGGAAACGCAAAGCAGTGCCGGACACTGCGCCAGCAGGCTTTCCGACACCTGCCAGCGCGCGGGGACTTCGTCCTTTGCCGCGCTGACATGGTAGGCATGCGCGCCGGCCAGCCCCGCCGCCGTGATCGTCTCGTCGCGCGCAGGCAGTACTTCAACGCTCAAGCGGGGCTCACCCTGGATGCAAGCGTCGAACGCAGGGTCGATCCAGAGATCCAGCCGGACGATGCGCATGCTGCCCGGCGGCCGCGCCGTCACGCTCACGACTGCGCCTCCGTGCAACCCAGCTGCTTGAGCCGGGCATCGACCCAGGAGGTATCCAGCGATCCCGCCGCGATGTCGGCCAGCATCTTCGTTTCCAGTTCGTGCTTGGACGCGGCAGCGAGATAGACCGCTTCCGTCTGCTCGAACGGAATCGACAGCAGGCCGTCCTCGTCGCCCAGGATCAGATCGCCCGGCGCAATCGTCATGCCGTTCAGGGAAATGACGCAGTTGATCTCGCCGGGCCCGTCCTTGTAGGGTCCCCGGTGGGTCACGCCGGCCGCATAGACCGGAAACGCGCCGCGGCGGATGGTGCCGCTATCGCGGATCGCGCCATTGATCACGATGCCTGCGATGCCGCGCGTCTGCGCGTAGCTGGTCATGATTTCGCCGATGATGGCGTTGGTCAGGTCGCCGCCCGCATCCACCACGATCACGTCGCCGGGCTGCGCCAGGTCAAGCGCCTTGTGCACCAGCAGATTGTCGCCAGGACGGGTGCGCACGGTCAGGGCCGGACCGGCCAGCGGGCTGCCATCGTGCATCGGCTGCAAGCGCGCGCCGCCGGCCGTCATCCGCGACATGCAGTCGCTGATGTTGGCGACCGGCACGCCTTTGAACTTGTCCACGGTTTGCTTGCTTGCCGCACGCTTGCGGGTATGGATCTCAAAGCCGATCATTTTTGCTCCTGTCGGGAATTGCAATGCGTTGCCATTACTGCTTGGGAATGCCGGCGTCCTGCACGACCTTGCCGAAGATCTCGTGGTCCGCCCGGTGCTGGCGAGCCAGGTCCTCGGGCGAGCCCTTGAGCACGCTATAGCCGGCGTCTTCCAGCTTTTTCACCAGTTCGGGCTGGGACTGGACCTGCTGCAAGGCCTTGTTCAACGCGGCAACCACGTCGTCCGGCGTCTTGGCGGGAGCCATCAGGCCCCACCAGATCGATTGGTCTATCGTCTTGAATCCGCTTTCCGCGAACGTGGGCACGTCGGGCAAGGCCGGCGCGCGTTCCTTGGCAACCACCGCCAGCGCGCGGACCTTGCCGCCTCTGATCTGCGGCAGCAGCGAAGCCACGGAGCCCACATACATGTCGATGCGGCCGCTGGCCAGGTCCGGGAACGCCTGGCCCCAGCCCCGGTAAGGCACATGCATCAACTCCATGTTCGCGGCCTTGCGCCAGAGATAGCCGGTCAGGTCGCCAGTGCCGCCGATGCCGGGAATGCCGAGCGAAACCTGACCAGGGCGAGCTTGCGCTGCCTTGACCACATCGCCGACCGTCTTGAACGGGGATTCGGGCAGGACCACGAAAACGCTCGGCGATGTAGCCACGGGACCGACAGGCCGGAAATCCTTGAACGTGTCGTAGCTGAGCTTGTTGTAGAGCCAGGGATTCAGCACGATGTTGTCGGTCTGGGCCATCACCAGCGTATGGCCGTCCGGGCGCGCGCGGGCGGTAGCGTCCAGCGCCAGGTTGCCGCCGGCGCCCGGCTTGTTCTCCACCACCATGTTCCAACCCTGGTCCTGGCCGATCGCGCTGCCGATCATGCGGGTCAGCGTGTCGGTGCCGCCGCCCGGCGGGAAGGGGGAAATGAGCGTGATGGGCGCCGTGCCCATATCCGCCGCGTTCGCGGCGGCGCAACCCAGCACCAGCGTTGCCGCCAGGAGTTTCTTCAGAGCCTTCATTGTCTTCCTCGCACAGTTGATTCTTGTTGGATATGCCGTTGCTGCGTCGCGCTACAGCGAGACGCTCAGCGCTCGCGCGCCAAAGCCGTCAGCCAGGCCAGGCGCGCCTCGACCGAATCCGGCAGATTGAAATCGCCACTCGCCCGCGCGTCCTGGATGCCCATGCTGGTGCGGCTGAAAAGCCGTTCGACGCCGTCCAGAACCAGGGGCTCCAGTCCCGCCTCGATCAGTTGCTCGCGGGCTTCGCGGACTTCCGCCTGCCGGCGCTGGGCATGCAGCACGTGGGATCGGACAAACGAATCCATGAAGGCCGTAAGCGGCGTCTGGTCTATATCCGCCAGCACCTCGTAAAGCGAGGCTCTCAATCCCATGGATTCGGCCGCCACCAGGCATTCCACCGCCAGGCTTTCCATCCCCTTGGTCATGATGCTGCGCAGCAGCTTCAGGCGCACGGCATCGCCCGCCGCGCCTTGTATGGCGCGCGCCGGCGCCCCGCCGCTCCCGGCCAGCCGCAGCACCGCGTCCGTGCCGGTCCCGGCGCAGAGCAAGGGCGTACGTTCCGCCAACAGGGCAATCGCGCCCATGATCGCGACGTCGGTGAAGTCGATATTCCGTTCGGCGGCGGCCGCCGAAGCGGCCTGCATGTCGGGCGCGCTGGCCGTCGTGAAGTCGGCATAGACCGCGTCATGGCGCATATGCGGAAAACTCTGCCGCGCCATCTCCAGCGCCGCATGGCCGTACACCGCCGACACGACGATGTCCGCCTCGCCCAGCCATGCGCCGGGCCCGGCGTGCAATCCGGCGCCATGACGCCGGGCGCGTCCCGCCATTTCCTCGTCCTGCCGCAACTCGCAGATCCCGACCAGCGTATGCCCGGCGGCGCTCCATGCCTGCGCATAGCAGGAACCGACCTCGCCGCAGCCCAACAGAGCAATTTTCATCTCTATAAATACATAAAAAAAACAATAATGCTTTATAGAATGAAAATTTCGTTGATATTATTCGTGTAAACCCTAGGTTTTTTATATTTTAAGTACATTAAAAAAACATTACTTGAACTAGGCCTGTTCCCAGCCCGTTGCAACCGGACGCGCGCAAGCGCCGCGCCACGCGGGGCAGACGCCGGATTGGCGCATGCGCTAGCGATGGTCGACGGTCGTTCAGGTGCGCCGGACCATGCCGGCGGAGATGGCTCGCGCCGTGCGGCACAGCGGCTCCAGACACTGCTCCACCATCTGCCCGGTCGAGCGCACGCCCTGGATCCACACGATGTTGACGCAGCCGTACAGCTTTCCCGGCGCCGCCATGATGGGCACGGCAATGGCCTCCAGCCTGTCGTTCTGGTCCTTGCGGGTCTTGTCGTAGTCGCCGCCGAAGCGCTGCTCGCGCAGGGCATAGCCCTGGCGGCGCGTCTGCTCCAGCAGCTTGGCCACGGCGGCGCAATCGTGCGCCAGCGCGTCGCCCTCGCGGCGGCTGCGGCGCAACGCCTCCAGGATCGAATCGCGCTCTTTGTCGGCGCAGAACGCCAGATAGGCCCGCCCCACCGCGGAGCGCAGCATGTTGATCTGGAAGCCGATGTTGTCGCGGCGGATGGTGAAGTACGACTGGCTGCGATTGGTTTCGCGCACGATCATGGCGCTGCCGCGCCGCACCGTCAGGTCCGACGGCCATAGCACCTCCGCCTGCAGGCGGTCCAGCTCGGGCGCCGCGCATTGACCCAGCAGGTCCAGCACGCGCGCGCGCCGGCTGGGTTCATTGAGCGAGCTGGCCGGGCAGAAATAGTCGTCGGCGATCCGCCGCCAGATCAGCCCGCGCAATTGCAGCGTCGCCAGGATGCGCAGCAGCGTGGCCTTGGCATAGCCGGTGCGCACATGCAATTCCTGCAGGCTTGCGCCCTGCGTGGCGCGCACTTCGTCCAGCACGATCAGGCCGCGCTCCAGCGCGTCTATGGTCTTCACCTTCGGCGTCCAACGGCTCATTGCGCCCTCTTTCCGCATATCTGGAAATTTCACCCAGTGAAACTCTAGCAAAACCTGCTTGAGCCGCCCAGCCCCCTCGAAATATCGTGGCGTCTATCGAAAGCCGTGGTGGCTGGCGGAACCGGACGAGAGGCGGGAATGAGCGGACAGGCTGTACGCAATGTGCTCTGGATCATGTGCGACCAACTGCGCTGGGACTATCTGTCCTGCTATGGACATCCGCGCCTGCGCACTCCCAATATCGACCGCCTGGCCGCCGAAGGCGTGCGCTTCGACAATGCCTTCGTGCAAGGGCCGGTCTGCGGTCCGTCGCGCATGTCCTACTACACCGGCCGCTATGTCACCAGCCACGGCGCGGTGTGGAATTTCGTGCCCATGCCGGTCAGCGAAATGACGCTGGGCGACTATCTGCGCCCGCTGGGCGTGCGCGTGGCGGTGGCCGGCAAGACCCACGTGGAAGCCGACAAGGCCGGCATGCGGCGCCTGGATATGGACCCGGCGAGCGCCACGGGCATCCTGGCGGCGCAAGGCGGGTTCGAGCCCTATGACCGCGACGACGGCATCTGGCCGCCGGGCTTCAGCGATGAATCGCACCGCTACACGCAGTACCTGCTCCAGCAAGGTTACGACGGCGCCAACCCCTGGCACGACCACGCCAATTCGGCGCTGGGCGCCAACGGCGAGATCCTGTCCGGCTGGAACATGCGCTATGCCGGCCTGCCGGCGCGCGTCGCCGAGACGGACTCCGAAACGCCCTACATGACGCGGCGCGCGATCGAGTTCATGGAGCAGAGCGGCGAGCAGCCCTGGGTGCTGCACCTGTCCTACATCAAGCCGCACTGGCCCTATGTCGCGCCCGCGCCGTACCACGCCATGTACTCGACCGACGACATGCTGGCGGCCAAGCGCATTGCGCGCGAACTGGAGAATGCGCACCCCGTGCTGCATGGCTTTCGCCAGGCGGAGGTCAGCAGGAACTTCTCCTGCGACCAGGTGCGCGAGACCGTGATACCCACCTACATGGGCCTGATCAAGCAGCTCGACGACCAGTTGGGCGTGCTGTTCGACTATCTGCGGCGCAGCGGCCGCGACCAGGACACCATGGTCATTTTCTGCAGCGACCATGGCGACTACCTGGGCGATCACTACCTGGGCGAAAAAGAGCTGTTCCACGACTGCGTGGCCAAGGTGCCGCTGATCGTGCGCCTGCCTGGCGACGGCGCCCGGCGCGGCGCCGTGGAATCGCGGCTGGTGGAAGCCATAGACCTGGTCCCCACCATCCTGGACGCCCTGGGCGCGGAGATCCCCGACCACATCCTCGAAGGACGCTCCCTGCTGCCGCTGCTGCGCGGCGAGGAACCGGCAGACTGGCGCCGCGCCGTGTACTCGGAAAACAACTACGCGTTCCGCGACTTCGTGCGCGAGCCGCTGGGCCGCCCCGCCGACGGCTGCCACACCATCATGGTGCGCGACCACGATTGGAAGTACGTCCATTTCGAAGGCCTGCGCCCGCAGCTATTCGACTTGCGCGCCGACCCCGACGAATACGACGACCTGGGCGCGGATCCCGCGCACGCGCCCATCCGGGAACGCTACCAGGCCATGCTGTTCGACTGGCTGCGCAACCGCAAGATCCACCCCACCGTCAGCCACGCCGCCATGACGGGATGGACACGCAAGGAGGAATCGGCCGGCATCCATATCGGCAGGTGGTAGCGCAGCGCGCCCGGACCAGGACGCCTGAAAAATAATCGTCAGGAGACAGCATGAAACCGCATTTACTTGCGCTGGCAGCCTGTGTGGCCGCCAGCACGGCGTCGCACGCCCAGCCGAAGCAGGAGTGGCCCACGCGCGCCATCCGCATCGTGGTCGCCTTTCCCGCGGGGTCGCCGGGCGACACGGCGGCGCGCATCGTGGCCGACGCCGTGGGACAGTCGCTTAAGCAGCCGGTCATCATCGAGAACCGCCCGGGCGCGGGCGGCAACATCGGCGCCGAAGCGGTGGCCCGGTCGCCCGCCGACGGCTACACCTTTCTCGAAGCGCCGGACACGGTCGTCACCATCAACCCGGCCATCTACCGCAAGCTGAACTTCACGGCCGACGACCTGACGCCCGTAGTCGCGCTGGCGAACTTCAACCAGATGCTGGTGTGCTCGCCCGCTACGGGCCTGCGCACGCTGGCGCAGCTGGACGCGCAGGCCAGGAAGACACCCGGCGCGCTCAGCTATGCCTCCGGCGGCCAGGGGGTGCCGGGCCATCTGGCCATGGAGCTTTATCTGTCGGGCGCAGGGCTGGACATCCTGCATGTGCCCTACAAGGGGCCGTCGCCCGCCACCCAGGACGTGCTGGCCGGGCAAGTGCCCTGCGGCTATCTGGCGTCGCCCGTGGTCGCGCCCTACGTCGCGGCCGGCAAGCTCTATGGGCTGGCGGTGTCAGGCAGCGCGCGCTCGGTCCAGGCGTCGGACGTGCCGACCATGCAGCAGGCGGGCGTGGCCGGCTACGACGCCACCTTCCGCGAAATGCTGTTCGCGCCCAAGGGTACGCCGGCCGCCATCGTGCAACGCATGAATGAAGAGGTGGTGCGAGCCCTGGCGCTTCCCGAGGTGAAGCAGAAGCTGCAAGGCAACGACCTGGATCCGCAGCCCGAATCGCCCGACGCCACCGCGCTGCGCCTGCGCGAGGACGCCGCCAAATGGACTGCAGTCATCCGCAAGATCAACCTCAAGGTGGACTGACCCGCCCGCACCGCTCCCGCCGTGCGCGCCACTTCCGCCGCGCGCACGGCATTTCCCGACACAGGAGGCCACATGAACGCCGCAACACCCGCCACCGTCTTCGGCTCGCTGAAGGACTACCGCAAGGGCTCGATCGAGATCACGCAGGGCTCGCCGCGCCACTACGTCTTTTCCAACATCTTCGAGGTGGCGGCCAACTCCGCGCCCTACGAAAAAGTCGTGGTCGGCAAGAACCTGGAGTACGTCATCGAAACCCTGCGCGCCGAGGGCGTGTCGCCCTGGTACGCGTGCAGCCATGACGAGTTCGCCATCCTGATGGACGGCCAGGCCCAGGTCGAGTTCCTGGCCCTGGACCAGCCGCCCGCCACCGCGGACGGCACCGTGCTGGCCGGCCAGGCTCCCGCCGGCAAGCCCATGGGCCGCGTGCTGCTGGGTCGCGGGCACCAATGCCTGCTGCCCGCCGGCTGCGCCTACCGCTTCACCGCGCCGTATCCGGGCGTGCTGCTGATACAGACCCGCGCGGGCGAATTGTCCGTCGAGAAGTGGGCGGACATCTGCCTGCAATAAGCCCCCTCTTTTCCTTCAGGAGTACCGATATGGCCATGCTGGACACACACGCTCCCTCTTTCGCCGCCGGTAAAGTCGCCGCCGGCGCCGCCGACGCCGCGACCGGCTACAAGCGCTTCGACCTGGGCGCGTTCACCTTCATCCGCGACGAATACTTCGTCAAAGTCCACTGGCCCTCCAAAGGCCAGATCCGCACCCACGCCATCCCGGCCGATGCCTTCCTGCGCGCGCTGATGCGCGACGTGGCCTGGGGCTTCTTCTACGGCTGGGTCAACTTCGACCACGTGTTCGGCACGCGCAACCATTACGGCAAGGTGGACGTGTACGCCGGTTCGTTCAACGGCGTCATGAAGGCGGCAGGCGTGGACTACACCGAGACCTTCGACACCCCGCTCATCATGGCCACCTTCAAAGCCATGCTGCACGACTGGACCAACGAAGGCTTCGATCCCTTTGCCGCGCCCGAGGAGACCGGCTCGGCCTTCGGCCGCAAGCACGGCGACAATATCGCCGCCATCGAGCGCTCGCGCATCGCCACGCGGCGCATGCCGGGCCTGCCGGAAGACTCGCCGCTGCGCGACGACCTGCCGGTCAACCGGGCCTTCGCCGACGTGACCCAGGATGAGCCGCAGATCCATGCCGAACCGGGCTACGAAGGCGCGCTGCATGCGTTCAGCCTGTTCAAATACCTGTCGCGCTCGGACGTCACCTGGAATCCTTCCGTCACGTCCGTTTGCGGCGCCAGCCTGTTCTGCCCGACCACCGAGGAATTCATCCTGCCGGTGTTCCATGGCAACGACCGCGTCGAATGGTTCCTGCAGCTGTCCGACGAGATTGTCTGGGACATCGGCGACAAGGACACCGGCGCACCGCGCGCCCGCGTCACCATGCGCGCCGGCGACATCTGCGCCATGCCCGCCGATATCCGTCATCAGGGCTATTCCACCAAACGCTCGATGCTGCTGGTCTGGGAAAACGCGACCCCCGACCTGCCCCAGCGCTACGAAAGCGGCGAACTCGCGCCCTACCCGGTCGCGTTCTGAATCCGCCCCCTTCCACTCATTACGTACCCAGAGCCATGCAGAACAAACTCTTTGTCGACGGCCGCTTCGTGGACGCCGCCGCCGGCGGCACGATAGACGTGCTCAACCCGCACGACGCCACCCTCATCACCGCCATCGCCGCGGCCGAAGCCGAAGACGTGGACCGCGCCGTAGCGGCCGCGCAGCGCGCCTTTCCCGCCTGGTCGCGCATGGCCGCCGCCGAACGCGGCCGCCTGCTTCTCAAGCTGGCCGACCTGATCGAAGCCAACTCGGAAGAACTGGCGCAGCTGGAAACGCTGGACACCGGCCATCCGATACGCGACACGCGCGGCCTGGACGTGCCGCGCACCGCCGGCTGCTTCCGCTACTTCGGCGGCATGGCCGACAAGCTGCAAGGCAGCGTCATCCCGGTGGAAGCCGGCTTCCTCAACTACGTGCAGCGCGCGCCCATTGGCGTGGTCGGCCAGATCGTGCCCTGGAATTTCCCGCTGATGTTCACCAGCTGGAAGCTCGGCCCCGCGCTCGCGGCCGGCAACACAGTGGTGCTCAAGCCGTCTGAACTGACGCCGCTGTCGACCTTGCGCATCGCCGAACTGATGGCCCAGGCGGGCTTTCCCGCAGGCGTCGTCAACATGGTCCCCGGCTACGGCCACACGGCGGGACAGCGGCTGGCCGAACATCCCGACGTGGGCAAGATCGCCTTCACGGGATCCACCGCCACCGGCCGCCGCATCGTGCAGGCGTCCCAGGGCAATCTCAAGCGCGTGCAGCTGGAACTCGGCGGCAAGGGCGCCAACATCGTGTTCGATGACGCCAACCTCGACGCCGCCATCAACGGCGCGGCCTGGGCCATCTTCCACAACCAGGGCCAGGCCTGCATCGCGGGCTCGCGGCTGATGCTGCACGAGAAGATCGCCGATGCCTTCCTGGAGCGTTTCACGGCGCTGGCCAACTCCATCCGCCTGGGGGATCCGCGCTCGCCCGACACCGAAATGGGTCCGCTGACCTCGGCCCAGCACCGCGACAAGGTGCTGTCCTACGTGAACATTGCCGCCGAACAGGGCGCGCGCGTGCTGGCGGGCGGCTCGGCGCCGGGCGGCGAGCTGGCCCGCGGCTACTACGTCGCGCCCACCATCGTCGAAGCCAGGCCCCAGGACCGCGTCGCGCAGGAAGAAGTGTTCGGCCCATTCGTCACCGTGCTGCGATTCGGCAGCGACGAGGAAGCGCTGAACATCGCCAACGCCACCGACTACGGCCTGGGCAGCGGTTTGTGGACGCGCGACCTGGCGCGCGCCCACAAGCTGGCGGGCGCCATCCACGCCGGCATGTGCTGGATCAACTGCTACAAGCGGGTCAATCCCGGCAGTCCGTTCGGCGGCGTGGGCCAGTCGGGCTATGGCCGCGAGATGGGCTTCGAGGCCATGCATGACTACACTGAGGCCAGGTCCGTGTGGGTCAATGTGGACGCCGCCGTGCCGCCGCATTTCAAGCGCTGAGGAGCCGCCATGAACCCTGCCCTGCCGAACGCCGAAACCGCCTTGACCGACACGGTCGCCGCAGCCTTCGCCCAGACGCCGGACCCCAGGCTGCGCCAGCTGATGCAGTCGCTGGTGCGGCACCTGCACGCCTTCGTTGCCGACGTCGAACCCACCGAGGCCGAATGGATGGCTGCGATCCGGTTCCTGACCGACACCGGCCAGATCTGTGACGGCGCGGTGCGGCAGGAGTTCATCCTGCTGTCCGACACGCTGGGCGTGTCGATGCTGGTGGACGCCATCAACCACCGCAAGCCCGGCCAGGCCACCGAAAGCACGGTGTTCGGCCCCTTCTACATCGCCGGCATGCCCGAACGCGCGGCCGGCGAGGACATGGCGCAGACGCCCGGCGAGCCCGCGCTGGTACACGGGTACGTCCGCGACACCGAAGGCCGGCCGCTGGCTGGCGCCGTGCTCGACGTGTGGCAGACGGCCGCCAACGGCATGTACTCGGGCCAGGACCTGGAGCAGCCGCAAGGCAATCTGCGGGGACGCTACCGCAGCGGCGAGGACGGCTACTACGCGATCCGCACCATCCTGCCGGTGTCCTATCCGATCCCGGGCGACGGTCCGGTCGGCCGCATGATGGCGGCGACAGGCCGCCACATCTTCCGGCCCGCGCACCTGCATTTCATGATCGACGCGCCGGGGCAGCAGCGGCTGGTCACCCATCTGTTCAATGCCGCGGATCCGTATCTCGAGTCGGACGCGGTGTTCGGCGTGAAGCCTACGCTGGTGCTGCAATACGACCGGCAACACGCGGATTCGGCGTTGGGCCGGCGCCATGGATTCGATTCGGACTTCCACGAGGGGCGCTATGACTTCGTGCTGCCCCGCGCTTGAATCCGCAGCGGAGGCAGCGCTGTGCCGGGTCGAGGACATTCCGGACGGCGGCTCGCTGACGCTGGACATGGGCGGGCAGCCGGTGATCCTGCTGCGGCGCGGGCAGTCGGTCTGGGGCTACCTGAACCGCTGCCCGCATTTCTCCGTCACGCTGAACGCCGCGCACGGCGCGGTCCTGACCTATGAGGCCCGGGTGCTGATGTGCGCGCATCATTCGGCCTTGTTCCGCTTCGAGGACGGGCTCTGCATCGAAGGCCCTTGCCAGGGCGCGGCGCTGGATCCGCAAGCGCTGCGGGTAAACGCAGGGCGCGTCTACGCGGCCGACTCGAAGCCGCGCAGCGCACTGGCAAGGTTCGGCCCCAGGTCGTCCGACAGGTAGCCGCCCTCCTGCACCAGCACGGTGGGCAGGCCCAGCGACGCCACCTGGGCCAGGATGGCCGCGAACCCGTCGGTGGTCACGGCCAGTCCCTTGTAGGGATCCTTCTCGTGCGCGTCCAGCCCCAATGCGACCACCAGCGCCCCCGGCGCGAACGCCTGGATCTCCAGGCAAACCCGCCGCAGCGCGGCCAGATAGCCCGCGTCGCCCGTGCCGACAGCCAAGGGACGGTTGATGTTGTAGCCCAACCCGTCGCCTTCGCCCGTCTCGTGCGCATGGCCCACGAAAAACGGTGTGGTGTTGTAGGCGTCCGCATGCAGCGACACCGTCAGCACATCCGGGCGGCGGTAGAAAATGCCCTGGGTGCCGTTGCCGTGGTGCACGTCCAGGTCCAGGATCGCGACCCGCTGATGCACGCTCCTCAGGTACTGCGCGGCGATGGCCGTGTTGTTCAGGTAGCAGAAGCCGTTGGCGCGTTCGGTGTAGGCATGATGTCCGGGCGGGCGGCACAGCGCGTAGGCCGCGCGTTCGCCGTCCAGCACCAGCCGCGCGGCATGGGTGGCGCAATGCGCGGACCAGACCGCCGCTTCCCAGGTGCCCGCGCCTATCGGACACGCGGTATCGCCCATGTGATACCCCGCCAGGCCCACGATGTGTTCGGGATAGGCGCAGGGTTCGCCCGGAAAGGGATGCACGTTCGCGATCACCTCGTCCGAGGCGTCGGGCAGCTCGCGCCAGCGGGCATGGGCGGTTTCCAGGAAGCGCAGGTACTGCGGCGTATGCACGGCGGCGCGCGGGCCGGCGCCGTGCTCGTCCGGCGCGATGATCTCGTGCCCCGCGCCGCGCGCCGCGGCCAGCAAGCGGGCGCCGCGCTCGGGCTGCTCATTGCTGCGCTTGACCTTGCCGCGCGCGATGAAGAATTGCGGATCGTGGAGGTGGTGCTTGTCACTGTAGACGACCTTCATGGTTTTGCTGCGCCCCGAGTCTTGTCGCCCGGCCCGCCATGCTGCGAGACGAACAGGTTGCGGACGTGCTGCCAGGCATCGTCCAGATGGACCTTCATGCAGGCCTGGGCGGCCTCCACGTCGCGTCGCGCCAGCGCGTCCAGGATGGGCTGGTGCGTGGCCGCCACCATCTCCGGATCCTGGTAGACGTTGTCGATCAGCGAAATGATCATGCGCATCTCGGTCTGGGTACTGGAGAACAGGCGCAGCAGATAGGCATTGCCCGAGAGTTCGCAGATCAGGGTGTGGAAGCTCAGGTCCAGTTCGATGCGGCGGTGCTGCGGCGCGTCCGCGGCCTCGGCCATCATCAGCGCCAGCAGGTCCTTCAGGCGTGCCAGGCCAGCGGCGTCCGCGTGTTGGCAGGCCGCCGCCACGGCGGTCAGTTCCAGGCTCAGGCGCACCTGGAACAGGTCGTCGACCTCGCGCACCGACATGTCGCGCACGAAGAAGCCGCGCCGCGGCTTGGACACCAGGATGCCCTGGCGCTCCAGGCGGCGCGAAGCCTCGCGCACCGGCGCGCGGCTGATCGCCATTTGGCGCGCGATCTCGGCTTCGACCACGCGGCTGCCGGGCGGCAGCCGGCCCTGCACGATGGCCTGGGTAAGCCGGTCCTCGACCACGCCGACCAGGTCGGGAACATTGACGGATTCGAAGGGAGTTGCGGGGTCCGGAGTGGCGGGCATGGCGGATTCTGTCTCGGTCTGGGGTGTGGAAATGCACAAGGCGTCAGCTATATAGCACCCCATTTTTCAATAGCATATCAGTGTTACTGCTAACTGTCGACAGTTGACGATCGACGCATAATCCTTCGCATCCGGTCCGCCACCGCGGCCGAACTCACCAAGGACGCATGTATGGTCACTTCCCTCGACACCGCGCCGCAGTCCATGAGCGCGGCAGAGTGGCAGACCCGCCAGGATCTCGCCGCGTGCTATCGGCTGACCGCCCATTTCGGCATGGACGACAGCATCTACACCCATATCTCGGCGCGGGTGCCGGGCGAGGAAGGCGCGTTCCTGATCAACCCCTACGGCCACCTGTTCCGCGACATCAGCGCGGATTCGCTGGTCAAGGTCGGCATGGATGGCGTCGCCGTCGCGCCCACACCCTATGACGTGAACCCTGCCGGCTTCACCATCCACAGCGCCGTGCATATGGGCCGCCCCGAAGCCGGCTGCGTGCTGCACACGCACACCGTCGCCGGCGTGGCCGTGTCTTCGCTGGCCTGCGGCCTGCAGCCGGTCAACCAGTGGGCGCTGCAGTTCTACGGCCGCGTCGCGTACCACGACTACGAAGGCATCGCCCTGGACCTGGAGGAACGCGAACGCCTGGTCGCGGACCTGGGCCAGCACAAGGCCATGATCCTGCGCAACCACGGCCTGCTGACCGTCGGCGCCACCGTCGCCGAAGCCTTCATCCTCATGCTCAACCTGGACCGCGCCTGCCGCGTCCAGCTGGCGATCCAGGCAACCGGCCAGGCGACCTACCCCGTCAGCCCGCAAGTCAGCGAGAAGACCGCCCGGCAGTACGCCAGCGGCGACACCAACCGCCTGCCCGGCTCCACCGATCCCAGCGAACGCGAATGGCGCGCGCTGCTCAAGCTGGTGACGCCCCCGTCCAGCGTTCCCGCCGCGCCGCGCGCCTGAACCGCCCGCGCCGCTCCCCGACTCCAGGAGAACCTCATGAATCGTCGCGACTTTCTGATCGCCAGCGCTGCCACGGCTGGATGGTGGAGCGGCAGCGCCGCCCTGCCCGCATGGGCCGCAGCCGCCCGCAACGGCGTGCTGAACATCGCCGTGCAGCCGGAGCCGTCCGGCCTGATGCTGGGCATCATCCAGAACGGTCCCACCCAGATGATCGGCGGCAACATCTATGAGGGCCTGCTGCGCTACGACGAAAAGCTGGAGCCCATGCCCGGCCTGGCGGCCTCCTGGACGGTGAACGATACGGCCACCGTGTACACCTTCACGCTGAAGCAAGGCGTGCTGTGGCATGACGGCAAGCCGTTCAACGCGCACGACGTGGTGTTCAGCGTCGACCAGTTCCTGCGCAAGACCCATGCGCGCCTGCGCGCAGGCCTGGCCTTCGTGGACAGCATCAAGGCGCTGGACGACCATACGGTGGAGTTCCGCCTGCCGCGCCCCTTCGCGCCCTTCCTGGGGCTGTTCGAGGTCGGCACCATGCCCATGGTGCCGCGCCACATCTACGAAGGCACGGACTTCCAGAACAACCCGGCCAACAACACCCCCATCGGCACCGGTCCCTACAAGTTCAAGGAATGGCGCCGCGGCTCGTACATCCAGCTGGTGCGCAACGCGCAATACCACGAACCCGCCGTGCCCAACGTGGACACGCTGTACTTCCACGTGATCCCGGACGCGGCCTCGCGCTCGGCGGCCTTTGAGTCCGGCAAGCTGGACGTGCTGCCCGGCGGCACCGTCGAGTACTTCGACATCGCCCGCCTGAAGGGCCTGCCCAACGTCGAAATCACCACCAAGGGCTGGGAGTTCTTCGGCCCCCACTCCTTCATGTGGCTCAACAACCGCAACCCGGTGCTGGCCGACGTGCGGGTGCGCCGCGCCATCATGTACGCGCTGGACCGCGAGGCCATGCGCAACGTGGCCTGGTACGGCTTCGGCAAGGTGGCCACGGGTCCGTTCAACAGCACCGTGCGCTACCACACCGATGAAGTCACCAAGTATCCGCGCGACCTGGCGCGCGCCAAACAGCTGCTGAAAGAGGCCGGCTACAAGGGCCAGACCCTGCGCCTGCTGCCGCTGCCCTATGGCGAAACCTGGCAGCGCTTTGCCGAAATCGCGCGCCAGAACCTGGCCGAAGCCGGCATCAAGCTGGAGATGACCGCCACCGACGTGGCCGGATGGAGCGAAAAGACCGCCAACTGGGACTACGACATCGCCTTCTGCTACCTCTACCAGTACGGTGACGCGGCGCTGGGCGTGGCCCGCAACTACCTCACGTCGGCCATCGCCAAGGGTTCGCCCTGGAACAACGTCGAGGGCTACAGCAATCCCAAGGTCGACGACCTGTTCGAGCGCGGCTCACGCGAAGCCGACCCCGAAGCGCGCCGCCGCCTGTACGAGGAAGTGCAGCGGGTGCTGGTGGACGAGGTGCCGGTGGCCTGGCTGCTGGAACTGCAGTTCCCCACTCTGTACCGCAACAACATCAAAAACCTGATCAATTCAGGCATAGGCTTGAACGACAGCCTGGCGCGCGCCACGCTGGCCTGACGCGGCCATCCGTACCGGGGGAACGCCATGAAGAAACTCGCTTACCTGATGCGCCGTGTGGTGCAGGGCCTGCTGGTGCTGGCACTGATCGCGGTCATCAACTTCCTGCTCATCCGCGCTGCGCCCGGCGACCCTGCCACCGTCATGGCGGGCGAAGCCGGCGCGGCCGACGAGGTCTTCATGGCGCAGCTGCGCGAGCGCTTCGGGCTCGACAAGCCCCTGCCACAGCAATTGGCGAACTACCTGGGCCATGCCGCGCGGCTGGACCTGGGCGAGTCCTACCGCCAGCAGCGGCCGGTGATGAGCCTCATCGCCGAGCGCCTGCCGGCCACCTTGCTGCTGACCATGACAGCCTTTGTCATCTCGCTGAGCGCGGGGGTGGCGCTGGGCGCGTGGACCAGCGCCCGCGCCGGGACCTGGGTCGACAGCCTGGTCAGCACCTTGTCCATGCTGTTCTACGCCACGCCGCTGTTCTGGCTGGCGCTGATGGCGGTGCTGCTGTTTTCCGTGAAGCTGGAATGGCTGCCCGGCTTCGGCTTCGAAACCGTGGGCGCGGGCTACTCGGGCCTGGCGCGGGCGGCCGACATCGCGCGCCACCTGGCGCTGCCCGCGGCCACGCTGGCACTGTTCTACATGGCGGTCTACGCGCGCATGACGCGCACCTCCATGCTGGAAGTGGCGCAGATGGACTTCGTCAAGACCGCGCGCGCCAAGGGCCTGTCGCCGCGCCGCATCCAGCGCCACCACATCCTGCGCAACGCGCTGCTGCCCGTCATCACCCTGGCCGGCATCCAGGCCGGCTCCATGGTGGGCGGCACCGTGCTGATCGAAACCGTGTTCGCCTGGCCCGGCATCGGCCGTTTGATGTTCGACGCCCTGGTGCAACGCGACTACAACCTGCTGCTGGGCACCTTCCTGATCACTGCCGCACTCGCCGTGGCGTTCAACATCGTCACCGACCTGCTCTACACGTTGGCCGACCCGAGGATAGAACTGCAATGAACAACGGATTCTGGCGGCGCTTCCGCCGCAACAAGGGCGCCCTGGCCGGCCTGGCCGTGATGGCCGCGGTGCTGCTGCTGGCGCTGGCCGCGCCGCTGATCGCGGCGCATGATCCCTGGGCCATGGTGCAACGCCCCTTCCTGCCGCCGCTGGACATGGCCAGCCTGCCCTTCGGCACCGACACCATGGGCCGCGACATCGGCTCGGGCTTGGCCTATGGCGCGCGCGTGTCGCTGCTGATCGGACTGATCTCGACGCTGGCCGGCCTGCTGATCGGCGTGTCCGTGGGAGCCCTGGCCGGCTACTACGGGGGCTGGATCGACAGCGGCCTGATGCGCTTCACCGAACTGTTCCAGGCCATCCCCAGCTTTGCGCTGGCCATCGTGCTGGTGGCGATATTCCAGCCCTCGGTGGGATCCATCGTCACCGCCATCGCGCTGGTCTCGTGGCCGCCCGTGGCGCGCCTGGTGCGCGGCGAATTCCTGACGCTGCGCCATCGCGACTTCGTCCACGCGGCGCACCTGGCGGGCGAATCCAACCTGCGCATCATCGTCACCCAGATCCTGCCCAACGCCGCCGCGCCCATCGTGGTCATGGGCTCGCTGATGGTGGCCACCGCCATTCTGCTGGAATCCAGCCTCAGCTTCATGGGCCTGGGCGACCCCAACGTCATGAGCTGGGGCTACATGATAGGCGCGGCGCGTACCGCCTTGCGCCAGGCCTGGTGGATCAGCCTGTTCCCGGGCGTGGCCATCCTGTTGACCGTGCTGGCGCTGAACCTCGTGGGCGCGGGCTTAAGCGACGGCCTGAACACCCGCCTGGACGCAAGGAGCCGCGCATGACGCCCACGCCATCGTTGCTGGACATCCGCGGCCTGAGCGTCCGCCTGCCCGCCGGCGCCGACCGTGCCCTCGCCGTCAAGGAAGTCAGCCTGTCGGTCGCGGCCGGCGAGACGCTGTGCATCGTGGGCGAGAGCGGTTCGGGAAAATCCATGATCGCCAATGCGGTGATGGGTCTGCTGCCGCAGCCCCTGGTGGCGCCCGTGGCCGGCAGCATCGCCTTCCAAGGCCAGGACCTGCTGGCGCTGCGGGAGCCGCAATGGCGCGCGCTGCGCGGCAACCGCATCGGCATGATCTTCCAGGACCCGATGTCGGCCCTCAATCCCGTCATGCGCATCGGCGAGCAGCTCGAGGAAGCGTTGGACGCGCACCTGAAGCTCGCGCCCGCCGAAAAGCGCGCCCGCATCCTCGCGGCCCTGCGCGACGTGCGTCTGCCCGACCCCGAGGGCATCGCCGCCAGCTACCCCGGACGCCTGTCGGGCGGGCAGCGCCAACGCGTCATGATCGCGTGCGCGCTGATGTTGGAACCGGCCTTGCTGATCGCCGACGAACCCACCACGGCGCTGGACGTCACCACCCAGGCGCAGATCCTGGAACTGATCCGCGACCTGCAGGCCAGGCAAGGCACGGCGGTGCTGTTCATCACGCATGACTTTGGCGTGGTGTCGCAGATCGCGGACCGCGTGGCCGTCATGCAAACGGGCGCAATCGTCGAGGCCGGCGACGCCGCCGATGTCCTCGGCAATCCGCGGCACGATTACACCCGCAAGCTGATCGCCGCC
Source organism: Achromobacter sp. SD115 (assembly GCF_017355315.1). NCBI lineage: Bacteria > Pseudomonadati > Pseudomonadota > Betaproteobacteria > Burkholderiales > Alcaligenaceae > Achromobacter > Achromobacter sp. SD115. Next base: position 165,291 of record NZ_JADIJM010000013.1, on the reverse strand, counting down.
ATTCCGCATGGCATGCCGGCGGCAGACTGCGCCGTCGAGCCGCAGCCGGTGCTGCTGGACGTGCGCGACCTGAGCAAGACCTATGCGTCCGGCGGCGGCCTGTTCCGGCGCGCCCGGCAAACCGCCGCCATGCGCGGCATCAGCTTCACCCTGCAGCGCGGCGAGGTGCTGGGCCTGGTGGGCGAATCCGGCTCCGGCAAATCCACGCTGGGCCGTTGCATCGCCGGCCTGCTGGCGCAGGATGAGGGCGAGATCCTGTTCAATGGCCAGGCCCGCGGCGCGCGGCCGGCGCCGGGACGCGTACAAATGGTCTTCCAGGACCCGCAGGCCTCGCTCAATCCGCGCCACACCGTCGGCCGCTCGATCATGGCCGGCCCGCTGGCGCAAGGCATGGCGCCACAACGCGCCCGCGAGCGCGCGGCCGAACTGCTGCGGTTGGTCGGCCTGAACCCGGACGCCGCCAACCGCTATCCGCATGAGTTCTCCGGCGGCCAGCGCCAGCGCATCGGCATCGCGCGCGCGCTGGCCTCCGAACCCGAACTGATCGTGGCGGACGAGCCCGTATCCGCGCTCGACGTATCGGTGCAGGCCCAGGTGCTGGACCTGTTCGCCAATGTGCGCAGGCAGTTCCAGCTCAGCATGCTGTTCGTGACCCACGACCTGCGCGTGGCGGCGCAGATGTGCGACCGCATCGCCGTCATGCAGCAAGGCCGCATCATCGAATGCGGCCCCGCCGCGCAGGTCATCCGCGCGCCCAGCCAGGCCTACACGCGAGAACTGGTGCAGGCCGTACCCGACTTCGCCAGCATCATTTCCGGGCGGGCGCGGCTCACGGGCCGCTCGCGCCTGGTAGAGGTGGCGGCATGAGCGCGGTCCTGCATTCCGCCGCGGCCACAGACCGGCCGCCCTGCATCGCGCTGCTGAGCCGGGTGCTGGATATGCGCTACCTGGTACCCGCGTTCCAGGCCCTGCGGCCCGATATCGAATGGCGTACCGCGGACGATCTGGGCGATCCGGCCCGGATAGACGCGGCGGTCTGCTGGCTGCCCCCGGCCGGCCTGCTGGCCACGCTGCCCAACCTGCGCCTGATCCAGTCCATAGGCGCGGGCGTGGATCATATCTACACCGATCCCGCGGTGCCGCGCCAGGTGCCGGTATGCCGCGTGTCCGAAGCCGGCATGACCGCGGGCATGAGCACCTACGTCGCCTGGGCCGTGATCAACCATCACCGGCACTTTCCCGATTACGTGCGCAATTGCGCGGCAGGCATCTGGCGTGAAAGCCCCATCGTGCCGCCGTCGGAGCACCGCGTCGCCATCGCCGGACTGGGCCGGCTAGGCCTGGCCGCAGCGCGCGCGCTGTCGGCCCTGGGCTACCGCGTATCGGGCTGGAGCCGCACGCCCAAACCCGATCTGCCCGCGGATATCACCGGGCATCATGGCGCCGGCGGTTTGCCCGCCCTGCTGGCCGAGGCCGACACCCTGGTCTGCCTGCTGCCCTTGACGGACGAGACCCGCGGCTTCCTGGGCGCGGCCACTTTCGCGCAGTTGCCGCGCGGCGCCCACGTCGTCAACGCGGGCCGTGGCGAACACCTGGATCCGGAGGCCCTGCTGGCGGCGCTGGACAGCGGCCAGCTGTCCCATGCCACGCTGGACGCCACGCCGCAGGAGCCCTTGCCGCCCGAGCATGCGCTATGGCGCCACCGCAACGTGCTGGTCACGCCGCACATCGCCACGCGCACGCCGGCCGCCGCGATCGCCCGCCAAACCCTGGAGAACCTGAAGACGGTGCAGGAGGGCCGGCGGCCCGACACCTGCGCCGACGCGGCCTTGGGATACTGAACTGCCGGTTGACTCGCCCCGCCGGGCTTGTTAAACACACAGACGCATTGCACTTGCCCCAGAATCTCTCCATAAGAGGTGGTTTATGAACAAGCGTATTGTTGTCGTAGGCGGCGGCGTAGGCGGCACCATGCTCGCCAATCAGCTGGCCGGAAAGCTCTACCCCGAGATCACGCGCGGCGAAGTCTCCATCACGCTGCTCTCGGATACGCCGGACCATTACTACAAACCGGCATTCATGTATGTGGCCTTCAACCTCTTCTTCCAGGAAGAGCTGAAACGGCCGGAACGCTCCCTGCTGCGGCCCGAAATCGAATTCCGCGTCGACAAGGTCACGCGGTTCCATTTCGACAGCCAGGAAGTCTCCACCCAGAGCGGCAAGCGCTACGGCTACGACTATCTGGTCATCGCCACGGGCTGCGTGCCGTCTCCCGAGCGCATCGAGGGGCTGAAGGAAGCCGGGGATCATTTCTACCAGTACGCCCCCGCCAGGCAACTGGCCGACCGCCTGTCCCGCATCGAGCGCGGGCGAGTGTTCATCAGTGTCACCTTCCCCAAGACGCCCAACGTCCCGCACCAATGCGGCATCGCGCCCATTGAAACCACGTTGATGCTGGACGACTACCTGCGGCGGCGCGGCGTCCGCGACAAGATCGAAATCGTCTACACCTACCCGACCACCTCGCAGCTGCTGCGCAACTGCCTGTTCCTGCAACGCCCGACCTGCGAAGTGCTGCCCGCCATCTTCGAGCAGAAAGGCATACAGTTCCAGCGCGGCTTCACGCTGTCGCGGGTCGATCCGGAGCGGCGCATCGCCTATTCGGAGGAAGGCGGCGAGCAGCCCTTCGACATCCTCATGGCGACGCCGCCGATACGCGCCGTGGACGTGGTGCTGGAATCCGGCGTGTCGCAGGCCGAGAACAATGAAGGCTGGCTGCCGACCGATCACGAGACTCTGCAGGTCTACGGGCTGCAGAACGTCTACGTCATCGGCGACACCGTCGACCTGCCAGTCAGCAAGGCGGGCGGTTCCTGCCATAACCAGGCGCCGGTCGTCGCCAACAACATCGCCGGCGAAATCCGCCTGGGCCGCCCCTGCAGCGCCTATGACGGCCGGGTGCAGGCGGTAGCCCAGATGGGGCTGAACGCCGGCATGCCGCTCTGGTACGACTACACCCACGACGTGCTGCCCACGCCGCCCACCAAACTCGGCGGCCTGCTGCGCCACGGGTTCAACCGCGGCCTGTACTGGGCCGTCGCAAGGGGAATGCTATGAACGCGCCGCACGAAGCAAGCGCCGCCCAGGCCGCCGATACGCCATCCGCGTTCCTGGGCGGCGGGCCAGGCGCGCGCGCGCTGGCCGACAGGCTGGGGCTGCTGGCCGAAGCCGGACGGCTGGACAACATCGCCGACCTGCTGTCGCTGGCCTCGGACCTGGTGGACCTGCTGGACCAGTCCATGGTGGAAAAGCTGGCGCTGCTGTCGGAACAGGCCAGCAGCGCCGCCTGGACCGCCGCCAACACGCTGCGCGACGCCCATGCCCGCACGCTGCAGGAAGCCCGACCTCCCAGCCTGACGGGCCTCATCGGCCTGCTGCGCGACGAGGACACGCGCCGCGGCATGGCCGTGGTGCTGCGGGCGCTGCAAACGCTGGGCCGGCAGATGGCGGCGCAGCGCAAGGACTACGCGGACGTTTCCTGAAGCTGCGCCGCGCGGCCGCACGCCTCATGGCGTCCGGCCATCCGCGGATACCAGGACCGCGCATGTAAAAACCCCCGGCAGCTGGATTTCAGCTACCGGGGGTTTTTTCAATGCGCGGCGGTATTCCCGCCGCGCGCCGGACCTGTTTACTGCAAGGTCCGCGTGAAGACGAACTGCCCGTCCTGCCAGTCCACCGGCACCACGTCGCGCGGACCGAAGCGGCCTTCCAGGATCAGCCGCGCCACCGGGTTCTCGATCTGCTGCTGGATCGCGCGCTTCAAGGGGCGCGCGCCGAACACCGGATCGAAACCAGAGCGGGCCAGTTCCGCCAGCGCGGGTTCGCTCACTTCGAGGCGCATCTCCTGCTTTTCCAGGCGCTCGCCCAGGCGGCGCAACTGGATGCGGGCGATCGACTCGATGTGCTGCGCTTCCAGGCCGTGGAACACCACCACTTCATCGATGCGGTTCAGGAATTCAGGACGCAGGGTCTGCTTGAGCTCGTCCCACACCACTTCCTTCACCACGTCGTAGGGCTTGCCCGCCAGGCTCTGGATATGGTGCGAGCCCAGGTTGGACGTCATCACGATGACGGTATTGCGGAAGTCCACCGTGCGGCCCTGGCCGTCGGTCAGACGGCCGTCGTCCAGCACCTGCAACAGCACGTTGAAGACGTCCGGGTGGGCCTTTTCCACTTCATCCAGCAGGATCACGGAATACGGCTTGCGGCGCACGGCCTCGGTCAGGTAGCCGCCCTCTTCGTAGCCCACGTATCCGGGCGGCGCGCCGATCAGCCGCGCCACGGAGTGCTTCTCCATGAATTCGCTCATGTCGATGCGGATCATGTGCTCTTCCGAGTCGAACAGGAACTCGGCCAGGGCGCGCGTCAGTTCGGTCTTGCCCACGCCGGTGGGGCCCAGGAACAGGAACGAACCATAGGGCCGCGACGGATCCGCCAGTCCGGCGCGCGAACGCCGGATGGCGTCGGACACCAGCCGCACGGCCTCGTCCTGGCCCACCACGCGCTTGTGCAAGTATTCCTCCATGTGCAGCAGCTTCTCGCGTTCGCCCTGCATCATCTTGGATACCGGAATACCGGTGGCGCGCGACACGACCTCGGCGATTTCCTCGGCGCCGACGCGGGTGCGCAGCAGGCGCGGACGCCCTTCGCCGCCCTCGGCATCCTCGGCCGCTTCCGCGGCGCCCACTTCGGCCGCCTTCAGGCGCGCTTCCAGGTCAGGCAGCTTGCCGTACTGCAGCTCGGCCAGCTTGTCGAACTGGCCCTTGCGCTGCAGTTCCGCCATTTCGGCGCGCACGCTGTCGATTTCTTCCTTGATGGCCTGCGTGCCTTGCACGGCCGCCTTCTCGGCCTTCCAGATTTCCTCGTAGTCGTTGTATTCGCGTTGCAGCTTTTCGAGTTCGTCCTCGATCACGCCCAGGCGGCGCTTGGAAGCGTCGTCGGTTTCCTTCTTGACGGCCTCGCGCTCGATCTTGAGCTGGATGATGCGGCGGTCGAGCTTGTCCATCACTTCCGGCTTGGAATCAATTTCCATGCGGATGCGCGCGCCGGCCTCGTCGATCAGGTCGATGGCCTTGTCGGGCAGGAAGCGGTCGGTGATGTAGCGGTGCGACAGTTCGGCCGCGGCCACGATGGCCGGGTCGGTAATTTCCACGCCGTGGTGGATTTCATAGCGCTCCTGCAGGCCGCGCAGGATGGCGATGGTGGACTCCACGTCGGGCTCGTCGACCAGCACCTTCTGGAAGCGCCGCTCCAGCGCCGCGTCCTTCTCGATGTACTTGCGGTATTCGTCCAGCGTGGTCGCGCCGATGCAATGCAGTTCGCCGCGCGCCAGCGCCGGCTTGAGCATATTGCCCGCGTCCATCGCGCCTTCGGCCTTGCCCGCGCCCACCATGGTGTGGAGTTCGTCGATGAAGACGATGTTGCTACCGTCGTCCAGCGACAGCTCCTTCAGCACGGCCTTCAGGCGTTCCTCGAATTCGCCGCGGAACTTGGCGCCGGCCAGCAGCGCGGCCAGGTCCAGCGACAGCACACGCTTGCCGCGCAGGGTTTCGGGAACTTCGTCGTTGACGATGCGCTGCGCCAGGCCTTCGACGATAGCGGTCTTGCCCACGCCGGGTTCGCCGATCAGCACCGGGTTGTTCTTGGTGCGTCGCTGCAGGATCTGGATGGTGCGGCGGATTTCATCGTCGCGGCCGATCACCGGATCGAGCTTGCCTTGGCGGGCCCGCTCGGTCAGGTCCATGGTGTACTTGGACAGGGCTTCGCGGTTGGATTCGCCTTCCGCGCCGGAGACGTTCTCGCCGCCGCGCACGGCGTCGATGGCGGCTTCCAGGGCCTTTTTCTGCAAGCCCGCATCGCGCAGGATGCGGCCGGCGTCGCCCTTGTCGTCGGCCAGGGCCAGCAGGAACAGCTCGCTGGCGATGTAGGTATCGCCACGGCGCGCGGCTTCTTTGTCGGTGCGCGTCAGCACCGCCTGCAGGTCGCGGCCGACCTGGACGTTGTCGTCGCCCTGCACCTGCGGCAGGGACTTCAAGGCGCTGTCGATGGCCGACTGCACCCGGTTGACGGCCACGCCGGCGCGCGCCAGCAGACTGCCCGCGCCGCTGTCGGAATCCGACAGCAAGGCGGAGAGCACGTGGATGGGCTCGATATAGGGGTGGTCGTTGCGGGCGGCCAGACTTTGGGCGTCGGCCAGGGCTTGCTGGAACTTGGTGGTCAGTTTGTCGAATCGCATAATGGTCGTTTGGCTTGTTGGGGAGCCTGACCGATACGTGCCGGCTGGCTCGATATCCTGAATATGCGGCCAGATGCGAGAATTTCAACACCTTGCCCGCGCCATGGTTTTTCGACGTGCAGCAACAATCTGACTTATGAGCATATACGTTTTTGTCTACGGCACGCTACGCGCGGGCGAAATCAATGATCTGGCGCAAGCCGCCGCGCGGCGCGGGCTGCCGGCGGCGCGCTACGTCGGCCGGGCCAGCGTGCCGGGCAGGCTGGTGGACTTCGGCGACTGGCCGGGCCTGATTCCCGTGGATGACGGCCGGCGCGTGCGCGGCGACGTGTTCCAGGTGGAGCCGGCCCTGGTGGCGCTGATGGACGAAATCGAGGAGTACGTGCCCGGCAAGCCCTGCTGCTTTGTGCGGCGCGAGGTCTTGGCGCGCCTGGAGCCGCCCGCGGCGGCAGCGGAACTGCGCTGCCAGTACTACCCGATAGACCCCGCCCTGCGCGGCGCGGCCACCGATATCGCCGCCGACGACTGGGTCGCATACCGCCTTGTCCGCCCCCTGCCGGGGGGCCGGTAAGACGCCCGTAGTAACAACGGACTACAATACAGCTTGTCTTAAGCTTTATACCCATTCCGGCATGCGTCCGCGCAATGGGCACTATAGAGGTCATCGTATGCAAAAACGGGTCCCCGTTGCCCCTGATGCCGCCCACTGCTCCACCTGCATGCTGGGGCATGTGTGCGTGCCCGTGGGCATGGCAGCCGCCGAGGTGGAAAAGCTGGACGAACTGGTCAGGGAACGCGTGCGCCTTGAAAAAGGCAAGCCGCTCTACTCGCTGAACCACCCGCTAGACGCCGTCTACAGCGTGCGCTTCGGCAGCCTCAAGACGCAGTTGGAAGACGCGACCGGCCAGATCCAGGTCACCGGCTTTCACCTGCCCGGCGAAATCGTCGGCATGGACGGCATGCTGGACGGCAAGCACGTTTCGACCGCCGTCGCGCTGGAAGATTCCGAGGTCTGTGTCATCCGCCTGGCCGATATCGACCGGGTCGCGGCCCACCTGCCTTCGCTGCAGCAGCAGTTCCGCCGCCTGATGAGCCGCGAGATCAACCGCTCGCACCAGATGCTGGCCTCGCTGGGCTCCATGCGTTCCGAACAGCGCCTGGCCGCGTTCCTGCTCAACCTGTCGCAGCGCTATGCGTCGCTGGGCTATTCCTCCACCGAGTTCGTGCTGCGCATGAGCCGCGAGGAAATCGGCAACTACCTCGGCCTGACCCTGGAAACGGTCAGCCGGCTGTTCTCGCGCTTCGCGCGCGACGGCCTCATCAAGATCAACCAGCGCGAGGTCCGCATCCTGGACCTGCCCGCGCTCAAGCAGCTGCTGGGCCAAGAGAGCTGCTGAACGCCCGCCGCGCCATGCGCCGCGCGTCCATCCTCCCCCTGCGTCAAGCGCGACCCGGCCGCATGCGCGGCGCGGCCGCGCTGCTCGCCCTGGCGGCGCTCATGCCGCTGGCGGCGCGTGCGCAGACGCCCCTGCCTGATCCCTACGACTACAGCGAAACCGCGCCGGCGCCCAAGCGCGCGGCGCCCTTGCGCTGGCAGTCCGTGGAACTGGGCAAGCCCGGCCACCGCTACAAGATGCCGGTCTACGCCAACCGCGACCTGGCAAAGGACGACCTGCGCAACATCAAGCAGGTCGTGGTCGTGATCCACGGCGTCAAGCGCGATGCCGACCGCTATTTCGAATCCGTCGCCGCCCTGCTGGCGCACAACCCCGAACGGGAGCGCGACACCCTGATCCTGGCGCCGCGCTTCTCGGGCTCGATCGATTCAGGCTTCGGCGGCATGGCGGCATGGCGCAAGGCCAGTTGGGAAGACGGCGAAGACAGCGTGCAGGCCGCGGGCCGCCCCGCACCGGTCAGCTCGTTCCAGGTGCTGGACGACCTGCTGCGCAGCCTGGACGACCGCAAGCGCCTGGCCTCGCTGGCCGGCATCGTGTTGGCAGGCCACTCGGCCGGCGCGCAGTTGGTGCAGCGCTATGCGGTGCTGAACAACATCGACGGCCCGCTGCGGCGCGACGGATTGGCGCTGCGCTACGTCATCGCCAATCCCTCGTCCTACCTGTACCTGAGCAACGAACGCCCGCGCGCCGACGGCAAGGGCTATGCGCCCTACGAGCGCGGCATCTGCCCCACCTACAACCAGTACAAGTACGGCCCGGACAAGCTGCCCGCCTATTCGCGCGAGACCGACGAGTCCAAGCTCTTCGTACGCTACGCGGCGCGCGACGTCACCTATCTGCTGGGCGGGGCCGACAACAATCCTGAAGACCGCCTGCTGGACAAGACCTGCGGCGCCGAAGCCCAGGGCGCGACCCGGCTGGCGCGCGGCACGGGCTATGCGCAATACGAGCACGTGCTCGCGGCACGCGGCTCCAAGCCCGTACCCCTGCATCGGCGCGCATTCGAAGTGGCCGGCATCGGCCACAACAGCAAGAGCATGTTCGGCTCGGTCTGCGGCACGCAGGCGCTGCTGGGCGACGAGGCCCAGACGGCCGACGGCGCCGCGCCCTGCGTGGTCATCAAGCCGCGCGGCAAGTAAGGCGGTGCGCCCCGTTCGGCGCGCAAGCCTGACAAAAAACTGAATAAGAAACAGCGCCGCAAAGCGTGCATTTCGGCACGGGCAGGCGCAACATAACGCAACGCGTGTTCCATTTCGCGGCTGGCCCGCCGTCATGGGTCGAGGCGGCGATCGCGTGTCCGGCGTCCCCCGACAAACGCACCCGAAGGACGGATATGACGCAAGCATATCTCGACATCCCCGACGCGAAGCGCCGCATCAAGGCGATCTTCATCGGCTCCATGGGCAATCTGGTGGAATGGTATGACTTCTATGCCTACACCGCCTTCGCGCTGTACTTCGCCCCCGCCTTCTTTCCCTCGCACGATCCCGTCGTCCAGCAACTGAACGCGGCCACGCTGTTCGCGGCCGGCTTCATCGTGCGCCCGCTGGGCGGCTGGCTGTTCGGCCATCTGGCGGACCGCCACGGACGGCGCCTGTCGCTGATGGTGTCGGTGGGGATGATGTGCGTGGGCTCGCTGATCATCGCCATCACGCCCACCTACGCCACCATAGGCCTGGCCGCGCCGGCTTTGCTGGCGCTGGCGCGCGTGGTCGAAGGCCTGAGCCTGGGCGGCGAATACGGCGCCAGCGCCACCTACCTGACCGAGATCGCGGACCCCGAGCATCGCGGCTTCTATTCCAGCTTCCAGTACGTCACCCTGATAGGCGGCCAACTCTGCGCCATCCTGGTGCTGTTGCTGCTGCAGAACGTGTTCCTGACCCACCAGCAGCTGGTGGAATGGGGCTGGCGCATTCCCTTCGTGATCGGCGCCATGCTGGCCATCATCACCGCCCTGATGCGGCGCGACATGCCCGAGACGGACTCGTACAAGGAAGCGCAGAAGGCGCCCAAGCCGCAGACCAGTTCGCTGCGCGGCCTGCTGCAGTATCCGCGCGAGGTGGCGATCGTGGTGGGCCTGACCGCCGGCGGCACCGCGGCGTTCTATACCTTCACGACCTACATGCAGACCTTCGTGCGGCAAACTTCGGGCTTCTCCGACATCGTCACGACCTACATCATCGCCGGCTCGCTGATCTTCGCGCTGATCCTGCAGCCGGTCTATGGCGCGCTGTCCGACAAGATCGGGCGCAAGCCGCTGCTGGTGTTCTTCGGCGTGGCGGGCGCGGCGCTCACCGTGCCCATCCTGATGACGCTGTCGCACACGCGCTCGCCCTTCATGGCCTTCCTGCTGATCTGCGGCGCCTGGGTGTTCACGGCCGGCTACACCTCCATCAACGCGGTTGTGAAGGCGGAACTCTTCCCCACCAATATCCGTGCCACGGGCGTCGCGGTGCCCTACGCCGTGACGGTGTCGATCTTCGGCGGCACGGCGCCAGCGATCGCCCTGTTCTTCAAGCAGCAAGGGCATGAGGAGTGGTTCTACTACTACCTCGCGGGGATCATCTTCCTGTCGCTGCTGGTGTACGCCACCATGCGCGACACCAAGCACCGCTCGGCCATGCACCAGCACGCCTGATTCCTGATCGCGCCAACTTTGTTGCTTGACAGGCATGCCGTTGCGGCTTAATACTTAACCCCATGGTTAAGTTTAAAGACGACATGCTCGACAGCATCTTCTCGGCCCTGGCCGACGGCACGCGGCGCCGGGTGCTGGCCGACCTGGAACAAGGCGCGGCCTCGGTCAGCGAGCTGGCCCGGCCGCACGCCATGTCCCTGCCCGCCTTCATGAAGCATCTGCGCGTGCTGGAAGATGCCGGCCTGATCGCCCGCGCCAAGGACGGCCGCGTCGTCAATTGCACGCTGTCGCCCGAACCCATGCGGGCGGCATCCGACTGGCTGGCCCGCTACGAGAAGTTCTGGAGCGGACAGCTGGATTCGCTGGCGCGGTACCTGTACCACGAGGAAGAGGTCCACCCATGGAAAACCGAAGCACCCAAGACGAATCAGCCCCCATCGAACTCCGGCTCAAGCGGCGCTTCGACGCCCCCGTCGAACGTGTCTGGCGCGCCTGGACGGACCCGCAAGCGCTGATGCGCTGGTTCGGCCCGGCCGAGACCCGCAAGGTGCTGCGGGCGGAAACCGATGTGCGCGTGGGCGGCGCCTATGAGGTGGGTTTCGCCACCGAGGACGGGCTGGAGCATCACGCCAGCGGCCACTACCGCGAAGTCGAGCCGCAACGCCGGCTGGTCTTCACCTGGGCCTGGCGCGACACGCCCGCCGAAGTCTCGCTGATCACGCTTGAATTCACCCCTGCGGGCAGCGGCACCGAGCTGGCCTTCCTGCAGACCCCGTTCGTCGACCAGGCCACCCGCGACAGCCACCAGCATGGCTGGTCAGGCGCGCTGGAGCGGCTGGCGGCCGATCTGGCGAATCCGGCCTGAATCCCGACCGTTCGCCCTACCCGGGCCTGCCGGCCCGATCCAAGGAGACACACGATGCAGACCGATCACCCCGTCGTATCCCGCGCGCAATGGGACATCGCGCGCGAGGCGCTGCTGCGCCGCGAGAAAGAACTGACCCGGGCCCACGACGCCCTGGCCCGCGAGCGCATGGCGCTGCCCTGGGTCAAGGTGGACAAGCCTTACCGCTTCGAGGGCGAGGCCGGCGCCGTGGGCCTGGCCGAGCTGTTCCAGGGCAGGAGCCAGCTCATCATCTACCACTTCATGTTCGGCCCGGACTGGGAAGAAGGCTGCGTGGGCTGCTCGTTCCTGGCGGACCACATGGACAGCGCGATCTTGCACCTGCGCCAGCATGACGTGACGGTGGTCGCGGTGTCGCGGGCGCCATGGGCCAAGCTGGACGCCTTCAAGCGGCGCATGGGCTGGCGCTTCCCCTGGTATTCGTCCGAAGGCTGCGATTTCAACTTCGACCTGCAGGCCAGCGTGCCCAAGGCCGACGGCGGCATGGAGGAAAATTCCGGCGCCAGCGCGTTTTTCCGCGACCCGGACGGCGAAATCTTCCATACCTATTCAAGCTTCTCGCGCGGGGTGGAGCGGCTGGCCGGCGCCTACAACTACCTGGACTTCGCGCCGCTGGGCCGCAACGAGCACGGCCCGCACTTCAATCTGGGCGACTGGGTACGCCACCATGACCGCTACGACGACGCCCCGGCGCACGCCTGCCACGCCTGCGGCTAGGCCCAAGCCTGGCCGTGCCGTCCGCCTGGCCTCCGACGCGGCATTCCTGTGGCTGGCCTGCTCCGCCGCCATGGCCGCGGGCCTGTGGGCGGACACGCTGCGCACGCCTGCGGCGCTGCTGGCCAGCCAGTGCGCAGCGCCCGGCGGACTGCTGGAACAGGCGTGGCGCCATGCCGCCCTGATGCCCGCCAGCAGCACGGCCATGCTGATCGCCGCATTGTTGCCGCTGCCGGGCGCTCCCCGCATGGCTGCGCGGCTGGCCTGTGCGCTGACCATGGGGCTGGGCATGCTGGCGGGGGCTCAATGGGGCATGGCGGCGGCCCTGGCCGCAGGCGCCGCGCCGTTCGGCGGCATGGCCGCGGGCATGGCGCTGGGCATGGCGGCCGCCATGGCCGCAGGAGCGCTGATCGCAGGCGCTAGCGCCGCGCTCCGGTAAGCGGGCGCGGCGTCGTCCCTGGCGTGGCCTCGATGGGCGCGGCCAGCGGCGCCTGGATTTCAAGCGCGGATTCGGCGCGCGCCACGCAAGGCAGTATCCAGCCCTCTTCCTTCTCGTCGCGCGACAACCCCGGCCATTCGATGCTGTAGGAGATATCTCCTTCCAGCAGCAGGCACATGCAGGCGCGGCAGGTGCCGTTGCGGCACGAGCTGGGCAGCTTGATGCCGGCGGCCTGGGCCGCCAGCAGCACGGAGGTATCGGCCGGCGCATCGAAGCGCAGGCCGGCGGGCTGCACCAGAACGGGAAATGCGGACATGGTTGGACGGATCCCGCGGGCGGGCCTCAGCCCGCGTTGTCCTGCCAGTCCAGCTGCCAGGCGCCCGAAAGCACGTTCTGCATCCACAGCACGCAGGTCAGCGTCTTGGCGTCGGTGACTTCGCCCTGGGCGCAAGCCGCGATCAGCTCGGCGGGGTCCGCGCTGATCACGTCCAGGAATTCATCCTGGTCCAGCTGGCGCGGCCCGGCGCGCAGGCCGCGGGCGAAGTAGATGTGGATGATCTCGGTGGAATAGGCGATGGCCAGGTGCAGGGCGCCCGCATGGGCCCACTGCGCAGCGGTGTAGCCGGTTTCCTCCAGCAGCTCACGCTTGCCGCAAACCAGCGGATCCTCGCCCGGGTCCAGCTTGCCCGCCGGGAATTCCGTCATCACGCGCCCGATGGGATAGCGGAACTGCCGTTCCAGCAAGACCCGGCCATCATCCAGCAGCGGAATCACCACCACCGCGCCCGGATGCACCACGTACTCGCGCGTGGCCGTGTTGCCGTTGGGCAGGCTGACCGTGTCGCGGCGGATCTTCAGGAAGGCGCCGTCATAGGGCGCCTCGCTGGCGACGAGTTTTTCTTCGAGATGGGAATCGGGCTTGCGGGTCATGGCGGATCGGATACCTCAAGGGGCGCGCGGACGGCTGGCCCGCGCGGGCAGGACGAGCTTACCATCGCCGCCCGCCTCCCCCGATGACGCCTATTCCGCGACCCGGATGACGAGTTTGCCGAAGTGCCGGCCCGACGCCAGGTGCTCGAAGGCCTCGCGCGCTTCGTCAAAGGAATAGACACGGTCGATGACAGGCGCAATGCGCGCCACGTCGACGAAGCGCGCCACGTCCTCGAGCATCTTGCGGCTACCGACGAAGATGCCTTCCAGGCGCTTGACGCCCGCGATCAACGCCAAAGGCGCCACCGGCACGGCCGCAAAGCCGCTGACGCCGCCGATGACCGCGATGGCGCCGCCCATGCGCGCGGCCGCCACGGAACGTTCCAGCGTGCCTTCGCCGCCGACTTCCACCACCACATGCGCGCCTTCGCCGCCGGTCAGGCGCAGCACTTCGTCCTGCCATTGCGGCGTCTCGCGGTAGTTGATCGTCAGGTCCGCGCCCAGTTCGCGCGCCCGGGCCAGCTTGTCGGCGCTGGACGAGGTGATGATGGCGCGCATGCCGGCCGCCTTGGCCAGTTGCAGGCCCCAGATGGAAACGCCCCCGGTACCCAGGAACAGCGCCGTCTGGCCCGCCTTGGCGCGTCCGGCGACGAACAGCGCGTTCCATGCGGTGACGGCGGCGCAAGGCAGGGTCGACGCCTGCTCGTCGCTCAGGGAGTCCGGCGTGGCGACCAGGGCATGCTCGGAAAAGATGCTCTCGGTGGACAGCAGGCCGTCGGTGGCGGCGCCCGGCGCCAGCGCCACGGTGGCGGGCGTGGGTTCGCCATCGATCCAGTCCGGCATGAACGCGCCCATGACGCGGTCGCCGATCTTGAAGCGGGTCACGCCCGCGCCCACCTCGATCACCTCGCCCGCGGCGTCGGAGGCGGGTATGACCGGGTCGCCCGAACCCTTCAGATACTCGCCGCGCGCCACCATCAGGTCGCGGTAATTCAGCGACACCGCCTTGATGCGCACGCGCAGTTCCAAGGGAGCCAGGCTGCGCGGTTGACGCGTGACGCGTTCCAGCGAAGCGATGTCCTTGCCGCTGGTGATGGTGTAGGCCTGCATGTTGTTTCTCCTGTATCGGTTCAAGAAAGCCGCCTTTCGGCGTCTGCCGCTAGATGTGGCGGCCAAGTACCGATAAGATATATGGGAATCAATTTCCCCAGTGGCGAATCTTTTTCTTTTCACCGATTCCCAATCGGAACCAATCAGGACGAAGGAGCCCGTGATGGCAACCGCGATCACCTATGACAGACTGAGCGGCATCGAAGTCTTTGTGCAGGCCGTTGAGGCAGGCAGCTTCGCGCTGGCGGCAGAACGCCTGAACCTGACGCGCTCGGCGGTGGGCAAGTCCATCGCGCGGCTGGAGGCGCGCCTGGGCGCGCGGCTGTTTCACCGCACCACCCGCCAACAGAGCCTGACCGACGACGGCCAGGCCTACTACGACCGTTGCGTGCGCGCGCTGGCCGAGCTGCAGACCGCCGAAGCCGAGCTGGACAGCGGCCGCCGCGAGCCCCAGGGACGCCTGCGGGTCAGCGCGCCCCTGGTGTTCGGCCGGCACTGCGTCGCGCCGGTGCTGCGCGAACTGGCGTTGCAACATCCGCAACTGCAGATCGAGATCTCCTTCAACGACCGGGTGGTGGACCTGATCGAGGAAGGCTATGACTTGGGCATCCGCGTGGGCGAGCTGCCCGACAGCGCCAGTCTGGCCGCGCGCCGGCTGGGCATGCAGACAATGGGAATCGGAGCGTCTCCCGCCTACATCCAGGCGCATGGCCGTCCAACCACGGTGGACGAGCTGATGCAGCACTCCTGCATCGCCTACACGCACAACGGCATCGAGAGAGGCTGGACCGTGAAGGGAGCGGACGATCAGGTCATGCAGCTACGCTTGCGGCCGTGCCTGCGGCTGGACGACCTGCAAGCCATCGCGGATGCCGCCATCGCCGGTGCGGGCCTCGCCTGGCTGCCCTGCTGGATGCTGACGCACTATGTGCGCACGGGCGAACTGGACGTGCTGATGCACGGCGACCGCCTGGCCGCGCAAGAGGTGCATGCGGTCTGGCCGCAAGCGCGCTACCTGCCGTCCAAGACACGCGCCGCCATTGATGCGCTGGCGGCGCGCGTGCCGGCCATGCTGGCCGCCTGAGCGGCTCAGCCGAACTTGCGG
Organism: Achromobacter sp. SD115; assembly: GCF_017355315.1. Taxonomy (NCBI): domain Bacteria; kingdom Pseudomonadati; phylum Pseudomonadota; class Betaproteobacteria; order Burkholderiales; family Alcaligenaceae; genus Achromobacter; species Achromobacter sp. SD115. The sequence continues at coordinate 149,699 of NZ_JADIJM010000013.1, read as the reverse complement.
CGGGCGTCCAGCGCCAGGCCGGCGCCGATGCTGCCGAACAGGTCGCCTTCGACGCTGCGGGCGTCCGGCACCAAGGCCGAGACGGATTCGCGCAGGCGCGGCACGCGGCTGGAGCCGCCGGTGAAGAACACCGTGTCCACGTCGGACGTCGACACGCCGGCATCGCGCAGCAGCGCGCCCACCGTGGCCTCGACCTTCTCGATCAACCGGCCGACGCAGGCGTCGAACGACGGCCGTGTCACGTCCACGCCCAGCTCCGGCGCGATGCGCGACAGGTCGATGCGCGCGGCCGGCGTTTCCGACAGCGCAATCTTGGCCTCTTCGACCTGCACCGCCACCCAGTGGCCCGCGCGCTGCTTGACCAGGTTGAGCAGCAGATCGATCTTCTCGCGGTCGCCGGCTTCGGCGCGGATGTAGGCGAAGTGCTCGGCCGCCTTGCGGGTATAGGCCTGGTTGATGGTGTGCCAGCACGCCAGGTTGCCGTATTGCGTGGACGGCACGTCCTTGCCGCTGCGCAACTGGCTGCCCAGCCCCAGCATCGGCATCACGTGGGCCAGGCTGAGCTGCTTGTCGAAGTCCACCCCGCCGATGTGCACGCCGCCATACGCCAGGATGTCCTCGCGGCGGTCGGCCTTGGCGGCGCGGCCGGGTCCCAGGCGGATCAACGAAAAGTCGGAGGTGCCGCCGCCGATGTCGATGACCAGCACCAGCTCTTCGCGGTCGATCTGCGATTCATAGTCGAATGCGGCGGCCAGCGGTTCGAACTGGAATTCGATATCGGTGAAGCCCACGCTGCGCGCGATCTCGCCCAGGGTGTCCTGGGCGGTCTGGTCGGCGGCGGGGTTGTCGTCCACGAAGAACACCGGCCGGCCCAGCACGGCGCGCGTGAAGCCCCGGCCCGCCGCGGTTTCGGCGCGGCGCTTGAGTTCGGCGATGAAGCGCGTCAGCAGGACGCGGAACGGAATCGAACGGCCCTGCACTTCGGTCGAGCCATCGATCAGCGAACTGCCCAGCAGGCTCTTCATCGAGCGCATCAGGCGCCCGTCGTAGCCGGCCAGGTAGTCGGAGATGGCGGCGCGGCCATAGCTGACCTCGGCGTCTTCATCATGGAAGAAAATGGCCGAGGGCAAGGTGGTCTTGCCGTCTTCCAGGGCCAGGAGCGCGCGCTGATCGGGGCGGCTCCAGCCCACGGTGGAATTGGACGTGCCGAAGTCGACGCCGCATGCGGTGGAAATCATGAGGAATTCTGGGGCTGAAAGCAAAACGGCGCACAAGTGTAGCCGCAACCGCCAGAATCGCCATATCAGCCCGTGCGCGCCAGCGCCCTGGCCGTGAACGCCAGCGTCGCGGCAGCCACCAGCAGGCCGCTGGCGAAGCCGCCGGCGTAGCCGACCTGGGCCGCCAGCCCGGTCATCAGGGACGAGGTCAGGATCTCGCCCAGGTCGCGGGCGCTCTGCACCGCGGTCATGTCGGTGCCGGCCTGCTCTCCCCGGCTGGCGAAGCGCATGGCCAGCGTCATCAGGGCCACGGACGCGGCGCCCGCGCCGAACGCGCCCAGCGCCTGCGCCCCCAAGGCCGTGCCGGCCTGCGCCGGCGTCCAGCCCTGGGCCTGCGCCAGCCAGGCCAGCGCCGCCGCGCCCGAGGCGGCCAGGCCCAGCGCCAGCACGGCCCGCGCGCCCAGCCGGCCGATCAGCCAGGCGCCGCCGCCGCAGCCCAGCAGCACCGTCACCACGCCCCCCGCCATGCCGATGCGCCCCACCGCCTCGACCGCCCAGCCCGCATCCACCAGGAACAGCTTGGACAGGCCGTAGCCCGCCACCGCGGTCATGGCCGACAGGAACGCGGCCGCGGCCAGGGCCCAGGCGCCGGGACGCCGCACGAAGGCCGCCAGCGTGGCGCGCTGCCGCGCCGCGGGCGCCGTCAGCGCGCTTTCGCGCCAGGCGGCCGCCAGCAGCAGGCTGAACGCCACCACCGCCGCCAACGTCAGCAGCGCGCCGGTCTGGCCCACATGGCCGGCCAGCACCAGGCAGCCCGGCCCGCCAAAGAAAAAGCCCACCATCGTGCCGCCGACCTGCACGGCGTTGGCGCGCGCCAACGCCTGCCCGTGGAAGCGTTCCGCCGTCAGGCCGTCGGTGGCGATGTCCTGCGTCGCGCTGGCCAGCGACGCCAATGCCATCAGCGCCACCACCCAGCCCGCCGCAGCGGCATCGATGCCCAGGAAGGCCAGCGCCAGCAGGCAGGCCAGCACGATGGCCTGCATCGGCAGGATCCAGCTGCGCCGCCGGCCCATGGCGCCGGTCCAGCGGTTGTCCACCACGGGCGCCCACAGGAACTTCAGCACCCATGGCAGGCCAACCAGCGGCAACCAGGCCAGCGCGTGCAGGTCCGCTCCATCGCGGCGCAGCAGCGTGGGTAAAGCCTCCATGGCCACGCCCAGCGGTATGCCTTGGGAGAAATACAAGGCGCCTATCATCACGAACATGCGTCCGTCTGCATTGCGGTTCACGTCAGATTTCCTTCAACGAGGGGCTGCGGGATTGGGGCTCGTCCGCGCGGCGGTGTTCACTACCCTGCCCCGGCGTCACGAACAGGATCTTGCCGGGACAGGCCACGTGCAGCCGGTGCCACACGCCGCGCGGCACGATGGCGCTGCGGCGCGTATCCAGCAGCAGGTCGGTCTGGGCGCCGTCCTCGGCCATCAGGGTGACCACCACGCGCCCTTCCAGCACGCAGAGCATTTCGTCGCCAGCAGGGTGGCGTTCCCACACATCGCCATGCACGTCGGCGTCGCTGGCCACGGCCTTGATGCCGACCAGCCATTCGTCCTGCGGCGCAAGCCGGCGCAGCCGGCCCACGTCGCGCATGGCGCCGTCGCGGCCCAGCGCCACGAAATGGTCCAGCCAGTCGAACACGGGCCCGGTGTCGGGTGCATTCATCGATCTCTCCTTCTCGTTGGCGGCAGACGTCCGCGAACGGCGCCCGCCGCGATTCATCAGTACTCGGCGCGCAAGGTCAGCATGACGTTGCGGGGCTCGCCGTAACGGTTGTTCCAGGCGGTGCCCGACAGGCTCTGGTAGTAGCCGCGGTCGAACAGGTTGTTGACGTTGAGCGACGCGGTCACATGCCTGTCCACGCGGTAGGCCATGCGCAGATCCACCAGTGCGTAGCCACCCTGGCGCAGCGTGACGGGGCCGGACACCGTGGAGTAACCCGACTGCACCTGCAGGCCGCCACCCACGCTCAGGCGCCGCTCCAGCCCGGGCAAGGCATAGTTCGTCCACAGCCGGAAGATGTGCTTGGGCGTGAAGCGCGCGAAAGGCTGTCCGCCGGACTCCGAGTCCGTCAGGTACTTGCTAGTGTTGAAGGTGTAGCCCGCCGCCACCGTCCAGTAGGGCGTGATGCTGCCGGAGGCTTCGGCCTCGATGCCGCGGCTGCGGACTCCCCCGCCCGAGATGTAGTAGCAGTTGCGGCCCACGCAAGGCCAGGCCGGGTCTTCCTGCGCGCGGTTCTTCTGCTGGATCTGGAACACGGCCAGCGACACGTTCAAGGCGCCGTCCGCCAGTTCACCCTTGACGCCGGCCTCGTAGTTGGTGCCGGTGATGGGATCCAGCGGCTGGCCATCGCGGGTCAGCTCGCCCTGCGGCTGGAACACCTGCGCATAGCTGCCATAAAGCGACCACTGGCGGTCCAGGTCCACGATCAGCCCGCCATACGGCGTGAACTCAGGGTCGATGCGCTGCCGCGCGCGCGGCGCGCTCTGGTTCCACCAGCTCATGCGTCCGCCCAGCACCAGGGTCACCGGATCGGCCAGCGAAAAGCGGCCCATGGCGTAGACGCCTTGCTGCTTCAGCCGGGTTTCGCCGGGCGACGTGTACGGTCCCACGCCAGGCTCGGGCACGCTGTGCGGATCCCAGTCGAACACATTGACCGGCACGTTCGGATAAGGCGTCAGGTCCGCGCTGTACTGCTCGGACGTGGTGCGTTGGGCATTGCCGCCCAGCAACAGTTCATGGCGCCGGCCGAACAGTTGCACCGGGCCGCCGACATAGGCGTCCACGCTGGCCTGGGTGTTGTCGAACTTGTAGGCGGCGCCCATCAGGGATGAACCCAGCCCGGTCTGGCGGTCTATCGCGCCATAGGCGCCGGCGTACTTCAGGTTGCTGTCGGCGGTCAGGTAATTGGCGCTGACCTTGGCGCTCCAGCCCTGGCCGAAGCGATGCTCCAGGTCCGCGAACACGCGCGTCGTATTCCAGTTGAAACGGTCCCAGGCCGCGTCCAGGTAGGTCGAGCGCTTCAGGCCGATATCGCCGCCGTCCTTGTACAGCGGCACGCCGGCCATGTTGGTGGTGGAGCGGATGCGCTGATATTGCAGGCCGGCCGACAGCACGGTGTCCCGCCCCAGGTCCACTTCGCCGATGCCGTAGAACAGCGCCGACTTCTGGTCCGCCACGTCGTAGAAGTAGCCGCGGTCCTCCACGGCGCTGACGACGCGGCCGCGCACGCTGCCGCTGTCGTTCAGCGGGCCGCCCAGGTCGGCTTCGGCGCGATAGCGGTCCCAACTGCCGGCGCTGAGCGAGCCGTTGAAGGACAGCTCGCGCTGCGGCCGCTTGCGCACCAGGTTGACCGTGGCGGCGGGGTTGCCGGCGCCGTGCATCAGGCCGTTGGCGCCGCGCAGGATCTCCACGCGCTCGTATACCGCCATGTCCTGCGGCGACGCGGCCATGTTGCCCATCAGCACCGGCACCCCGTCCTGCTCGAACGAATCCACCTTGAAGCCGCGCGCGTAATACGCGGTGGTCAGCAGTTGATAGGGCTGCACCGTGATGCCGGTGGCGTGCTGCATCACCTCGTCCAGGCTTTGCAGGTTCTGCTCGCGCATCCGCTCCTGCCCGATCACCGTCACCGACTGTGGAATCTCGCGCAGCGTCAGCGGCAGTTTGCCCAGGGTCGCCGTGTCCTGCGCCACGCCCTCGCCGCTGACCGTCACCGCCGGCAGCGACGCGGCCTCCTGCGCCAGCGCCGGCCCCGCAGCCACCGCCAGCCACAGAGGCCAATGGCGCGCACTCGACGCGTTCCTGCGCGGCGCCCCCGCGCCCGTTTTCACCTGTTTTCGCACTGCCTGTCCTCTTAGAACTTTATTGAGAATAATTCTCAAGTGATTCTAAAAACGAGGGCGGCCGCGCGCTGGCGATTGCGGAAGTCTTGCTGGCGATTGCGGAAGTTTCGGCGCTTCAGCGGCCCGGCCCGACGCTGCTGGGCAGCACGCCGTAGCGGCGCAGGAATGCCTTGGTGAAGTGCGAATCGGTATAGCCGCAGGCATAGGCCGCCTCGGATACCGTATAGGCGCCTTCGGCCAGCAGCACGTGGGCCTGCTCCATGCGCCGCTCGCGCACATAGGCGTAGACGCTCTGGCCGAACAGCTTGCGAAAGCCGGTGGTGAGCTTGTTGACGTTGACGCCTGCGCGCCGCGCCAGTTCGGGCAGGGACGGCGGATCCTGCAGGTTCGCGGCGACCAGGTCGCGCGCATGATGCAGGCGTTCCATGTCCGCCCGCGTAAGGCCGCGCGCATGCGCATCCAGCTCCGCAGGTTCCAGCGCGCCCAAGGCGAGCGCGGCCAGTTCCAGCGCCTTGGCCGACAGGTACATGCGCTTGAGCGCGCCCTGCACCGGGCAGGCCAGCATCTGATGGCCCAGGGCCTCCAGCTTGCGGTCCGCCCGCATATTGGTTTCGGCGTAAGCGCCGTCGGCCCCCGGCGCGCGCAACAGGGCAGCCAATTGGGCCGGGTCCATGCAGAAGGCGTCGCGCAGATGATCCAGACCCGTGCGCAAGGACACGAAGCGCAAGGACTGGTGGGCGCCGAATTCATGCTCCATGCCCATCGCGTCCTGGCAGACGCTCAGGTGCAAGGCAGGCCCGCTCACGCGGGTAGGCGCCGTGCCGCGCACGCTATAGCGCAGATCCCCATCCAGCACGAGCACCAGCTTCAGTCCAGGATCCAGGCGCTCCTGCACCCGCTCGTTACGGCCAAAGCGCAGCGTGCCGCCCGCCAGCGACATGGCGGGCGTGGCGGCCGATAGGGTCCAATCAGGTTCGGGTGAGACGACGGTCAAAGTAGCGGCTCCGCGGCGAGCAGCGCTGTTGATGAGATTGAATATTATTACCGTTTGACCCGAACGGAAAGCCGCCGCCTGGCGGGCAGCGCGATTTATTGTTGCCGGCGCTGCTCCAGCTCCTTCAGACACTGCGCCACGCCGGCCTGCATCTGCGTATTCGACACGGCGGCGCGGTCCGATACCTCGCGGCAACGCACATACTCGGCCTGGCTTTCCGGCGTATCGCGGATGACCGCGGGCGCGGCGCCTGGCTCGGGCGTGACCGTCATGCGCAGCGTGGAAGGCGGCGAAAGGCTGCCGTCCTTGGAGCGCACGCTGGGGTACTGGTATTCCTGCGTGGCGGGAGGCGCGTTCTGCGCTTGCGCGGCGCCCGCTGCGCACAGGGCGGCCAGCAGGAAAGCGGATATGTGGAGTTTCTTCATGGCGACCTCTCTTCAATGAGCTGGCGTCCAGGGAGCAGACCGCGACCGCTGGACAGGCCGCACTATCGTATCCCCGGGCGCCCATGCACAGCGTGCCAAGACGCTACACAATCCGCCACAGTTGTTTCCCGGGGTTTCTCCCGCGGCTCGGCCTACTTCTTCGCCGCAGACTGGCGCAAGGGTGCCAGCAATGAAGACAGCCCGTTGTGGTCAAGCTCGTGCATCAGGGCCAGCAGGCGCCCCAGCTCCCCGGGCGGAAAGCCCTTGCGCGCGAACCAGGCCAGGTACGGGCCGGGCAAGTCGGCGATGAGACGCCCCTGGTACTTGCCGAAGGGCATGGTGCGCGTGACCAGCAGCGATAGCAGTTCGGGATCCATGGGGATCACCGCCCCGCCGCGTCGGCGAAAACGATATCGGCAGCGGGCACGGCGGCGATCTTCACGCCGAAACTGGAAATGGACGACAAGGTCGCATTGTGATGCGCGCGGATCTGCGCGCCCGGCGCATGCGGCTTGTCCTGGGTGGTATGGGCGTCCGCCGCCAGCGTAACGGGAAAGCCCAGCGCGGCCGCGCGGCGCACGGTCGTGTCCACGCAGAACTCGCTGGCATAGCCGCACACCACCAGCTCCGTCGCGCCGGCTTGCGCCAGCACATCGGCCAATTCAGTGCGCAGGAAGGAATCAGGCGTGGTCTTGCGCACGCGGACGTCGTCATCCGCCGGTTGCAACCGCAAGTCCAGCTGCCAGCCCGGCAGGCCGTGGTCCATGGCGCTGCCGGGACTTTCGTGCTGCACATAGATGACGGGCGCGCCAGCCTCGCGGGCGCGCCCGGCAAGCGCATTGATGCGGGTCAGCACGGCCTCGGCATCGGCCGGCGCGGGAGAGGCCTCGAACAGCGCGCGCTGCACGTCTATCACGATCAAAGCGGACGTCATGTATTTCTCAAAGAGGTCGGGAATCAGCGTTGCGGCAGACTGGGCGGCAGCGCCGCGACATGGCGCAGCTTATCAGGGTTGCGCACGATGTAGATGGCGGTGATCCTGCCGTCGCGCACCTCCAGCGTGGTGGAGCGGGGCAAGCCGTCCAGTTCGGTCGCCAGCACGCCCGGCATGCCGTTCAACTGCGTCACCACGGCATCGAGGAACTGGCCGCTGGGCTTGGACGACAGGCCGGCGAAGAAGCGCGCGATCTTGTCGCTGCCCAGGATGGGTCTGAACACGGCCAGCTTCTTGCCGCCGCCGTCCGCATGCAGCACCGCGTCCTGCGCCAGCAGGCTGCGCAACGCGTCCACGTCGCCCGCCCGTGACGCCTGCCAGAAGGCATCGGCGATGCGCGCGCCCTCCTGCTCCGTCACCGCGAATCGCGGACGCGCATCGCGCACGCGGCTGCGCGCCCGCGCGGCTAACTGGCGGCAGGCGGCCTCGTTGCGGCCCAGCGTCGCCGCGATCTCCGCGAACGGCATGTCGAACACGTCGTGCAGCAGAAAAGCGGCCCGCTCGAGCGCCGACAGCCGCTCCAGCGCCAGCATCAGCGCCACCGACAGGTCGTGCGCGATTTCCCCCGCCCCCGGCGCCTGATAGCTGGCGGCGTCGGGCAAGGGTTCCGGCAGCCATGGTCCGACGTATTCCTCGCGCCGCGCGCGCGCCGACTTCAGTTGATCCAGGCACAGCCGAGTGACCGTGCGCGACAGGAAGGCGCGCGGCGTTTCGACCTGGCCGCGATCCACGTCGCGCCAGCGCAGCCAGGCGTCCTGCACGACGTCCTCGGCCTCTGCCCATGAACCCAGCATGCGATAGGCCAGGCCCTGCAGATGCCTGCGATGGGGCTCGAAGTCAGCAACGGCATCGGAAATGGCGGACGCGCTCATGGGGCCAGGGCCTCAGTGCTTGGGATGCTGCGAGCGGAACCCCACGGCGATGCGGTTCCAGCTGTTGATCATGTTGATGGCGACCGTCAGGTTGACCTGCTCTTCCTCATTGAAATGCCTGGCCATTTCGGCGTAGTCGGCGTCCGGCGCGCCGGTCTCGGGCAACCGGGTCAGCGCTTCCGTCCACGCCAGCGCGGCGCGCTCGCGTTCGCTGTACAGCGAAGACTCGCGCCAGGCGTCCAGCAGGTACAGGCGCATTTCGGTTTCGCCCTGCTTGCGGGCATCGGTCGAGTGCATGTACAGGCAGTAGGCGCAGCCGTTGATCTGCGAAGCGCGCATCTTCACCAGTTCAAGCAGACTGTGTTCCAGACCGCAGTTCTCGACGAAGTCATTCAGGGCGATCATCGCCTTCATGGCCGTGGGCGAGGCGGTGTAGGCGTTCAGGCGGGCAGTGCTCATGGATCTTTCTCCAGCAAGACAGGCATGCGCCGCGGAATGCGGCGCCATTACCCCTAGGACGAGATAGCCTGGCAGGATGTGACATCGCCCGTCGGGAAATTTGTAAATCCCGCCTAGAAATCCAGCCGCCCGCGCAACTCCCCGAACGGCATCATCACATGCTCGCGATAAGCGGGACGGGCCTGCAGGCGCTCGTACCAGGCTTGCAGATGGGGCATGGGCGGATGCGGGATATCCAGTTCGAAATAGCGGTAGAGCGTGGTGCCGGCCGGGATGTCCGCCAGCCCCAGGGACTCGCCGCACAGATAGGGCCGGTCCGCCAGCGCGCGGTCCAGCTGCCGCAGGCAGGCGTGCGTGGCCGCGACGGCGCGCTCGATGGCCGCCGTGTCGCGCTGGGCCTCCGGCGTGCGGTAATAGCCCCAGAACACGCCCGTCAGGAAAGCCGGCTGCAAGGCGGTCTGGGCCCAGTCCATCCAGCCGTCGGCGCCCGCCCGCTGCGCCGGGTCGTCCGCCCAGAACCGGCCAGCGCCGTCGCGCGCGGCCAGATAGCGCAGGATGGCATGGGACTCCCACACTACCGTGGCGCCGTCGCGCAACAGCGGCACCTTACCGTGCGGGTTCATGGCGCGGAATTCGGCTGTGTCCAGTAACCCGAACTGGCCGCCGGCCAGCACGTGCTCGTATTCCAGGCCCAACTCGCCCGCCAGCCACAGCACCTTTTGCACATTGAACGAACTGCGGCGTCCCCAGATGGTCAGCATGGCGGTGGCCCTCAGTCGGCGTGCACGATGCGCGGCTCGCAGCGCACCGGGAAGTTGACCGAGTTGGCGATGAAGCAGAAGTGATGCGCGCGCTCGTGCAGCTCGGCCGCCAGCGCCGCGTCGTCGCCGGCGCGGATGGTCACTTCGGGCCGCAGGGTGACGGCGCTGAAGGCGCCGCCGCGCTCGCGGTCCTCGACCATGACGCCTTCCGCTTCATCGTGGTAGGCCTGCACCGTCACCCCTTCGACCGCGCAGAAGTGCAGGTACCAGAGCTTGTGGCAGGCCGACAGCGACGCCACCAGCATGTCCTCGGGATTCCAGCGCGCGGGATCGCCACGGAAGGCAGGATCGGACGAGCCCGGCACATCGGGCTTGCCCGCCGCGCGGATCAGGTGGTCGCGGGAATAGGCGGCGTAGCTGGAGGTGCCCGTACCGGTGTTGCCGGTCCAGTCGACGGTGACGTTGTAACGGTGTTCGCCTTTCATCGGAATCGTCCTATTCAAGGGGGAAAGCCCAGGCCGGCGCGCCCGGAAAACAGCCTAGCGTAGCGCATGCGCGGCCGCGCCAGGCCCGCGCGCTTTACATCCCGTTTCAGCACCGCCCCGTTACTATCCGTATCGTGACCGGTTCGCCAAACAGGAGCTCGCCATGATGAAAACCACCCTGACCTGCGCCCTGACGCTAGCCCTGCTCGCCGGCTGCGCGCCCTCCCGGCCCGGCTCCGGCGGGTCCGTGCCCGTCGACAGCCACACCGCCCGCGATTCGCTGGACTGGGCCGGCAGCTACGAAGGCACCCTGCCTTGCGCAGACTGCCCGGGCATCCGCACCCGGCTGACCCTGGAGCAGGACGGCCGCTACGAAAGACAGACCCAGTACCTGGACCGCCAGCCGCAGCCCGAGGTCGTAACCGGGACATTCAGCTGGGAATCCGACGGCAGCACCATCCGGCTCGACGCGTCCGGCGATAGCCAGCGCTATTTCGTCGGCGAAAACCAGGTAACGATGCTGTACCGCGACGGCACCCGCCCGACCGGCCCGCTGGCCCCGCATTACGTCCTGCGCCGCGCCCAGTAACGCATCGCGCAACGTGACGCATCGCGCAACGCGGGCGCTTGCGGCTATGCTTGCCGCATCGTCCGCGCCCGTGCGCGCGATCCCCATGCCCAAGGAAATCATGAAGACCGATCACGAGCTGCTCTCCGCCTTCGCCCCCACCGGCACGCTGCGCGCGTCCATCAATCTGGGCAACCCGATCCTGGCCAACGCCGACCCCGTCACCGGCCAGGCCGGCGGCGTGTCGGTGGACCTGGCCACGGAACTGGCGCGGCGCCTGGACGTGGGGCTTGAACTAGTGGTGTTCAAGTCGGCCGGCGAATCCGTCAACGCCGTGGCCGCCGAACAGGCCGACGTGGGCTTCTTCGCCATCGACCCGCTGCGCGGCGCCCAGATCGCTTTCACCGCGCCCTACGTGGTCATCGAAGGCGCCTACCTGGTGCGCCAGGACTCGCCCATCGCCAGCATGGAGGAAGTGGACCGCAAGGGCCAGCGCGTGGTGGTCGGCAAGGGCAGCGCCTACGACCTGTACCTGACGCGCGAGCTCAAGCAGGCGGAGATCTTCCGCGCGCCGACCTCGCCGGCCGTCGTCGACACCTTCTTGCAGGAAAACATGGAAGTCGCCGCAGGCGTGAAACAGCAGCTTGAAGCCGACGCACAGCGCCTGGGCGGCCTGCGCCTGCTGGACGGCCATTTCATGCTGATCCGCCAGGCCATGGGCGTGCCCAAGAGCCGCGGCGACAAGGCCAGCGCCTACCTGGCCGCCTTCGTCGAAGCCATGAAGAAATCGGGCTTCGTCGCCGAAGCCCTGGCCCGCCACAAAATCCAGGGCGCCGCGGTGGCGCCGCTGGAAGCCTGAACCGGCGGCATACGTGCGGTAAAAACAAGGCCCCGCACAAGCGGGGCCTTTGCACGCTGGCGGCACGTCCTCAGTGGCTGATCATCCAGGGCCTGGCGCCCGCGAACGATTTTGCCCCGTCCGGCGTGGTGCGCGTCTTGCCGCCCGTCTTGCCGCCAGAACAACATCCGCAATTCATGCCGTGGCCGGACCGCGAGCTGCGCGGCTCGTGCGCGCTGCGCTCGTTGACGGCGCGCGCCTGGTTCACCGCGGACGACAACGCCGAAATCGCCGGCGCTCCGCCCACGATGCGGCCGCATATCGCGCCGCATTGCGGGCAGGCGGCGGGATCGCGCCACCGGGCCAGCGGCACCAGCGCCGCGAACTCGCCGCAATCGCCGCAGGCATAGTCATACATGGGCATGGCGGCGTCTCCTAGCGGTCGCGCGACAGCGGCATGTCCACGCCGCCCTGGATGTGCTTGACGGGGCCGGACGCCGAGGGCTGGATGTCGAAATCGAAGATCTCCGTCGGCAGCCACAGCGTGGCGCAGGAATTGGGTATGTCCACCACCCCGCTGATATGCCCCTGCACCGGCGCGCAGCCCAGCAGCGAATACGCCTGGGCGCCCGAATAGCCGAACTTCTTCAGGTATTCGATGGCGTTCAGGCAAGCCTGCCGGTACGCGACGTTCACGTCCAGATAGTGCTGCTTGCCGGATTCGTCCACCGAAATCCCTTCGAAGATCAGGAAGTCCTTGTAGGCCGGCGTGATCGGGCTGGGCTTGAAGATCGGGTTCTTGATGGCGTACTTCTCCATGCCGCCCTTGATCAGCGACACGCGCATGTGCACCCAGCCCGCCATTTCGATGGCGCCGCAGAAGGTGATCTCGCCGTCGCCCTGCGAGAAATGCAGGTCGCCTACTGACAGGCCGCCGCCCTGCACATAGACCGGAAAAAACACCCGCGCGCCGCGCGACAGATCCTTGATGTCGCAGTTGCCGCCGTGTTCGCGCGGCGGCACGGTGCGCGCGCCCTCGCCCGCCGCCTTGTCGCGGTCGGCGCCCTGCATGGCGCCCATATGCGCCGTCTTCGGCGCGGGCGGGTTGGCCAGCGGCGGCACGCGGTTGGGATTAGTGTCGATCAGCGCCTGCTCGCGCCGGTTCCAGGTATCCAGCAGCTTCTTGTCGGGCAGGCAGCCGATCAGCCCGGGATGGATCAGCCCGGCGAAGTTCACGCCGGGAATATGGCGCGACGAAGTGAACATGCCATGGAAATCCCAGATGGATTTCTGCGCATGCGGAAAATGCTCGGTCAGAAAACCGCCGCCGTTATTGCGGCTGAAAAAGCCGTTGAACCCCCACAGGCTGTCCGGCTTGGCGCCGATGTCCAGCAGGTCCACCACCAGCAAGTCGCCGGGCTCGGCCCCTTCCACGCCCACCGGCCCCGAAAGAAAGTGCACCGTGGACAGGTCCACGTCGCGGACGTCGTCGGCGCTGTCATCGTTCTTGATGGCGCCGCCGGTCCAGTCGTAGGTTTCCAGCACGAAGTCGTCCCCCGGCTTGACCCACACGGCCATCGGAATATCCGGATGCCAGCGATTGTGGATCTGCGCGTTCTCGTAGGGGGATTGGGCCAGGTCGACCTTGATGAGGGTGTCGGTCATTCTCTTTCATCTCCAACGTAACGTGTTGATAAAACAGAAATTTCTATCTTCGACCGTCTAACACGAAGGCGCATGGCAGCGCCTGTGAGTCGTTGATATGTGAAGCACAGTAGGCGAGTTTTGGAACGCCGTAAACTGGGTTTCCGACCAGTAGCCCAGGGATGGTTCAAGGCGAAGGATGGCTGCGGGCGCCGCACCATTGCACGGTCGGTTTCGTCGATGAATAATTGGTGCTCCCAGCACCGCGAATTGGAGTACCAATGAGCCTCGTCGAGCCCCCGGAAGAAGGGACTGCTGCCCCTTTCAGCAGCTTGGCCCAATTGGATGAACCCTACCGCTACCAGCTTCTGGTGGAGGGCGTCCTTGACTATGCGATTTTCCTGCTCGACGCCAATGGCTTCATCGCAAGCTGGAATGCCGGCGCGCAGCGCTTCAAAGGCTACGAAGCGGCCGAAATCATCGGGCAGCACTTCTCGCGCTTCTACACCGATGAAGATCGCGCCGCAGGCGTCCCGCAGCGCGCCTTGGCCATCGCGTCGAGCGAAGGCAGATTCGAGGCCGAGGGCTGGCGAGTCCGCAAGGGCGGCTCGCGATTCTGGGCCAGCGTGGTCATAGACCCCATACGGGACGGTTCGGGCAAGCTCATCGGTTTCGCCAAGGTCACGCGCGACATCACTGAAAAGCGGCACAGCCAGCTCGAGTTGCAGGCGACCCAGCTGGCTCTGCATCGGGCCCAGCGCATGGAAGCGCTGGGGCGCGTGACTGGCGGTCTGGCCCACGATTTCAACAATTTCATCTCGGTCATCGACGGGGCCGCGGAGTTGCTGCGCAACCCCGAACTCGCGCCTGAAAAGCGCCTCAAGTACCTCAATGCCATTGCAGATACGGCGCAGCGGGCGACTCACCTGACCCAGCAAATGCTCGCGTATGCGCGCCGCCAGCCTCTCGAACCCTCCCAGGTAGACGTGAGCCTATGCATCGAAGGGATGAAACCGATCTTCCAGGCAACACTTGGGGCAGCGGTCCGGGTGCAGTACCAGCTCCCTGATGACCCGTGCCTCATTTGCGCCGACGTCAGCCAGCTGGAAAACGCCTTGTTGAATCTGGTGGTCAATGCCGCCGACGCCATGCCTTTCGGCGGCAATGTAAGAATTGCAGTCAGCTGCGTGGACTCGCGCCCGGATGAACAGGGAGGCCTCGCCACCGGGCCGTTTGTCGCCGTCAGCGTTTCGGACGATGGCGAAGGCATCGCGCCGGAAATTCTGGACCACATCTTTGAACCCTTCTTCACCACCAAACCGGAAGGCAAAGGAACGGGCTTGGGCTTGAGCCAGGTTTTCGGCTACGTCTCGCAAACAGGCGGTCACGTCGATGTGGCCAGTTCCGCCCAAGAGGGTACGACATTCACCCTCTACTTCCCCAAGGCCTCCCCCGGGCAGGGGGCCGGACAATGATGGTATTTCGGCCCGCCTGCTTCCTTAGTAGCTGAGGCACAGCACTGTTTCCAATTCACGAATCAACTCATCCGCGGCCCATGGCTTCAGGATGAACTTCGTCGCTGGCGGAAGATCATCCGCTGCGGGGTAATGACGGCCCGACGTGAGAAGCACGGCAATTTCAGGCGATTGATGGCGTATTCGCGCCGCCATCTCGAGGCCATCCATGGAGCCCGGCATCTCGATGTCCGTAATGACCGCGCGTATGTCGGGACGCTCCCCGAGCCGCTGCAGCGCCTCGTCGGCATTGCCCGCCTCGCAGACGGCATAACCCTCCCCGGCCAATATCTCGGCCAGTATCCATCTGGCGGTCTCGTTGTCATCGACAACGAGAACAGCCTTCCGCCCAGCGCAGATTTTGGCATCCGTCATATGTCCCAGCCTGAATGGTGGAGCCGGTGGATTTTCGAGGCCTTAACGGCATGCGGGAGTCAGCAAGCGTCATGCCTGTCTACAAAGGGCCGATCGCATCGGCTCCTGTCCCGATTTTCCCAGCAGTTATGATGCTGCCCATTCTGTCGCACTATCAAGGTATCTCCGCATGGCCGCCCTCCACCGCCGTACTCTTGCCGTCCTGCTCATCTGCACCGCCAGCGCCAGCGCGCCCGCGGTCGCGGAAGACTGCATCGCGCAGATCGAGGCGGAGCAGGCGCGCATCGACCGCGCGCAGGACGTGCAGCGCACGCGCGAAGCGTCCAACGACCTGCAACTGAATCGGGAACTGTGCCAGGGCCGGCTGGACCTGCTGGATGCCCGCTACGCCCTGGTCGACGACTTCGAGGCCTGCCGCCGCAAAGGGGTGAAGTTTCCGGCAAGGATGGCACGCACGCTGAGCGAGGCGTCCGACGGGCTGGCGGACAAGAAGGCCGCGTGGATCAGAACCTGCGGCCTCCAGATGAAGGACTGACTGAAGGATGGAGCGGCCCGCCTGGCGGCGGGCGCGCATCTCACGCGGCCTGCTTGTCGGCGCTTTTCGGGAAGAAAATGGCGCGGCTCGGGTCGAAGCCGTAGCGGTGCTCGAACTCGGTTGCGTCCGCGGCCAGCGCCAATACCGAATCCAGGATGAAATCGGCCTTCTCGTCCGCCAGCAGCACGCTGAAGTTCAGCCGGATGAAGCCCGGCTTTTCCATTTCCCGGCCGTCCAGGATGGCCTGGCGCATCTGCAGCGATTCATCCGCGCCGATATCCAGCAAGCGATGCACGTAGGGGCCCGCGCAAGCGCAGCCGCCGCGCGCCTGGATGCCGAAACGGTCGCTCAGCATGCGCGTCACCAGTTGCTGATGCACGAAGCCGCCGCGGCCGTTGCGCACTCGGAACGAGAAGATCGGCAAGCGTGCCGCCGTCAGCGAACCCAGCAGTTCCAGTTGCGCCGCGCCCTGCCATCTGGCCAGCGCGCGTTGCACGAAATGTTGATTGCGCTGGCGCATGAAGTCCGCGCCCAGCGCTTCCTTCACCAGCAGCACCAGGGCGGCACGGATATCGCCCACCACATTGGGCGTGCCCGCTTCCTCGCGCGCTTCCAGGCTGCCGCTGTAGTCATGGCCCACGGGCGAAACGAAGCGGACCGTGCCGCCGCCGGGCCAGGTGGGCGTGGTGTCCAGCACCGCGTCGCGGCGCACGATCAGCACGCCAGACGCGCCCGGGCCGCCGATGAACTTGTGTGGCGAGAAAACAATCGCGTCAATCGCCGCGTCGGCGGCGGGCGTCATCCGGATCGGCAGATAGGGCGCGCCGCCGGCATAGTCCCACAGCATCTTGGCGCCCGCGGCCTTGACGCGCCGGGTCACTTCCGCCACATCCGCCACGATGCCCGTCACGTTCGATGCCGCCGACAGCGCGCAGACCACCAGCGCGCCCTCCCCGGCTTGCAGCGCCGCATCCAGCTGCGCCAGATCGGGGCCGCCTTCCGGGCTTTCCGCCAACTCGACGATTTCCGCGCCGCATTCGCGCCACGGCAGGATGTTGGAATGATGTTCGTAGGGGCCAATGATGACGCGCACCTTGCGGCCCGCGGCGATGGCCTCGCGCACGCCGAACAGATGCACCAGCCGATTGATCCCCGCCGTCGCGCCCGAGCCCGCAAAAATCACCGCGTGCTCATCGCCCGCACCGCAGCAGCGCGCAATCGCCGCGCGCGCCTCGCGGCGCAGGCGGGTAATGAAGCCGCCGCAATAAGACGCCTCGGTATGCGAGTTGGCGTAGTACGGCAGCACCTGCTCCAGAACGAAGCGCTCGACCTGCATCAGCGCCCGGCCGGACGCAACGTAATCCGCATAGACCAGCGGCTTGACGCCATAGGGACCGTCGACCACCGCATCCTTGCCGATCAGCCCATCGGCCAGCGCCGCGGCGACGTCGTCCGCCTTCAGGCTTTCTTGAAATTGCTGCAACGGCGTAGCCGGGGCGGAGGCTGTTTTGGTGGTCGTATTCATGTCGAAGATATTCCTGGGAATGTCGAAATATCATACGATGGGGTGAAATTTAAAACCTCACCTAATTTTTGCCTAAATTCCTTAAAATTGGGTCATTTGATCTTTCATATGGAAAAAATAGACAAGTTTGATCTTAATATCATCTCCTGCCTGCAAAAGGACGGCGCGCTGTCCCAACGCGAGCTGGCCGATCGCGTCGGCCTGTCGCAAAACGCCTGCTGGCGCAGGCTGCAGCGCCTGAACGCCTGCGGCATCATTCGCGGCACCCGGGCCGAGGTCAACCTGGTCGAACTGGGGCTGGACCTGACGGTCTTCGTAATGATCCGCACCAGCCACCACGCCAAGGCCTGGGCCGATGGTTTCCGGCAACACGTGGGGCGCCTGCCCGAAGTGACCGAGTTCTATCGCATCGGCGGAGACTGGGACTACCTCATCAAGGTGGTCTGCCGCGGCATGGCCGGGTACGACCGCTTCTACCAGAAGCTGATCACGGATTTCGAGCTGTCTACGGTGACGGGGTTCTTCAGCATGGAGGCGATTATTGAGAACCGGCCGCCGGATCTGGGGGGGCTGGAGGGGTAAGACCAGCGGCCAGGCACCGCGTCATGTGCGATCCACGCGAACATGACAAAACCGTGATGCCGGGACGATCAGATTTGTAATTTCAGCGACCGCGGATTGTCGGGCAACGGCCTTCACACTGGCCCTGCCTATCCGCCAGAAGACATGTTTTCCGTGGCTTCCGGTCGGTATGACGCATATCGATCTTCCCTGCTCACGGAGTCCACAATGAAAAAGCTATACGTCGCGGCGGCCGCCACGGCACTGTCCGGCGCCGCCTATGCGCAGTCCTCTTCCGTCACGCTCTATGGCCTTATCGATACCGGCATCGGCTACGCCAACGTCGACGGCGCCTACACCGATCCCGCCACCGGCAGCCGCACCCGCGTCGACAGCAGCCGCATCGGATCCACCACCGGCACCACCGCGGGTTCGCGCTGGGGCCTGCGCGGCAAGGAAGACCTGGGCGACGGCCTGTATGCGCTGTTCCAGCTGGAGTCCGGCTACGACAGCCGCAACGGCAACTCGCTGCAAAGCGGCCGCCTCTTCGGCCGCGAAGCCACGGTGGGCCTGGGCAGCGCCGACTGGGGCGAGGTCCGCCTGGGCCGGCAGTACAACGTCGCCGCGCGCTACTTCACCGGCATGTTCGGCTCGTCGTTCGGCGGCGGCTTCAATCAATTGAACACCGGCGCCGGCCTGGGTTTCAGTTCGGCCTACTTCGTGCGCTACGACAACCTGATCGTCTATGAAACCCCGTCGATGGGCGGCTTCAAGGGCGCCCTGGGCTATGCCTTCAACGCCGACGACCGCCGCCTCGCCCAGACCGGTTTCGCCACCGCCGACAACACCCGCGCCATCACCGCCGGCCTGCGCTACGACAACGGCCCCGTCATGGGCTTTGCCACCTACGACCAGCTCAACGCCTCGAACAAGCTGAGCCAGAGCCAGACCGATGCCACGCCGCGTTCCTACATCATCGGCGGCTCCTACGACTTTGAAGTCGTCAAGGTGGCCCTGGCCTACAACCGCATGACCGACGGCTGGTTCGCCGGCAAGGGCTTCCCCAACGGCGGCAGCATCGGCGGATTTACCGGTACGCCGTCCTACGCCTTCGTCAAGGGCTTCCGCTCCAATGCCTACATGCTGGCGCTGGCCGCCCCGGTCGGCAAATCCGGCGGCGCCTTCGCATCGTGGCAACGCGCCGACGCCAACAACAAGCAGCTCACGGGCGGTGACGCCACCAGCAACACCTACAGCCTGGGCTACAACTACAACCTGTCCAAGCGCACCGATCTGTATGCGGTGGCGTCCTACACCACCAACTGGGCCTTCCTGGACAACGCCAAGGCGACCGAGGTGAATATGGGCATCCGCCATCGGTTCTAGCGCCAGCTTTCATAAAACGCTGCAAGCAGGAAATCCCTTGATCGAGCCCTCCTCCGCGAAGGGAGCCTGATGATCGCCGCGCGCCTTTCGGGTGCGCGATTTTTTTCCCTGGTATCGCGCGGCGCATGGCGGCCCGACGCATGGCGGCCGCCGTTCAAGAACTTGCGAGCGTCACAACGGGCCTTCCGTCAGCAGGTAGCTGCCGCCCCGTATCGTATGCAGCAGCTTGGGACCCGAACCCGCATCGACCTTCTTGCGCAGCCGGCGCATCGCGACCGCAACGGCATGGGATTTGAAATTGCGCTTGTCGTGGACATGCAGCTTCATTTTCCAGACCTGCTCGGCAAGCTCCCAACCCACACACACCACCCCGGGCCGCTGCATCAGGAAAGCCAGCAAGCCGAACTCCTTGGGCGTCAGCGGCAGGAACTGCCGGTTGCGATAGGCGCGGCAACGCAACAAGTCCAGCTCCAGGTCGGCAAGCTGCAACCTGGGGCTGGACTCGGGGGGATTGATGACGGAGGATTCAGCCACGCCGGGCTCTCCCGCCGCGTCGGCCGGCTATCAGCGCAGCGCGTTTTGGCGCTGCACTTCGGCTTGATACTCCGGCCCCGAACGCAGGCGGAAGTACTCGGTAAATGCGGCCTTGTACTCCGGGCTGTAAATGTCCGGCGTCTCCTCGCCACGCCAGAACCGGTCCACGCCCGCACGCTTCCAGAGCGCCAGGTCGGCCAGCACTTCGGCACGCGTCAATGACGGACCGTAGGGATTGGCCAGGCCGGCCGGAGGCGGCGCGGGCTGCGCCAGCGCCGCGCCGGTAGCGGCGGCCGACAGCGCCAGGATCAATGCGGCTTTGCGGATCATCTGCATGCTTAATTCCTATGTATCGTGGAGGGGACTGCACGATCAAATTCTAGGAAGGCGATGCAGACAGAAAGCGGATAGCGGGATTACGTTTTTGAAATGCTGGGCCACACGGACGCGGCTGCGCACTCTGCCATGGCTACCAAGCCAGGCCCTGCTCCGCAAGCCCGAGGCGCCGGGGCCTCAAGAACACATAGCAATGCTGGAACCCGTCCGCCACGATGTGCCGCGCACCCATCATCCCCGCGATGCCGGGCTCAAATGTCTTGTAGACCTGAAACCCCTTGGCCTGCTCGACCTTGAAGCTCAGGCGATCGGGCTTGTCGTTATAGCCGAGCACCAGCATCCCATCGCCCGTCAGGACGCGATGGCATTCAAACATCAATTGATTGAATGCCTCCTCGGTATCCAGGCCAAAACCGATCAATCCATTGGCAAACACCACATCAAAACTGTGGGGCGGATAGTGAGAGGACAGCTCTGTCGCCGAGCCCACCACGTGCCTGTTGGGCTGGCCGTAGGCCGCATTGCGCGGATTCAGGTCGATTGAATAGAAGTCAAGACTCAACAGCTGGTCGTAATGCCAGTTGTGCTTATCCAGACCGATGAAAAGGCACCTGGCCACAGGAGCCGCCGCGCCGCGCCGGAAATGTTCATTGACGTAGTCAAAGACCTCTTGCTCCATGAACATCCGGCTAGGCACCCGTAGCTGGAAATTGGCGCCCAACCTTCTTAAGAGAGCCGGAGAAACCCGGAAAATAGCGCGCTTCAGGGCGTAGGTTATTTTCTTGACGAACTTCATGAGCCCCAAAAACCTCAGAAAGAACTTAATAGCGTCGAGCACGCTAGTGGCCTTGCCGCTGAGCGTCAGCCGAAGTTTCAAATTCTATGTTTTGGCGGAGGTTTTCTATCCAGAGTTTTTCTGAATTGGTATTTACTTTTTTTTGTAGCGACGACAGGCCTCAACGCCGGTTTTTGGGGCGGAACCGTCGTGAGAAATAAATAAGATTTGAGGCAGGCATCACCGCGCGATCGTCCCGATCCGTCAACGTAGCTTGCGCTACCGCTAGGCGTGATCAGGCTGCATGCATGCAGCCACATGCACGCAGCTCACTATTCCCTGCAGTCCCGACCCCGCGCCAGCTCAAGCCGCAGCAGCAATATCCATCTCTCCGGCGACATGCCCCATGCGCCGTGGCCGCAGGAATACATAGCAATGCTGGAACCCGTCCGCCACGACGTGGCGCGCCCCTGTCATACCCGCTATGCCAGGCTCGAAGGTCTTGAAGACTTGATACCCCGGGGCCTGCTCAACATTGAAGTTCAGGCGGTCGGGCTTGTCGTTGTAGCCGAGCACTAGCATTCCATCGCTGGCCAAGACGCGATGGCATTCAAACATCAATTGGTTGAACGCTTCCTCGGTATCCAGGCCAAACCCGATAAGCCCATTGGCGATCACCACATCGAAGCTGTTCGGCCGATAGTAGGAAGACAATTCTGTCGCCGAACCCACCACGTGCCTGTTGGGCTGGCCATAGGCCGCATTGCGGGGATTCAGATCTATTGAATAGAAGTCCGGATCCAGCAGCCGGTCGTAGTGCCAGTTGTGCTTATCCAAACCGATGAAAAGGCACCTTGCCGCCGGAGCCGCCGTGCCGCGCCGGAACTGTTGATTGACGTAGTCGAAGACTTCTCGCTCCATGAACATCCGGCTAGGCACCCGCAAGCGAAAATCAAAGCCGAGAGATCTGGCAAGAACCGGAGACGCGCGGAAAACGGCGCGCTTCAGGGCGTAAGGTATTTTTTTGACGAACTTCATGATCCTCCAGAACTTCAAAACAAACCCGTATGGCACCAAGTGCCGAAACGGCCCTCCCGCGGGCCGCCAGCCTCACTTGTTTTTGTGAGGTCTATTCCTTGTTCGAATTCTTTCTTGGCTTGCCAGATGACTATCGCAGCGCAGCCACGGCAAGTTTGAATTTTTTTATTCGAAGAGTTATCAGACCCAATCGCCACTTTCGTAGCAGCGGGTCACGCCGTGTCCGTACAAAACCATGGAGATGGACGCGTCCCAAGGGAAAAAGTCCTGGCCGGGCTGCTCGATAGGCAGCAGTCTGATGAATCAATTTGCCGGCGCTGTCCCAGTGCGTCGCCCCGTTGCGCTGCCCTGGGATAGGAATCCTGCGTCGTAGCCGCTCAGGAGGGAGCCTGAAGCTACGCTTCTTCTATTGATAGCTAACGGCTGGCCAGGGCGATTCTTAATGTCTTGGGTTTGTTTCTTGAATTTTTTTCGCCCCACAAGCTCCCCCAACCTGTTGCGAGAGGTCAGCCGCCAAACGCGATCGTATCGATCATGCGCTGGAGGCGAATCAACTCCGCAGAGGGCCTGGCGGCATATCTGGATCTGATTCCCGTACAGCGGCAATCCGGAACCAGCCTCAATGGCCGACCTTGTCTGTCCAAGGCTGGGCCGCCAAGAGTGAGGGCAACGCTGCATGGAAAATGTAGTCTGACACCTATTTTTACCTTATTTATGGAAGCCGTCATTGCGATCAATTTTAGCCAGCACGAGAATTTCTCCCGTTTTCCGTGATTTTCTACTCGACCAAAAAATAGGCGACGCTCTTCTTTTCGAGCCCCTGAACGCAATAACCTTAAAATTCAGTACTTCCCTTTTTCCCTGAAGGGCTTGACATTAACCATAGCGGCCTTCGCCGCATACATACCCACGCCCCCAATCACCACTCCGGTCAGGGCCAAAAAATAAATATCAAACCGCAATCCAAGCAGGGCCAAGACAACCCCAACCCAAATTAACAATCCTCGGAGCCAGCGCTTGAAATTTCCTTCCGCGATTATCACGCCATAGAAACTCATGTTATCTCCTACCAACACTATTCAAATAACCATTGCTCTTTACCAACTCCGCAAGCTCATTAATAGCGGGCGCAAGCACTGGATATCTATCTGACGCAGAAGCGCCTACCATATCAACGGTCGAATCACTTACAGATTTTTTCCAATTTGGCCTCACCATTTGCTCGAACAGACTACTTGCAGCACCTATCGCGGTGGCGGCACCAGCAACTGGGGCATTTCCCGCGGCAGTTGCTGCAGCAGCGATTCTCCCGGCCATACTCGACACCCTAGCGGCGTTATCTGCAGCTCGAATCGCCTGTTGAACATGACCCAGCTGAGTCATGTTCGGAGCCAAACCAGCTACACATTCGGCTGTTGCGCCAGAAAAGGTGTCAGACTACATTTTTAGCTATGAGAAATGTAGTCTGACACCTTTTTTTCGGCTGATCGTCGAGCCAGCCGAGTAGGAAATCAATGTCGTTGTCCAGGCGCTCCCCCATGCCCGGATCAAGTCACCGTGGCACTCGGTGCGAGTTGAACACCCTCTTCCATGGGCTTAAGCGCCAGCGTCCGATAGCTGACCGACATCGATGTCACGGAAATCAGAGTGGCGGCGAATGTCGCGATGGCGCTGTACAGGTAGTATCCGATGCTCGGCTCTCTCGGCATCTGCAGCACAAAGATCCGGGCCGCCTCCAGCAGCAGCAACAGCGGCACCGGCAGCGCGGCCACGGCCAGCAGGCGCAACCGGTTGCCTCGCACCAGCGGCGCGATCCGCGATATTTCCATCTTGCCGGTCAGGGCGGCGTGCGGCAATGCCAGGAAGATGTAGCCCATGAAAAAACACGGCGCCAGCATCAGCAGCAGTACCAACACAACGCCGAGCCAATGTGAGCCGTCCGGCCCCTGCGCGAACAACATCACGATGTAGCACAACAGTGTCGTCACGAACATCAAGGCGGCGCCCACGATCAGCACGATGAAATACATGCGCTCCGGCTTGCCCGCCACGACGCGCGCGGGCGGCGTCTCGCCCAGCAGAATGCATCGGTGCCAAGCCACCGCCGCCAATACCGGCGCGGCCGTGCTCACCACCCAGCCTGTCAATTCCAGCAGTTTGCTGTGCTCGACATACGCCATGTAATCCAGGTGCATGCCGAGTGCAATGCCTGCCAGCAGGATCAGGATCAACAGGGGCGACGCGCCGATCAACGGTCCGCCGTGGTCGCCCAGGTAATCGAAGGTTTGGCGGGCGACCCGCAGTATTGGTAGTTTTTGCCGCACAACGCACTCCGTGAATTCCCCGACTCTCTAGCTAGGCGTGGACCGTCGCCGGTCTGGCAGTCGATAGCCAAATCCAGATGACCCAAAAGGTCAGATCAAGACCGGCATATGGAAAATGGCAGGGTAGGCACGTCAGCCCATGCTTCAGCCATCTACAGCGAAGACATGACCAAATCTCCGCTACCAAACTAACGGCAAACGCATGCAGTTCTTAACTTCCGTTGGCCGCACAAGCCTTCGTGGGAGTGAGTTCAATGAGTCGGCTGGCGCTACCTACGCCGTCCACGCCTAGATCTTCGACGATTACTTTGCGATCCCGAACATATATCTCGTAGTTCGCGCCAGCTATCGGCGTGAAATAGCCTGCGTCACGCGTTTCGCGCATATAAATGGAGACGCTCGGCGAATGATACTTACCACCGACCTGACCATATATGGTCAAGGGAACGCCGGCCTTTATGATGAATTCATCGAAGACAGCATCGCCACGCTTTGAAGTGGGAGCCATGCCAACGCTGCGACTGCCCTGATAATGGCTCCGCTGCATGGTCTCCAACCCTTCCCCATGTCCCAACAGGCCAGGACTGGTGTAGCAGATACGATCAAAATCCAGACGAATTCGATCGGCGGTGTAGACAAAAACACGGACGCGTGAGTTTTGGGTCGCGTCGTAGCTATTGAGAATATTAGGATTGGTTGCTGAGCAACCTGAGAGCCCGCCAGATATCACTAATACAGGGACCAATATTCGAAACATAAAATTCGACACTTCACGAACCTCGGCACAAGATAAATTCTGATGCTTGCATCAAGCGAAGACTACAGTTTCAGCTGAAGAAATCCAGCCCGACGCCCTGCTAATTGATAGATTATTTCCCGAATGCATCACGAGGTTCCGCGAAACGCAGCAGGCCAGTCTTATGACATTGGTAGGGATACTTCTCGATGCACCGCTGCACCATGGAGCGCGCCAGCTTGTTCGCGACATCCGCTGCGATCCGCTGTCCCTCGGCGTTCGGCCCACGGTTTGAAAAGTCACGCAGCGAAATCCCATACGTATCTTCTGCCATGCCCCGGTACTCGCCCGACTCCGCGTCATACAGACGAATACCCACCGATACGCTGGCCGGATACTGCTGAGAACCCTCAAATGCGTTCGGCTGGCTCACCGCGACTACATACTTGACGCCTGCGGTCAGTGCATCCTCTTTCATCGTTTCCGGCCTGGCCGTCTTGAGGTCGAATTTGCGCAACTTTAATATTGCCTTGACACCAGCCGCATCCATGGCAGCTGGCAGTTCGGCATTCAATGCGTTGCATACTGATTCCGCAGCGTAGGTCGCAGGATAGGCGGTTCTGGCGCCTATGAATCCGACACTATCAATTTTCTTTTTGAAATCGCAGTCGGTGGTGTAGATCAGCACCGGGCTGATGAGTTCTTGAGGTGCGGGGTTCGTTAACAGGGGTGCGGGAGGGGATCCCATAATGAACGAACAGCCTGAAAATGTCAGCACAACAGCGAAGGACGCCGCTAAATTATAAAATGAGGCACGCCAATATTTTCTCAAAGATCTATCCAAAGTTCTTTAACTACGCTGAAATTTAAAAACATCTCACCCCCCCGTCCAACGGAATCAGCCCACCACTTTATTTCTCCACATACACCAAACAACTCCTGCACTAGTTCTTATCTGACGACTGCCTCTCACCTTTCTTATCGAGCCACCCCTTGGGATAAGGAGGATCCTCAAATGGCTTTATTTTTAACGCTATCGCTCTACCTGATAGACCTCCAATTCCTGCCAAAATCAGACCAACATAGAAAATCCAGCCCGTCTCCCAAATTTTTATATCGAAAAATATCAATGCGATTCCGGAAACAGTCAAAAAATATTGATAAATAGACTTAATAGAACCATCCAGAATTAAATGACGTTTTATTCTGCTCAAGAAGTTAGTTTCCATATTTACTCTTTATATATTCACCAATCTCGTTAAACAACATCGCGCCATTTGGAAACTTGCTCGTCAACTGTTTGGCTCCCAGGTCCACTCCGGCACCTAGCGCATAGGATTGAGGATTCGGCCTAATTGCCTGCTCGAGACCACCAATTAACCAACCAGCCACCTCGGAACCTCTTGCCGCGATGAGAGCCCCCGGTGCATATGGGTTTGTCGGCACACTTCCTATAGTCCCAGCTATTGCACCAAAACGACCATTTGCCTTACCAAGGTATGCGAGAACATCTGCATTCTGATTGCGCCTATCCAGGTAATCCGCTGCAGACATGTTTCTGGGCAAACCCGCCGCACACTCTGCTGTCACGCAATATTGAGTCAATGGAGATTTGTCCGCCCCCCCCGACTTTGGTAGACCGAAATACTCCCAGTAGTTGACCAAATTCGGCTCTGCTTTGTACGAAACGCCGGTAGGAACCGCCCCCCCGTTGGAATGACGCAGAATAAGGTCCTGCAATTGAGCATCCGCAGGTGAAGAGAATTCCATCCAGATCTGCCGACCATCCTCGGTGTGTCCTATCACAGAGAAATTTGTTCCTCTGTCTTGCATATTTTGCTCACCCACTACTACCGCCGGCACTCCCACATAGGTTTCACCGTTTATGAAGGTTACTTCCATTCTGCGTAGCTGCGCTTCAATCTGCTCAGTCGTTACTTCAAGCCCACTATTCTTCGCGTCTGAGGCGAGCTTCTTAGCGAGCTCTTTCTCAGCAGGATGAAGTTGACGATTGAACATGTCAGCAGAAAGGGCTGCGCCCGCTCCATTCGCTCCACCCGCCAAGCCACCCGCCAGGCCAGCTAATGTATTCAGAGCGACGTTGGCGACATCTTTCCGAACGGATGCAGGCAGGTTGCTCATTGCCTCATCGATTGCATTCTTCAACGATGCCGTAGTCAGATCGCCTGCGACGGTACCTGCAATTGCTCCGGAAATGTTCCCACCGCCAAGAGCCGCGCCAGTTGCCGCGACAATCGAATGCACAGCGATTTTTCCAAGCTTTCCCTCCCCCCAAATTTCGGGATAGTCCTTTTCCAGCTTCTTTGTCAGATCCCCGGCAAGCTGCATCCCCAGTTGCCCAAAGGCCTGTTGGAACTCCAGTTGCTCGCGGACCTTGTCCTTGTCGAAGATCTGTCCGATGCTGCCGTTCGCACCTGCGGTGTCCCGGCTTAGGCCGGCCGTGCTGTCGCGACCGCTATCCTTGTCCGAGCGCACCTCGATCGTGCCTCGATCGATCGCGGCGTAGGTCGTGCCGGAGTCGCTTCCGCTGGTTTGGCCAAAGCTGAAGCCCGACGGCCCCGCCTTGTTGGCGCCCCCCTTGTTGGCAACATCGAACGCGCCCGACATGCCCAGATTCACACCGGTAGTGGTGGCCTTGTACTCGGCTTTGTTCTTCAAGTCGGTAAAGCCAAGGGTCTCGGTCGAAAGTCTGTTCTTGGCTGCTTCCGCGTCGCTGGCGATCACCGCTCCGTCCAGCTGAGTGTGCTTGCCCACGTTGATGTCGAAACCGCCCGCGCCTGCAAAAAGCCCGGACTGCTCGATGACGCTGTCATAGTTCGACTTGGTCTTGCCCATGCTCGCGCCGACATAGGCGCTACCGGTCATGGAACCAAAGCTGAAGCTGCCCCCTGCGTTGACCTGTTTCTGCTTGGCGTCATAACGGTCGGTGTCCTGCTGGCTGGTGATGGTCAGATTCCGTCCGATATCGGCGCGGATGCTGTCGGCACGAGCCTGTGCGCCCTCCAGCAGCGTGTCGCGTCCCGATGCCAGCGTCAGGTTGTCGCGCGCGCTGACCTGAGTCTCGCGATAGGTCGTGCCGTTGCCCTTGGCGTTGCCACTACCCATGTAACCGCTGGCGAAGATGTTGATGCCGCCGCCGCTACCGCTGTCGGATACGCCAATGCCCACGCCCACCTTCCACCCGCTGTTCTTGTTGGTTGAGGTCTCCGTGGAACTCTGTGCCTGGCTCAGCAGCGAAAGATCGTTCGTGGCTCCAAGCAGCACGTTCTTGCCAGTGACATCGCTTCCGATGATGGACAAATTGCCCGAGCCCGGAACGCCTCGCTCACCCAACGCCACGATGGAGACATTGCCGCCTCCCATGACGGAAGAGCCGAATACCGACTCCTGCGTGCGCTTCGTTTCGCTGACCGATTTGCTGGCGCCTACGCTGATCTGGATCTGCGCGCTGGCGTTCTCCTTATCCGCTGCCGTGGCATTGGTTCCTTCTGCAGCCTCCAGCATGCGATTGGCCTGCACCGCCTGATAGGCGGCCTGGCCCACTTTGACCGCAGCCAGGCGGCCGCTCTTGGCATCGTCTGCCTGTTTGAGCGTGCCGTGTATCTGTTGGGCGGCACCGAGCACGCCGCCCGCCACGCCTATCGTGATTCCGGATTGCTTGAACTCGTGGTACTCGTGCTGACGGGCTTCACCGACGCCAGCGATGATCGCCACATTGCGGCCGCTGATCGAGATATCTCCGTCCTGCGCCAGTACGTTGCTGGCGAAGATTCCCACGTCGCGCCCGGCGTCGATGGTCAGATTGCCGCCCACGCTGCCGACAGTGCTGCTGGAGTAGCCTCCGCTTTCGCCCTTCATCCAGTCGGTTCGTTGCTGCTTGCTATAACCGACGCTGAAGCCACCGCCACCGCCAAAGCCAGACTTGGTCACCTTCTCGTACTGGTAGTCCTTGTACGACTCGGTCGCTGCGGCAATGTTGATGTCCCGATTCGCCATCAGCGTGACGTCGTTGTCCCCGATGACATTCGACCCCACCACATTCAAGTCCCGCCCAGCCATCAACACCGCCGTGTCGCCGGTAAAGGTCGACCCCTTGGCCTGTTCCCAGTCGCTGGAGGAGATGGTGTGCGTGGTCTTGGACGACAGGAAGCTCTTGGTCTTGTAGCGAACCTCGTCATAAGCCGAGCCGGTTTCCACCCCGGCGACCAGGTTGATGTCGCGTCCCGCGCCCACCGCCAGCTGCTTGCCAGCAGTGACTTCGGCCGCACGCGCATTGACGTCCTGGCCCGCGACCAACGTGAGATTGCCGCCCGCCGCGATGGTCGAGCCGACTTCGGAGCTGGTGCTCAGGTCGTGGCGGTTGTTCTTCTTCAAGACCAGCGATTCGCCGTGGCTCTCCGTAAGCGTTTCCAGGGCGATGTCACGCCCGGCCTGCAGGCGCGCGTCATCCTTGACCGAGACTTGCGCCGCGGTCAGCGTGATGTCGCGGCCAGCCTGCATGTTGAGGTTGCCTGCGTCGACGCGGGCCACGCCGCTGACGTGCGTGCCCCAGGTGCTACCGAAGTTCTCGGAGGCCGCGGTGGACGTCAGGGCGATGTCTCGTCCCGCCTTCAGGGCGACGTTGTCGCCCTTGATCAGCGACACCAGATTGGTCAGATCCTCGCGCGCGGCGAGGTCGACGGTGGAGCCCTGGATCAGGCCGCCGCCCTGGTTGACGATGTTGCCGGCGGTCATGACGGTGGCGTTGCGCGCGCCGATGGTGCCGCTGTTGACGATGTCACCTTCGGCCTGCAGCTTAACGTCGCGGCCGGCCATGAGGGTGCCGTCGCCCTTCAAGTCGCCTTCGCGCACCAGCAGGTAGACCTGCGGGACCAGCACGGTTTCGGTGGTGCCGTCGGGCAGCGTGACGGTCTGTTCGACCAGCCAGACCAGGTCAGTGGTGAGCTGGCGCTGCTGCGCCTCGGTCAGCGCGACGCCGAGCTGGATGCCGTTGTCGCGGGCGAACTGCGCACCGGCGGCGAGCAGGGCTTTGTACTGGCTGTCGTTGTCGCTGTACTTGTCGAGGAAGCGCTGGCCGGTGGTGGCCAGGATCTGGTCGGACACAAGCTTCTGTTCATAGAAGCCGTCGCCCAGGCGCTTGGGTTGGCCCGAGGGTGTCAGGAATTTGGCGCCCGCGGGCACCAGCGAATCCCTGCTGCCCAGGCGCGCGCCGGACAGGTTCTGGCCGTCGGCCGCGGCGGTGGCGCCGCTGGCAGAGAGCGAGCCGCCCGCGCCGAGCGTGGCGCCGGCGGGGCCGGATGCGCCTTGCGCGTCCAGGCGCTGGCCGTCCAGGCCGCTATTGGCGCCGACCGTGGCGCCGGCCTGGCCCGCGTTCGAGATCGAACCCGCGCCGACGCCGGCATTGACGGGGCCGGAGCCGCCTTGGCCGTTCATACGCTGGCCTTCAAGGCCGCTGCTGGCGCCAACGGACGCACCGCCTTGGCCCGGGGTCGAGATCGAACCGGTGCCGACGCCGGCATTGACCGTGCCGGCCGTGCCGGGCTGGTCGTTGCGTTGGCCCGCCAGGCCGCCGCCCGAACCGGCACCGTTGCCGATGGTGGTGCCGGGCAGCGCGCCGGGCTGGCTCAGCAGGTCCAGCAGGTAGTCGCTGGAGACGGTCGGACGCTGGCCGACGAAACGCGGATCGGTGGCGACGACGTAAGGCGCATCCGGCCTGCCGTTGACGGTGTAGAGCTGGCTGTCCGGAATGCCGGCAGGATTGGAGACAGTGCGCACCACCGTGCCGCCGGGCAGGCCGACGCTGGCGACCAGCACTGGTCCAGGCGCGGCACCGCCATTGCTGGCGCCGGGTCGGGAGCCGTTGAGCTGGACGGCGACGTTGCCGCCGGAGGTGCCGACCGGCAGTTCGATGGGCTGGCCCGCGAGGGTGGCGTTGTAAGCCTCGGAGTATTCCTTGCGGTCGCGCGAACGCGCCTGGGTAACCGTCATGGTCCCCGCCCGCGTGATGGTACGCTCGCCGCCCGCACCGATGTTGTTGATGGCGGGACCGGCCACCGTGAGCGCGCCGCCTGCGGCGATCTGGCTCTTGTCATTGGTGACTGAGCCCGTGAGCGTCATGGCCCCGCCCGACAGGATCTTGCCAGGGTCGGACGAGAGGGTACGGGTCTCGGTGACGGTCTCCTGCACCCGGTAGTAGGTGAAGGTGCCGACCAGCCGATTGTTGAAGTCGGCGTTGAACTCGCGGATGCGCGCTTCCAGCTCCATGTGCGGCGCCTTGTACGCGGCGTAGGCATCTTCGTAGGCCTTGCGGCGCGCTTTCTCGGCAGCGCATTCATTGAGGATCGCGCAGTTCTCGTAGCGCGGCGGCACCCAGACCGGCATCGGGCCGGACGGCGGCGTGACACCGAAGACAGCCCAGATGCGCTCACCGGAACCGTAGAGGAACTTCTCCGGCCGGTCCCAGCAAAGATCTGCCGCGTCGCCGCCGCTGCACCCGACATCGGGCGGGGTATAGGTCGGCGTGATGGGCGACGTCTCGCCGCCCCTGCCCTTCTTGCTGGGCGCGTAATCAAACGGCGGCCCATAGCGCGACTCGGGATACTTGGCCGACGGCAGCAGGAACATGCGTTCCGGATCGTCGTTCAGCCAGGCCGGATCCTTGCTGCACATGGGCGTTACTTCGTCGCACAGCCAATTGGTCTCGGCGTCGTACATGTCGGTGGTGCCGGCCGGGGTGAAGTACACCTTGGACGTGCTGGACACCTGCACCGTTTCGTTGCTGTAGCGGTCGTTCTGGTTGCGGAGGGACGCAGCCGAGATGTCGGCATTGCCTGCCGCTTCAATAGTGGCGGACGCGTTCAGGAGCGAACCGGCCTGGCCGATGGCGCGGCCGGCGGCGTCCAGCGCGCCGCCGATGCGCAGGTCGGCGCCCGCGTAGACCTGCGCGTGGTCGCGGTTGACCAGCGAGCCCACGCCCAGGTCCATGCTCCCGCGCGATGCGATGACGGCTCCGCCGCCCGCGCCCGCGCCGTTGACCAGCGCGCCGGCCTGGATCGATACGGCATCACCGTAGATGCGGCCGAAGTTGTCGACGCGGCCCGCGGTGATGCGGGTCGAACCGCCGTCGATGAGGCCGGCGTTGGTCAGGCCCTGCGTCACCGTGATGCGGTTCTGGCCGACGGCCAGCAATTGGCCGGAGGCCTGGTTGTTCAGCGAGTCCGCCGAGATGCTCAGGTCGCGGCCGGCGCTGATCTTGGCGCGGTTGTCCAGCGCGCCGCCCAACGATAGATTGAGGTCGCGGCCGCTGGAGATGTCGCCTTCCTGGTTGAGGGAGCCGGCATACGCGAACGACAGGTCGCCCGCGGATTGCAGCACGCCCAGCCCCTGCAATACCTGCGCGATGACGGTCAGGCTCTTGCCGGCCTGCAGCGTGCCCTGCGTGTTCTTGAGCGTGTCCGCGACGATGCGCGCGTTGCCCTGGGAAGCGACGGTGCCGCCCGTGTTGTCCAGTTCCTTGGCGCCCAGGCTCAGGTTCTCGATCGCCTCGATGGAGCCGCCCTGGTTGTTGACGCGGTCCGCCACGATGGAGACGACCTTGCCCAGCACGCCCTTGGGCGGGGCGCCGGCCGCGGTCAGCGTGCCGCTGTTGTCCAGGCTGGCTGCGTTCAAGGTCAGCTGGTTGTCGGCCTGGATCAGGCCGCCACGGTTGTCCACCGCGCCGGTGGCGGTAATGGTCAGGTCGCGGGCGGCCAGCGTGCCGTCGCGGTTGACGACGCTTGCGGCTTCGATGCGCGCATCGCCGGCCGCGGCGATCACGCCGCCTGTGTTGTTCAGCGTGCCGCCCAGCTTGATGGTCGCATCGCCGGTCGAAGTCAGCTTGCCGCCCTGGTTATGAAGATTGGCGGCGGTGATAGCCAGGGCGCCGCCTTGCACCACCGCGTTGCGGCTGTCGACGTCGCCTGGCGTGGCCAGCGTGATCTTGCCGATGGCGGACAGCTTGCCGCCCGCCAGATTCAAGCTGCCCCCGGACAAGCTCAGATCCTTGCCGGCCAGGCTGGTGCCGCCGTGGACAATGGAGCCTCCCGTCAGCGTGATGCTGCCGGGCCGGCTGAGCGCGCCGTCGGCGCCGACGCCCGCCACGAAACGGCCGGCGTTGGAAAGTTGTCCCAAGGCGGTGGCGATGAGGTCGCCGCCGGCCAGCACCGATCCAGTGTTGTCCAGCGTCGATCCGGCCCACAGCTTGGCCTGCGTGCCCGCGGACGCGACGCCCGCGTTGAGCAGCGCGCCGCCGGCGCTCAGATCCAATCCCGCGCCGGACTGCAAGCGGCCGTCCGCCGTGATGGTGAGCTTGCCGCCGGCGCTGGCGATCAGCGCGCCCGCCTGCGTGGCGGCGACACCGCCCAGCGTTGCGTCCGTGCCTGCCCGCAGCGTCATGCCTTGTTCCGCGGCGGCCGAGCCGAACGCGGTGAGCGCGCCGCCCGCCAGCGCGGTCAGCCCGCCCCCGGCCTGCAGGCGCGAAGCCGCGCCCAGCGCGATGTCGCCGCGCTGCGCGGTCAAGGACAGGTCGCCTTGCAAGGCGGCGACGGTGCCGTCGACCGTGATCTTGTCGCCCGCGGTCAGCGTTTGCGAACCGCCGGCCAGCATGCGTCCGGCCGCCTGCAACGCCTCTTGGGCGGTCGCAGTCAGAGTGCGGCCGGCCTGCGCCAGCCCCGCCGCGCCCACGGCGACGTTGCGGCCCGTCAGCGTCAGGTTGGCGTCGGCGGCGGCAGTGCCGTCCACCCGCGCGTCGCGCGCGGCGGCCAGCAGCATGTCGCCCACCGAACTCAAGGCGCCCGTTGCATACAGGTCGCGGTCGGCGCGGGCAGTCAGCGTGCCTGCGGCTTGCAACTGGCCGTTCTGCTTGACGATGAGATCGCGTCCGGCCGTGATCGAGGCGTCGCCCGCCGCGCGTTCGCCCAAGGCAGCGACAAGGCCGCCCAGCAGGACGTCTCCACTTGCGGCGAGCGTCAGGCCGCCGCCCGAGGCAATGACGCCGTCGGACCCCAGGTTGGCGCCTGCGCGCGCGTTGAGCCCGTCGGAGGCCTGCATCCTGCCGCCTGCACCGACCAGCAGGTTCGCGCCCGCGTCGGCCGTCAGGCCGCCTTCCAGCGCCGTGGCGATGCCGTCGATGCGGATATCGCGCTGCGCGCCCAGGACGATGGGCGAGCCGGCGGTCGCCGTGCCCGTGATGAACAGGTCGCGCCCAGCCTGTGCCTGCAACGTGCCGCCCGCGGCGCCTGCGCCCGTGGCGGTGCCGGCCGTGCCGGCGATGCGCAGGTCCTGGCCCGCGCCCAGCAGCAGCTTGCTGCTGCCCTGGGCCAAACCCGCCTGGCCGATGGTGAGATCCCCGGCCGCGTCCGCGCGCAGGGTGCCGTTGGCGACGGTCTTGCCGTTCAGTTCGGCGTCCGTGCCGGCCTTCAGCGTGATGTCCTGCTCGCCCGAAATCGTGCCGTTGGCCAGCAGCTTGCCGCCAGCCTGCGCCGCCAACAGTCCGCCCGCCTGCAGCGCGCTTGCGCCGCCCAGCGTCATGGCGCCGCCGCTATTCACGGTGAGCGCGCCCGCATCGGCCAGGACCGTGCCGTCCACCGTCAGATCCTTGTCGATCCGCAGCGCCGCGGATTGGCCCGCCACCAGCGTGCCTGCCAGCGTGGCGCTATCGGCCTGCACATCGACCGAGCCATCGGCCTGCAGACGTGCGTCCGCGCTGGTGGCCAGCGCGCCGCCGGCCTGAAGCGCTAGCTTGCCGGCCGCGAGGTTCTGGCCTTCGAGGCGGATATCGGCAACCGCGTCCAGGATCAGATCGGCCAGCGAGGAAATCGTGCCGGCCGCCGTCAGCGAACCGCCCGCGCGCGCTTGCAGCGCGCCGCCGGACAAGGCGCGGCTGCCGGCCGACAGGGCCAGGTCTTCGCCTGCGATCAGGTCCAGGGCGCCGTTGGCGGATGCTGCCGTGCCGGACAGATCCAGGCGGCCCCCGGCGGTCAGGCTGGCGCCCTTGTCGCCGCGCATGACCCCGGCCATCTCCAGATTGCCCGCGGCCGCGATCCGCGCCTGCTCCGAGGCGTCCAGCTGCGCCGCCGCCCCGATGCGCAGATTGCCCCCGGCGCTGAAGTCCAGCGCGCCGTCGGCGCCCAGCTTGCCGTCCGCGCGCGCATCGCGCACAGCCTGTAGTTCCGCGCCCGCGGTGGACACCAGAACGCCGCCCAGCGCCAGATCGCGGCCGGCGTCGGCCTGCACGCCCTTGCCCTGCAGCTGGCTGCCCGCCCCAAGCAACAGGTCGTTGCCGCTCTTGAGCCGCAGCGCGCCGCCATAGGCGAGCGCGTTGCCCTCCACGCGCAGATCGCGCGCGGCGTCCAGCGACATGCCGCCTTCGGCCAGCGCCGTGCCGGCGAGGTTCAGATCCCGCCCGGCCTGAAGCGTCATCGATGTGTCGGATTGCAGATGCGAACCGCTAGCCGCCGTCAGCGCCTGGCCCGCCTTCAGGTCCAGGCCGCGCGCGGCGTAGACCTGTCCCGCCACAGCCGCGTTGCGCGCGGCCTGAAGGGTCAAGGCGTCCAGGGAACTGAGCGCGCCCGCCACGCGGAGATCGCCTAGCGTCGTGACGTTGACCGCGCCCTTGGCCGCGACCCGCGCCAGTCCGCTCATCGACAGATCGCCGCCGGCGTTCAAGCTCAGGCCACCGGCGCTGGCGGCAAGCGTGCCGTCCACGGACAGCTTGCCGGTGGCATCCATGCTCATATCGCCGTTGCCGCGCCAGGCGCCGGCCAGCGTCATGTCGTTGCCGGCCTGGGCCCGCGACGAACCTTCGGCGTCCCATTGCGCCGTCTTGCCCATGGCAAGGTCGCGCACGGCAATCAGCGAGATGTTGCCGGTGGCCGCAGCCTTGCTGTCGATGCGCGCGTCGCGTCCCGCGTTCAACACGATGTCGCCACGCGCGGCCATCGCGCCGCCCGCTTGAACATCGCCGGTGGCGCGCGCCGACACGCCTGCGCCCTGCGTGCGGCTGGCGTCGGTCAGGCGCAGATCGTTGCCCGCATTCATCGTCAATTGGCCGCCGTAGGCCAGCGCCGCGCCGTCCACCCGCACATCGCGCCCGGCATCCAGCGTCAGGCCCTTGTTGGTTTCTGCCTCTCCGGCCAGGACCAGGTCCTGCCCCGCGCGCAAGGCCATGGCGCCTTCCGATTGCAGGCGCGCATCCGCGCCGGCCAGCAACTGTCCTATCGCCTCCAGCAGCAGCGGGCCGCCGGCCAGCAGCTTGCCCGTAACGGTGGCGTCGGTTCCCGCTTGCGCCGTCAACCCGGCCAGCGAGGACGCCGTGCCCGCCACGTTCAACGCGCCCTTCGTGATCATGGACAAGGGGCCGCCTGCTTGCGCATTGCCGCCCACGGTCATGTCTCCGTCCGCGGCCAGCGTCAGCGCGCCCTGTGCCGCGCCGGCCGTGCCGCTGACATCCAGCGCGCCTCCCGCCCGCAGTTCCGTACCCTGGTTGCTGAGCAGGCTGCCCGACAGCGCCACATTGCCGCCGGCTTGCAGGCTGGCAGCGCCCGTCGCTTGCAGCTGGCCCGTGACTTTCGCTGTCTCTTGCGCGCGCAGCGTCAGGTCGCCGTCGGCGCCCAGCTTGGCGCCGAACACCGCGTCGCGGCCTGCCGTCAGGGTGGCCGATCCCGCCGCCACCATTTCACCGCCGGCGATGAGGTCGCGCGTCGCTTGCGCCGTGACGCCCTTGCCTTGGGTCTTGCTGGCATTGCCCAGCAGCAGGTCGCTGCCGGCATTCATGAAGAGCTCGCCGCCATAGGCGAGCGCGCTGCCGTCCACGCGCAGATCGCGCGCCGCGTCGATCGCGATGCCGCCGTCGCTCAAGGCGGCGCCCGCGAGGCTGGCGTCCTGCCCTGCGCTCAACGTCATGTTTTTGGACGATTGCAATTGCGCCGCCGATCCCGCGCGCAGGTCCTTGCCTGCCTGCAACGACAAGGCATCGCCGGACAGCAGCTTGCCGTCCACCGTTGCGCCGCCTGCCGACACCAGGGTCAATGCGCCCTGGCTGGCCAGCTCGCCAGCCACCGACAATTCGCCTCCGCTCTCGCCGCGCAGCGTGCCGCCTGCCAACGCCTTGCCGCTGGCGCCTATTGTCAGGTCGCCTCCAGCCAACAGGTCGATTCCGCCCGATGCTGCCGAGGTCGCGCCGTCCAGGCGCAAGGCGCCCGCCGCTTCGATGCGGTTGCCCTGGTTGCTGCGCAATGCGCCCGCCAGCGTCGCATCCTGCCCCGCCTTGAGTTGCACCTTGCCTTCCGCGTCCAGTTGAGCGCTTTGGGCGAGGGTCAGATTGCGCCCGCTATCGAGCTTCAGGTCGCCCGCGGCCACGGTCTTGCCGCCCAGGCTGGCATCGCCGCCCGCAATCAATGCGATATCGCCGCGCGACGCCATGGCGCCGTCCGCCAGCAGATCGCCGCCGGCACGCGCGGTCAGGCCCTCGCCCTGCGTGCGGCTGGCGTGGTCCAGGCGCAGATCCTTGCCCGCATCCATGGCCAGTTGGCCGCCGTAGGCCAATGCCGCACCGCCCACGCGCAGGTCGCGCGCGGCATTCAGCGCCAAGCTCTTGTTGGCTTCCGCCTGACCCGCCAGGATCAAGTCCTGGCCAGCGCGCAACTGCATGGCGTCTTCCGATTGCAGGCGCGCATCCGCGCCCGCAACCAGCTGGCCTATCGTTTCCAGCAGCAGCGGGCCGCCAGCCAGCAGCTTGCCGTTGACCGTGGCATCGCGCGCGGCCTGGGCCGTCAGCCCGGCCAGCGAAGACACCGTGCCTGCCACGTTCAGCGCGCCCTTGGCGACCATGGACAAGGGACCGCCGGATTGCGCGTTGCCGCCCACGGTCATGTCGCCATCCGAGGCCAGGCTCAATGCGCCCTGTGCCGCGCCGGCCGTGCCGCTGACATCCAGCGCGCCTCCCGCCCGCAGTTCCGTGCCCTGGTTGCTGAGCACGCTGCCCGACAGCGCCACATCGCCGCCGGCTTGCAAGCTTGCGCCTTCCGTCGCTTCCAGTTGGCCCGTGATCTTGGCCGTGTCTTGAGCGCGCAGCGTCAGGCCGCCGTCGGCGCTCAGCTTGGCGCCGATAGCTGCATCGCGGCCCGCGGTCAGCGCCACGGAGCCCAGCGCCACCATCTCGCCACCCACGCCGAGATCCCGTCCCGCGAGGGCGCTAATTCCTTTGCCCTGGGTCTTGCTGATATCGCCCAGCCACAGATCACGACCGGCGCTCATCGACAAGCTACCGCCGTAAGCCAGCACGCTGCCATCCAGGCGCAGCCCGCGCGTGGCGTCTATCGATATGCCCCCGTCGCTCAAGGCGATGCCCGCGAGCTGGGCATCCTGGGCCGCGCTCAACGTCATGCCCTTGGACGATTGCAGTTGCGCCGCGGATCCCGTGCTCAGGTCCGTGCCTGCCCGCAGCGACAAGACATCGCCGGACAACAGCCGGCCGTCCACTGTCGCGCCGTCTGCCGATGCCAGCCTCAGGCCGCCTTGGCCCGCCAGTTCGCCGGCCACCCGCAAGGCGCCGCCGCTTGCGCCGCTCAGCGCGCCGCCCGCGTATGCCTTGCCCTGCGCGCCCACGGACAGGTCTCCGCCCGCGAGCAGATCGATTGCGCCAGCGACAGAAGACGTTTCTCCGTCCAGGCGCAGCTTGCCCCCGGCTTCGACGCCTATGCCCTGATTGGTGCGCACCGCGCCGGCCAGCGCCGCGTCTTGCCCCGCCTTGATCTGCGCCGCGCGTTCCGCCTCCAGCAACGCGCCCTGCGCGATCGTCAGATTGCGTCCGCTATCCAGCGTCACGTCGCGGGTGGCGACCGTCTTGCCGCCAAGCTGCGCATCGCGCCCCGCCATCAGCGCGACGTCGCCGCGCGCAGCGATTGCGCCGTCCGCTTGCAGATCACCGCCCGCGCGCGCCGACACGCCCTCGCCCTGTGTGCGGCTAGCGTGGGTCAAACGCAGATCGTTGCCGGCGTTCATCGACAGTTGGCCGCCATAGGCCAATGCCGCGCCATCCACGCGCAAATCGCGGCCCGCGCCCAGCGTCAGGCCAGCGTTGGTTTCCGCCATGCCTGCCACGGACAGGCTCTGGCCGGCGCGCAGCTGCATGGCGCCGTCCGACTGCAGGCGCGAATCCGCGCCCGCCGCCACCTGGCCTATCGCTGCCAGCAGCAGCGGACCGCCGGCCAGCAGCTTGCCGTTGACCGTGGCATCGCCCGCCGCCTGGGCCGTCAGCCCCGCCAGCGAGGACACCGTGCCCGCCACGTTCAGCGCGCCCAGCGTGCGCAGCACCACCGGCCCACCGGCCTGCGCGCTGCCGCTGACGGAGAGGTCGCCGCCAGACGCCAGGGTCAGTTCGCCCGCTGCCGCGCCCACCGCGCCGCTGATGGCGAGCGGGCCCGCCGCGCGCAGGTCCACGCCCTGATTGCCGCTGAGACTGCCCGTGAGCGCAATGCCTGCCCCGGACTGCAGCCGCGCGCGCCCCAGGGCTTCCAGTTGCCCGGTGACGGCCGTCGCGCCTTGCGCGCTCAGATCCAGGTCGCCGCGCGCCAGCACTCGCGCGCCCACCGCCGCCTCGCGTCCGGCCTTCAATCCGGCCGCGTTCTCAGACACCAGTTCGCCATCTGCCCGCAGATCGCGCGCCGCGTCCAGCCCGACACGCTTGCCCTGCGCCTTGCTGGCCGCGCCCATGCGCAGATCGCCGCCGCTCTTCAGATCCAGCGCGCCGCCGTAGGCCAGCGCGCTGCCGTCCAGGCGCAGGTCGCGCGTGGACTCGATCAGCATCGCGCCATCGGTCAAAGCCGCGCCAGCCAACGTGACGCCCTCGCCCGCGCGTATCGCCATGCCGCGTCCGGACTGCAGTTGCGCGCCGGCCTCCGACACCGCGTCCGCGCCGGCCTGCGCCTGCAGCGCGCCAGACGCGTACACCTGGCGCGACAGCAGCATGTCGCGCCCCGCCTGCAGCGTGACGCCTTCCTTCGCCGACACCACGCCGCCCGCCGTGGAGACGCCGCCGCCTTGTTCGCCCGGCGCAGCCGGTTCAGGCGTCTTGCCGGGCTCCGCGCCAGTGCCGGAGCCCGAGCCGGAACCGGAGCCCGTGCCAGTTCCTGAACCCGTGCCATTGCCGGCTCCCGTGCCGGCGCCGGTCCCCGCGCCCGTGCTGCCGCCTTGTCCCGGTTGCGGCACGACAGCCTGTCCCGCCACCTTCAGGTTGCGCCCCGATTGCGCGCGCAGGTCCTGGTCCGAAGTCAGCAGACCTCCCGACAGGGAAAGGTCCTTGCCCGCGGCCACGCGCAAGGCGCCCTGCGTGCGCAGGCTGCCCTGCGCGTCCACCGCCACATCGCCCCCGGCCTCCACAGTCAGCGCGCCGCCCGCGCCCACGGCGCCCTGCACGGACACGTCGCGCGCAGCCGCGAGCGCGGCCGTTGCGCCGGCCTGCGCCGCGCCTTGCACGGCCAGATCGCGGCCGCTGTCCACGCGCAGATTGCCGGCTGCCTGCGCCGTGCCGCGCGGCGCGATGCGGACGTCGCCCGCCGCCGTGACTTGCAAATCGCCGGTCAGGGCCACCAGGTTGCCGCCGATGTTCACGCCCACCCCAGCCTCGGTGCCGATCAGGCGCACGCTGTTGGCATACATGCCGCCCAGCGCCGCGGTATCCAGCGCCACTTCTGGCGCCGCGCCTTCTCCCGCCTGCGCCGAAACGGCTCCGGAGGCGTAATCGACGCGCGCCGCGCCCGCAGTCACGTTGAGCTTGTCGGCCCAGACGTCGGCATTGATCTCCAGTGTGCGCGCCAAGAGATCGACCTGGCTGAGATTGGCGCCGTTCAGGCCGGCGCCGTCGACACGGATCTTGCCGGAAGCGATATCGAAACCGATGCTGCCGTCAGGCCCGACCTGCGGTTTGCCCGTGGTCAGGGTGGCGCGGTCCGCATTCAGAAAACCGCAGCCGTTGCAGGTGATGCCTGCCGGGTTGGCGACGATCACATTGGCCCGGTTGCCAGCCACTTCCAAGGTGCCCAGCAGTTGCGACGGATTGGGCGCGGTGACCTGGTTGAGAATGGTGCTAGCGCGCTGGTTGCCCAACATGGGATTGCCGCCCACCTGCCCCGCCAACTGGGTCTGGCTGGCGCCGCCGCTGTTGTTGAGCACCGCGCCGGACGGACCGACGTTGAATTGCGTGTAGCGGTTGTTGGACACACCGCCGGCCGAAGGCGGCGCGATGTTGATGACCGGCACGCCGTTGCTGACGCCAACGGAAGGCTTCGCGCCCGCCACGCTCTTGTCCACCGAGATCGGCAAGGTCTGCGCCAGCACTGGCGACCAGACCTGGGTAAAGACGACGGACCAGACGATCAGGGAGCGAAGCTTGGACATCATGCGTATCCGGGTGGACTAAGAATGGACGGCGGTCAGGCGGCACGCGGCCGCCGGGTCAGAACTCGAACATCAGCACCGCCGCGAACACGGTCGAGGCGGTTTTCAGGGATTCAGGCTTTTTCAGCGGCCAGCCGGCAGACAGGTCATAGCTGGCATTGACATAGGGCATGGCGATCCGTCCGCGCAGCCCGGCCACGGCGCCGACCAGCGTGCGGCCGGACAGCGACGCCGCCGACGGACCGCCCACCCGGCCCACGTCCAGACCCGTGTACAACTGGTGGCCAGGCACGCGCAGCAGCTTGTCCAGGCCCAGCGACAAGTCGTTGCGCAAGGTCCAGCCGTCCTCGGCGGCCAGCGTCATCTGCCCGTCAAAGCCGCGCACCGCATAGCGGTTGCCGATGGTGAAGTAGTCGGACGGCACGATGGGCGTCTTGGCGTGCTGGATCTGCCAGTTCAATTGGTAGGCCCAGGGCTGCTCCGCCAACTCGAACGGCAGATGCAGGCCGGCGTTGGCCGAAACGATGGTGCTGCGCCCGTTCCAGTCCGGATCGCCATAGACGTAGCCGGGCCGGTCGGACAGTCCTGCGAGCGTGCCGCGCACGCCCCCGCCGATGTCCAACGCGGCGCGCCCCAGGTAGTGGCGATGCCCCAGGTTGAACTCGTAACCCGTGACGTCGCGCCGCTGCACTTCGATGTCCACATCGTTGAGCGTGCTGGTGGTGCGCTTGCGCAGCAGGGTCAGCGATGAGGTGCCCTTGTAAGTGGCGCCGCGATACGGCACCACCGAGACGCCCGCCTGCACCTGCTTGGTGGTGCCGCCGTAGATGATGGGTTCATCGAAGCCGGCCACGGTCTGCCGGTAGGTCGATTTGCTGGCCCCGGCAAAGAAGGTCCAGTAGCCGAAGGGGACGCTGTAGTTCAGGGAAGCCGCGCGCGTGTTCGACTCCGCGTCGCGCCAGCGCGCATTGCTGTTCCATGACACCGACAACTGGTCGTACAGAAACAAGGGCGAGTCCAGGGTCAGACCGGCGTTGACCTGGTACTTGCCGATAGCGTCCATGCCGGCGTTGTCGCCGCCGATGTATCCATGCCAGCGCTTGCCGGTGCCGGGACGGATGAGAATGTCGGAATCACCCAGTTCCGGTCCGGGCGCGACGTCAATGGCCGCGTCGGCCTGGCTGCCCAGCCTGCGGATGTTCTCCAGCGCCTGGTCCAGGTCGCGCTGGTTCACTTCGCCGCCCGGCCCGGTGGGCAAGGCCGTGCGCCACCAGCCTATGGCGCCCTCGCCCTTGACGGCGGAGATACGGCCCGGCAGGTAGCGCAGCGTCAGCGTTCCCGCAGCCAGCGATTGTTCCGGCACGACCACCCGCGCGGTGACGAGTCCGCGATCGATCAACAGGCCGATCAGATGTTCCTGCAAGGCCCGCAGCCCCAGGCCGCCCACGCAATGGCCAATCACGGCATCGGCTGCGCGCGCCAGCGATTCGGCAGGCTGCGCTCCGTCCCAGACGACTT
Source organism: Achromobacter sp. SD115 (assembly GCF_017355315.1). Lineage (NCBI taxonomy): Bacteria > Pseudomonadati > Pseudomonadota > Betaproteobacteria > Burkholderiales > Alcaligenaceae > Achromobacter > Achromobacter sp. SD115. The sequence goes on along the minus strand of NZ_JADIJM010000013.1, from coordinate 106,931 downwards.
CCTTCAGGGCGAAGCAAGGCGTTTCGACCGGCAGGACCAAACCGCCGGCAGCCGGCCCGGCGGGCGACAACACGTCTGGCCGTTCGGCCGCGCGGGCGCGCTGCGCGCCCAATTCCTGCTCTTGGCGGCGTTCGATCTCGGTGGCACGCAGGGCCGCCTCGGGCAGCGGCTGAGCGCCGGAACCGGCGGGAAAAAAGCCAGCCGCCAACATGCCCGCGGCCATGCGCAGGCGCCAGTAATGATTCATGCCGGTACGGCGCCTGCGGACGTGCGCGGCGCTCCTTGTTGTCTATGTATGAAACTAAATGTTTGCCAAGTTTGCCTTAACGCACAATTAATGACAATAAATATCTGATTGTATACAGGCTACTATCAAGGTACTTAAATGAAATTAGGAGATAAAGACTGATTAATTGAGGCCTGAATGCCATAGTTCCGGGGTGCGGAACTATCACGATTGCGCCAAGCGTGATTTGATATGAAACAAAACGCTAACAGCTCAGCCGCGCCGCCAGCTGCTGCTTTTTGGTCCCGGCCTTTTTTATTCGAGCATCTGGAGCGGATAAATAAGGGGCGTCCGAAAGCCTGCGGCCCGCCTTGTTCACACCGGTTGCACACGGGTTATCCCGGATACGGCCATATCCACAAATCGTCAATAATTCGCCAACGTTTTATCGCCGATCCGTCCCCTTTCCCTGCCAGCCCATGCCTGTATCCGTCCGGGACGCCATTGTTTCCTCCTCCCACCTGGCCTCTTCAGCTCCCGAGCTTTCCGAAGTCGAATTCGGCCTGATCATCGCCTCGCATGCGTTCAACCGCTGGATGGTGCGCTGCATGGCCTGTGCGGGACTGCCCGAGCTGACCTCGCTGGACATCCTGGTGCTGAACCACGTATTCCATCGCGGCCGCGGCAAGAAACTGGCGGACATCTGCTTCACGCTCAATGTCGAAGACACCCACCTGGTGAACTATTCGCTCAAGAAGCTGGAGCGCCTGGGCGTGGTGCAAGGTGCCAAGACCGGCAAGGAAGTGATCTACACGGCGACCGACGCTGGCGCCGCGGCGATCCAGCGCTACGCCGAAGTGCGCGAGCAGTGCCTCGTCAAACCCTTCATCGACTCCCCCGCCGCGGACGAAGCCAGCCATCAGCTGGCCAACACCCTGCGCGCCCTTTCGGGCCTGTACGACCAGGCTGCCCGCGCCGCCACCTCGCTGTGAGAATCCACGTTGTCTAGCATTACTGCATCCACTTCCGCCCCGCTGTTGTCCGTGCGCGGCGTGTCGGTCGACTTCAATACCGAAAATGGCGTGTTCCGCGCCGTCGACAACCTGGATTTCGAGGTGCGCCCCGGCCGGACGCTGGCCATCGTCGGCGAATCGGGCTCGGGCAAGTCGGTCACGTCCATGGCCATCATGCGCCTGACCGACTACACCAGCGGCCGCATCGCCACGGGCCAGATCCTGTTCCGCGACAGCGCCGACCGCGAAATCGACCTGACCGCGGCCTCCGACGAAGACATGCGCGCCATCCGCGGCAACGACATCGCGATGATCTTCCAGGAGCCGATGACCTCGCTGAACCCGGTGTTCACCATCGGCGACCAGATCGTCGAGGCCATCATGCTGCACCAGCAGTTGTCGCGTTCGGCCGCGCGCCAGTCCGCATGCAAGCTGCTGGAAAAGGTGCGCCTGCCCGACGCCGAGCAGATGCTGGACCGCTATCCGCACCAGCTATCGGGCGGTATGCGTCAGCGCGTGATGATCGCGATGGCGCTGTCGTGCCAGCCGCGCCTGCTGATCGCCGACGAACCGACCACGGCGCTGGACGTCACCATCCAGGCGCAGATCCTGAACACCATCCGCGAACTGCAGCGCGATCTGGGCACGGCCGTGATCTTCATCACGCACGACATGGGCGTGGTGGCGGAAATGGCCGACGACGTGGTGGTGATGCTGCGCGGCAAAAAGGTCGAGCAAGGCACGGTGGACGAAATATTCAACGCGCCCAAGCATCCCTACACCCGTGCGCTGCTGGCGGCGGTGCCGCGCCTGGGCAGCCTGACGGGCCGCGACCTGCCGCTGCGCACGCCGCAAACTGTCCTGGAAGGCGACACGCTGCGCGAAGTGGGCGAAACCCGCGAGCAGGACACAGCGACCTACGACGAGCCCGTGCTGCGCGTGGAGAAGCTGACCACGCGCTTCGACGTGGGCCACAATTTCTTCGGCCGCGTCACGCATCGCGTGCACGCCGTGGAAGAAGTGAGCTTCGACGTCTACCCCGGTGAAACGCTGGCGCTGGTGGGCGAATCCGGCAGCGGCAAGTCCACCATCGGCAAGACCCTGCAGCAGCTGGTGGCGCCGACCTCGGGGGCCGTGCGCTACAACGGCCAGGACATTTTCTCGATGGACAGCGCCGGTCGCCAGCGCCTGCGCCAGGAGATTCAGTACATCTTCCAGGATCCCTACGCTTCGCTGGATCCGCGCAAGACGGTGGCCTTCAGCATCGCCGAGCCGATCCGCACGCACGGCCTGCTGAGCGGCGAGGACGCCATCGCCCGCCGCATCGGCGAACTGCTGGAACAGGTCGGCCTGAAGCCGGAACACGCCAAGCGCTATCCGCATGAATTCTCGGGCGGCCAGCGCCAGCGCGTGTGCATCGCGCGCGCGCTGGCCAGCAACCCAAAGCTGATCATCGCCGACGAATCCGTGTCGGCGCTGGACGTGTCGATCCAAGCGCAGATCCTGAACCTGCTGATGGACCTGCAGAAGGACCGCGGCCTGTCCTATCTGTTCATCACGCACGACATGGCGGTGGTGGAAAAGGTCAGCCACCGCGTCGCGGTCCTGTACCTGGGCCAGATAGTCGAGCTGGGCACCCGCCGCCAGATTTTCGAATCGCCGCAGCACGCGTACACGCGCAAGCTGCTGGCCGCCGTACCCGTGGCCGAGCCCGGCCGCCACATCGACACCTCGCTGATCGAAGGCGAGATCCCCAGTCCGGTACGGCGCGTCGGCGACGAGCCCGCCATCATTCCCCTGGTTGAATTCGCGCCCGGCCACCAGGTGGCCCGCGCGGCTTGAGCCGCATCCTCTTTCCACGTCGGCCGACCCGACTTCCCGTCCCTGGAGTTGAACATGCTCTCCCTACGCAAAACCTACACCGCCACCGCCCTGGCTTTGGCGCTGGGCGGCGCGCTGCCCGCCGTCTTCTCGACCGCGCATGCCGCCGGCACGCTCAATGTCGCCATCAACCAGGACCCGGGCAGCTGGGATCCGATCGACACCTTCGTGACCTTCTGGGGTTCGGTGGGCAGCAACCTGTATGACGGCCTGACCATGCGCGGCGCCGACCTGAAGCTGCAGCCGGGCCTGGCCACCAGCTGGGAATACCTGGACGACAACAAGCGCCTGCGCTTCAAGCTGCGCGAAGGCGTCAAGTTCCACAACGGCGAACCCTTCAACGCCGAAGCCGTGAAGTTCACCTTCGAGCGCCTGTTGGGCGCGGAAGGCGCCAAGGGCCCGCAAAAAGCCAACTACGACTCGATCGGCGAGATCAAGGTCGTGGACGAATACACCGTGGACTTCATCCTGAAGCAGCCCGATCCCGTCCTGCTGACCAAGCTGGCCGGCTACGGCGCCATGATCGTGCCGCCCAAGTACATCAAGGAAAAGGGCGAGGACAACTTCAACATCAACCCGGTCGGCACCGGCCCGTTCAAGTTCGAAAGCTACCAACCCAAGGTCAACGTGACGCTGGCGCGCAACGACGACTACTGGGGCGGCAAGCCCAAGCTGGACAAGGTGGTCTACCGCTTCATCGGCGAGCCCGGCACCCAGGTGGCCGAACTGCAGGCCGGCCGCATCGACATCGCCACCCTGATCCCGCTGGGCCTGATCGAAACCGTGAAGAAGTCCGGCAACGCCGACGTCATCTCCACGGGCGGCCCGGTGGCCTTTGCCCTGCGCTACAACACCAAGAACGGCATCACGCAGAACCGCGACGTGCGCCGCGCGCTGATCATGGCGGTGGACCGCGATGCCATTGTCAAGCAGCTGCTGCTGGGCCAGGCCAAGACCATCGCCAGCTTCCAGGGCCCGCAGTCCTTCGGCTACAACCCCGAGCAAAAGCCGCTGCCCTTCAACCCCGCCGAAGCCAAGAAGCTGCTGGCCGCCGCCGGCGTGAAGCCGGGCGCCACCGTGCAGATCGACGTGCGCGGCAGCGATTCGAACTTCCGCGAAGTGGCCCAGGCCGTGTCGGGCTACCTGCAAGGCGTGGGTGTGCGCGCCACCATCAAGCCGTATGAAACCGGCGTGCTGCTCAACGACATCATCCCCGGCGGCAAGACCGGCGAGATGTGGCAGAACCAATGGGGCGGCTGGACCTACGACTACGACAACACGGCCTACCTGATGTACCACACGGGCCAGAAGTGGAACCCGTACGATAACGACGCCAAGCTCAACGGCATGCTGGAAGCCCAGCGCACGGTCTACGACGTGAAGAAGCGCGAAGCCATGCTGCAGGAGATCGCCGGCTACGTGGCCGACCAAGCGCTGGAACTGCCGCTGTACAGCCTGAACACGATAGTCGGGGTGAACAAGCGCGTGAAGGACCTGGAGGTCCCGGGCGACATCCGCTTCCGCTTCCTGAACGCCGCTATAGAGTAGGCCCCCCCGAAGCGCTGCGCGCTTCCCCCCAGGGGGCATGTCTACGGACCGGCAAAGCCGGCTCCGCAAGGAGGGCTCCCCCCCGAAGCGCTGCGCGCTTCCCCCCAGGGGGCATGCCTGCGGACCGGCAAAGCCGGCTCCGCGGCATCCCGCTAGATTGATATACGTTGAAGCGTCGGCGATGTCCGTTGCCGCATTAACCCCACCGACCCGTCCCGGCGCAAGCCGGGGTGGTGATTTATGACCGGATTTCTCATCAAACGCGTGTTGCAGGCCGTCTTCGTGATCGTGGCCGTGACACTGCTCGTCTCCTATGCCGTGCGCCTGACCGGCGACCCTGCGCTGATGCTCAGCCAGGGCTCGGGCAGCGTCACCGAGCAGGACCTGGCCAATATCCGCCAGGCGCTGGGCTTGAACCGCCCCTTCCACGAGCAATACCTGTCTTATATGCAGGGACTGCTGCACGGCGATTTCGGCCGCAGCTTCATGGGCGGCACGTCGGTCGCCAAGCTGATTGGCGACGCCCTGCCCGCCACGCTGATGCTGGCGTTCACTTCGCTGCTGGCGTCCATTCTGATCTCGTTGCCGCTGGGCATCCAGGCCGCGATCAAGCGCGGCAAGGCCACCGACCAGGCGATACGCATCCTGTCGCTGGTGGGGTTGTCCTTCCCCAATTTCTGGCTGGCGCTGATGCTGGTGCTGCTGCTGTCGATCACCTTCCCGCTATTGCCGCCGTCCGGCTGGAGCGGTCCCGCCAGCCTGGTGCTGCCGTCGCTGACGATGGCCATCATCCTCAGCGCCACCAACATCCGGCTGGTGCGCACCACCATGCTGGAAACGCTGTCGGCGCAATACATCATGGTGGCGCGCAGCAAGGGCCTGAAGGAACGCGTGGTGCTGTACAAGCACGCGCTGCGCAACTGCGCGATTCCGCTCATCACCTACCTGGGCTTGCAGTTCGGCGGCCTGATCGGCGGCATCGTCGTGATTGAAATGGTCTTCAACTGGCCGGGCCTGGGCACGCTGGCGTTCGATGCCATCTCCGGCCGCGACTACCCGGTGTTGCAGGGCACGGTCACCGTGTTGGCCACCGTCATCGTCCTGGTCAACCTGATCGTCGACATCGCCTACGGCATCGTCGACCCCCGCATCCGCACGCGCTGAGCCTTATGCAGACTACTACTCCCACCGCCGCCGCCCCCAAGGCGGCCAAGCCCCGCAGCCGCTACCGCTCGCTGGAATTCGTGCTGGGCGCCGTGCTGACCGGCACCATGATCCTGCTGGTACTGACTTCCGGCTGGCTGTTCCCCGATGGCGGCGAAGCCATGGACCTGGCCGCCCGCCTGACCGCGCCCTTCGCTTCGGCGGCCCATCCCTTCGGCACCGATCCGCTGGGCCGCGACGTGCTGGCGCGCGTCATCGTCGGCGGCAAGATCTCGCTGACGGTGGGCTTCGTCTCGGTCGTAGGCGGCGCGCTGCTGGGCATCGTCATGGGCCTGATCGCCGGCTACTACCGCGGCTTCTGGGACATGATCGTGATGCGCTTTGCCGACGTGCAGCTGGCACTGCCGTTCATCCTGGTGGCCATCACTTTCATCGCCATCCTGGGCGGCGGCCTGTTCAACGTCATCTTCTTCATGATCGTGTCGCAGTGGGTGCAATACGCGCGCCTGGTGCGCGCCCAGGTCCTGGCCCTGCGCGAGCGCGAGTTCGTGCTGGCCGCCCGCGCCTTCGGCGTGCGCGACCTGGCCATGATCCGCCACCACATCGTGCCCAACCTGCTGGGCCCGCTGGTCATCCTGATGACCTTGAACGTCGCCAACAACATCCTGCTGGAAAGCAGCCTGACCTTCCTGGGCCTGGGCGTGGATCCCATGATCCCGAGCTGGGGCGGTATGCTTGCCGACGGCCGCACGTATATGCAGACGGCCTGGTGGGTCAGCGTCTTCCCGGGCCTGGCCATCATGCTGACGGTACTGGGCCTGAACCTGCTGGGCGACTGGCTGCGCGACCGCCTGGACCCGACCGGCAAGGTCTGAAGCCGCCCCGGTCCGCCTGAAAGGAATATCGAGTATGTCTTTGCTGGAAAAAACATTCGACCGCACGCTGGACGCCTGGACCCACGCCTACATGGCGCCGGCCTGGCGCGGCGCGGTCGTGGAAGGCTGGCTGTTCGAAGGCGTGGAGGCGCGCCGCGCGGCGCAGGAACGCCTGGCCCAGGCCGGCGTCACGGCGCGCTTTCGCAGCGCCTACAAGCCGCTGCTGCACTACTTCCTGGAAGAGGTCGAGCGCGCAGGGCTGGCGTCCGTCGTGGTGCGCTATCCGCTGCACGAACAAGCCCAGGCCAAGCGCTTCACGCTGGAAGCCTATCCGCTGATCGCGCTGCTGGACGGCGTGGACGTCGTAATGCAGCCCGGCGCGGACGACCTGCATTACGACGTCAGCCTGAGCTACATTGACGGCCGCAAGATCGATACGCGCGTCTATGCGCCCAACCAGATCGGCTACGCCCAGGACGGCACGCCGGAGCTCTCGCCCACCGGTTGGCTGCGGGTGCGCGACGCCGAGGGCGCGCTGCAGACTGATGCAGCGCAGGCCACCGAGTACCAGCAGGCATTCCGCGCCATCGTGGACACGGTGCGCAACCATGCCTGGGGTGCGCACGAGCCCTATTTCGAACGCCTGGAAATCCGCGTGGACCTGCCGGGCATCGACTTCGCCCTGCCGGTGGACGAGGAAATCGTCAGCACCTTCGAAGCGCTGCACGAAGACATCTATTTCTCGCTGCTGGAACACTTCCAGAAGCATTCCGGCCGCCCGTCCGGCGACCGCGGGCTGCAACCGGGCCAGATCATTCCCGACATCCGCCGCCACGACGGGGCGGCGCGCGTGCAGATCTCGCTGGAACATTTCGGGGCTTTGACGCCCGTCGCTCCCGCCGCGCCCGATGCGCCGCTGGCCCAGCTCCGCGAACCGCTGTCCGCCGGGCAGATCGCCGGCTGCATGGCCGCGTTCGGCGGCGACGCCTTCCAGGCCGTCTCGCGCCAGGGCCGCCCGGTGCTGGGCACTTATCTGCGCGGCCCCGGTCCCGCCGTCTTCATCTCGGGCGCGCAGCACGCCAATGAAACCTCCGGCGTGGTCGGCGCCCTGCGCGCGGCGCAAACGCTGGCCGCGCGCGGCGACGCCCATTTCGCCCTGATCGCCGCTGAAAATCCGGACGGCTACGCGCTGTTCAACCGCCTGCGCGAGCACCACCCGCGCCATATGCTGCATGCCTCGCGCTACAGCGCGCTGGGCGATGACATCGCCTACCGCGAACGCGCCCCGTTCTTCGAGCGCGAAGGCCGCCACCAGGCGCACGCCATCAGCGGCGCGCAGTTGCACATCAATCTGCACGGCTATCCCGCCCATGAATGGACCCGGCCGCTGTCCGGCTATCTGCCGCGCCACTTCGAGCTGTGGACCATCCCCAAGGGCTTCTTCCTGGTGCTGCGCCATCATCCGGGCTGGGGCGATCGCGCCCGCCGCCTGATCGAAGGCGTGACCGCCAGGCTGGCCCGCAACGTCCCCGGCCTGGTCGAGTTCAATGCCCGGCAGCTTGAACTATTCCAGGCGCACGCGCTCGAAACCGGATTCGATGTGCTGAACGGCATCCCGGTGCAGATCAGCGAAAGCGACCGCGAAGACCTGCCCATGGCGCTGATTTCGGAGTTTCCGGATGAAACCGTCTACGGCGACCGATTCGTTTTCGCGCATACTGTGCAAATGGAAACCGTCCTGGCGGCGACCGAGCTCTACCGCGCAGGGCTCTAGCGGCAAAAAAGCCCGGCGCAGGCCAAGGACCACGCCGGCACCCGACCTGTAAAACCATTAGAAAAATGAATATCCGAGAACGCAACCACGGCGATGACCTGGCCCTGGTGGACATCTGGCTCCGTTCGGTACGCGCCACCCACACGTTCCTGACGGAAAAGGAAATCCAGGCCATGTACCCGCAGGTGCTCAACACCCACCTGCCTTCGGTACGGGTCTGGGTCTGTGAGGACGATGCCGGCGAGGTCGCCGGCTTCATGGGCCTGAATGGCAACAAGGTCGAAATGCTGTTCGTGGACGCCAACAAGCGCGGCAAGGGAGCGGGCCGGCGCCTGCTGAATTTCGCGCGTTCGCTGCACGGCACCCTGCTGGTGGACGTGAACGAGCAGAACCCCCAGGCCCATGGCTTTTACAAGCACTACGGTTTCGAGGACGTGGGCCGTTCGGCGCAGGACGACTCGGGCCGCCCCCGCCCCATCATCCACATGAAGCTGGCGGGCTGAGGCCCTGTTGGCGCCCGTCCCCCCTGACAGGCGCCTAGCCCTTGGATTGCTCCGGATGCCTGGCCCGCCAGGCTTTCAGCGCTTCCCGGTAGTCGTCCATGGCTTCGTTATAGGTGTCATAGACGCAGGGTATGCAGCCGCTGTTGCAACACTCTTCGGGCGCGGGCGCTTCGGGTGGAACGGGCTGCGGGTCGTCGACGGGGATCTGCTTGGTGCTCATACCCGAATCTTAGCGCCGATGCCGGGAGCAGCGTCCGCGGCCGGCAGCGGCCATTCGGCGCGGCGGATTTCGTAGTGGCGCTTGCCGGCGCCGCCCGCGCCCGCGCCGCCGATCTGGCGCATGCCGCATTTTTCCAGCACCCGGCAGGACGCCGCGTTCTCTTCCAACGCCACGGCGGCCAGCGCGTCCACCGACAGTCGCTTGAACCCCAGCGACAGCAGCGCCTGGGCGATTTCCGTGGCGTATCCCTTGCCCCAGCTCGCGGGCAGGAAGGCATAGGCCACCTCGACCTCGTCGCGGCCCCGCGACTGGGTACGCTTCAGGCCTGCCCGCCCCGCCAGCAGGCCGCTGGCGCGGTCAGTCAGCACATACATCCCGAAGCCTTGCTCGGCCCAATGCTCGACGTTCTGCAATAGATAGCGGCGGCTGGCCGACTCCGTCCGGGTGCCGCCCATGGTAGCCATGAGGCGTTCGTCCGCATGCATGGCGGCAATGAAGGAAATATGCGTGTCATCCATGCGCCGGGCGTGCAGCCTGGCGGTCTGGAAGGTATCGGGGAGTAGCGCGGCAGGCATGGCGGGCGGAAGGGACGGGATGCTGGACATGATACCGGCGGCCGGCCCGCCAGCCCATCGTCCGATGGACGAATCCCCCGGGCCGAGGCCGGCCCGGGATCCGGCTTCAGTCGCGGCGCAGGCCCAGGAAACTCCAGCGCACGTCGGCGCGGTCCAGCATGTCTTCGCGTGAACTGAGATGGTGCGAAGACAAGCCGTGGCCGGCTGCCAGCGCGATCGTTTCCTGCGCGGACACGTCGAACATGCGGCGTCCTTGCGGCACCGGACCGTGCCGCAGCGACATCAGGATCTGGCCCTGCGGCGCCAGCAGCGCGGCCAGCGCCTGCATGCCCTGGCGGCGTTCGTCGGTGTCCAGGTGCATCCAAACGGCCGTCAGCATGATCACGTCGAACAACTGGCCCTGCCCGCGCAGCACGGCCAGGTCCGGCAAGGCGTCGTCGACCCACTCCAGGTTGGGCAGCGCATGACGGCGCTGACCCTCCTGGCGGAGTTCGGGCGTGGGTTCGGCCGCAACCACCGCATGGCCCATCCGCGCCAGCGCGGCGGCGTCGCGCCCTGACCCCGCGCCTATGTCGGCGATGCGCGACGGCGCCGAGGGGATCAGGTGCGCCACGTCGCGGTGCACGTCCGCGAATGCAATGCTCTCGTACTGGTCTGCCAGGGCTGCGGCGTTTTCGCCATAGCCCTGCGTGCCGGAAGCTCCTGTCATTGCTGGGCCGCCGGGCGGGCCTGGATCGCCGCGGGCGGCCAGGTGGCCTTGATCGCATCGTAAATGCGCTTGCCCACGCGGCCGTCCTCGGGCAGCTTGCGCTTGACCTGTTCTTCGCGCACAGCATCGCGGGTCTTGCTGCCCGGGATGCCATCGGCCACGCCTACGTCATGGCCCAGGCCATAGAGCATCTCCTGCAGTTCCTTGATCTGCGCGCGCGACAGCCCCGGATCGTCCGTGGGCCAGGCCGCGACCAGGTCCGGACCGCCTTGCAGGCGGTTGAGCAGCATCGACACCGCCAGGCCATAGCGGCGCGACTGGTTGTAATGCAGGATGGCGTCGAAGTTCACGGTGGCCAGGAACACCGGGCCGGCGGAGCCGGTGGGCGCGAACAGATAGGCCTGCTCTTCGTTGCCCGAGGGCAGCTTCAGCGCCGAGCCGTTGCCCTGCTTCAGGCCGGCCTGGGCCCACTGGGCAATCGTGCGGCGGTCCTGCGAGCCCACGTATTCCGCGTCGGGCGAGGCCGGGATGGCGGCGGCCAGCTCGGCCGGCACGCGCACTTCAATCACGGCCGGCAGGTTGTGGGTCCATTTGGCGCGGCGCTTGCGCAGGTGGTTGGCGGTGGAGGCCAGCGCATCGGGCAACGAGTTGTACAGGTCGATCTTGCCGTTGCCGTCGCCGTCGGCGGCCAGTTCATAGAACGAGGTCGGGATGAACTGCGTCATGCCGAAGGCGCCGCTCCAGGAGCCGATAAAATTATCCGCCGGCACCACGCCATCACGCAGCAGGCGCACCGAGGCGTAGGCGTTCTTTTCCCACAACTGCTTGTTCTCGGTGCAGGCGCGCGTCAGCCAGGCGTCCAGCACATTGGTCTTGCCGACCTGGCGGCCGTAGTTGGTTTCGATGCCGAAGATGGCGACCAGCGTCGCCGGGTCGACCTGATACTGCTGGCTGATGGCCGACAACTGCGGACCGTATTTGGCAAGCACCGCGAGGCCGTCGCGCACGCGCTCTTCGTCCACGGTCTTGGCGATGTAATCCCACCAGGCTTCGCGCCCTTCGGGCTGGCCCTTGGCGGATGCGACCGTGGTGGGCAGCAGCTTGGCGTTGGCGGTGTACTTGTCCCAGTCCGCCACGGTCAGGCCGTTGGCCGTGGCGCCCTTGCGCAGCTTGGCGATGCAGGCCTTGGTGTCGAGTTCGGTCGGGATGATGACCGTGGGAGCGGGGGTGGCGGTGGCGGCCGGCGCGGCGGCAGCAGCCGGCGCAGCGGCGGCGGCGGGAGCGGCGGTCGCCGCCGGAGCGGCCGCTGCCGGGGCCGCTGCGGGCGCGGGCAAGGTTGCGGGCGCAGGCAAGGTTGCCGGCGCAGGCGCGGCCGACCTGGGAGGCAGCGTCTGGCCGGCCCGGTCGTCAACCGAAGCCGCCGGCGCATTGCTGCCAGGCGCGGGCGCATCGTCGAAGCTGCGCTTGGGCGTCAGGGCGGGCAGGGTCTGGACCGGCACAGCGGGCTGGGCGCGCGAGCCGGTGGCGGAAGCAGGCCCCTGCGCCTGCGCGGCGCCTGCGGCGGCGGCAGTAAACGCCGCGGCCAGCAGCACGCGGGAGAAGGAGTCGATTCGAAGGCGTACGGAACGCTGACGCATGGCTATCCTGAAAAATCGAAGTCAGCCGGGATCGTACCGCGACCGGCCGTCAAAATCGAACGCATCGCAGGGCCAGTCCGCCTGCAGGGCCGCGCCCACGGGCCAAGCCAGCCTGAAAGCAACTTCGCGCCGTCCCTAGGCGGCTTGCCTCACGCCCACCGCGCTGTTCGCCGGCGGCGCGCGCAGCACGCGCCGGCACAGCAGCATGGCGATCAGGCTGAACAAGGCGAAGCCCGCCGTCTGTCCCGCCAGCACACCCTCCGGGCCGCCGTAGTGCGCGCCCAGCCAGACAAAGGGCAAAGTGCCCACGGTGGCGCGCAGCCAGCCGATGACGGTGGAGTACGTGGCATAGCCCAGGTTGTTGAACACCGCGATGGCAACGAAATACAGGCTGTTGAGCGCCCAGGCGAAACTGCCGTAGCGGCAGAAGAAGACGATCAGGTCGCGCCCCGGCCCGGTCACCTGGAACAGGTCGGGCATCCAGGGCGCCAACAGGGCCAGCAGGACAGCTACCGAGAAGCCGTAGATCAAGGACCAGCGCGTGGTCAGGCGCGCCGTCTGCTGCACGCGGTCCCACTGCCCCGCACCCAGGTTCTGCCCAAGGATGGGCCCGATGGCACCCGGCAACACGAAGAACAGCGCATAGGCCAGTTGCAGCACCCGGTCCACCACCGTCGCGCCCGCCATCACGCTGGAGCCGAAGCCCGCATAGGTAGACACGGTGAAGATGACTGCCGCGGGCGTGGCCAGCGTGGTCAGCGCAGCCGGCAGGGCGATCCGCCCGATCGCCGCGAGGTGCGCGCGCAGCGCGGCGCCGGCGGGCCAGGCCACCAGGCGATGCTTGCGGAATACCAGCCAGGCACCCAGCGCCACCGTGACCAGGCGGCCCACCCCGCCGGCCCAGGCCACTCCCTCCATGCCGCCGTCCAGCACGAAGATGACCAGCGGGTCCAGCGCCGCGACCGTCGCCGTCCCGGCCAGCAGCACCCACATGGACTGGCGTCCATGGCCCGCGGCTCGCAGCAGGTTGGACAACATCATGCCCACCCCCATCACGACCGCGAACGGGGTCGTAATGAACACATAGGACAGCAGATGCGCGCGCACGTCCTCTGCCAGGTCGATAGCCGCCGTGTAGGGTCCGATCACGGCCAGGAACAACGCGCCGGACACGAGCGCGGCCGTGGCCATCAGCACCAGCGCAGCCCCGCCCAGCGCGCGGGCACGCGGCCCATCCCCGGCCCCCAGCGCGCGCGACACCAAGGCCGTGCCGCCCACGGTCACGCCGATGCAGATCGAGATGATGGTGAACTGCGTCATCGATCCGAAGCCCACCGCGCCCAGCACCGCCTCGTCCTGGAGCGTGCCCAGGTATAGCAGCGACAGGAACTCCACCGCGAACACGGCCAGCATGCTGGCCCAGCCGGTCAGCACCATTTCGAGCACATGCGGGCCCATCGGCCCGAAGATGAAGCGGGCGCGCGGGTCCTTGGCGGCGGAAGGACTTGCTGAGCTCATAAGGCAATCACATCGACTGCGGCCCAGGCCGCGGGAAAAGTGGAGGACACGCGCTCAGCGCCCCACGGGCGCGAACCAGTATTGGTACACGCTGCCCTCGTTCGAATACCAGGGCAAGAGGCCAATGCTGTCCGACTCCCGCTGTACCGTCACCAGTAGGCCGCCCTTCTCGAGCCGCAACAGCGCCACGTGGCGCCGCACACCCATCGACTCGTACTGGTGCCAATCATGCCGCACGCTGACCCACAGCCGGCCCTGGCTGCAGCCGCTGACACGCCGGATGCCGTCTGGCCAGGACGGCCGGGCCGCGCCAGGCAAGGCGGCGGGATCCTGCACACCATTCAGCTGCGCCAGATGGCCGGACGAGCGCGCGCCCTGTCCGTCCAGCGCCAGCACCTGCCATCCGTCCGCGGCGGCCGTGAAGGCCACAGTGGCCTCAGGTCCGGAGCGCCATTCCGGCAACGGATTGTCGTCCATGCCCGGCAGGTCCAGCGGGTACTTCAGGAAATTGCGCAGGTCCGGCAACGCGCCGGCCTCGCGATCGCCCGAGACGAACTCGCCCTGTGCCCGGTAAGTGCCGGCCAGATCGGGGCATTGCGCCGGATCGGCAGGCAATGACGCGAGCGTGCCGTCCCGGAAGGGCGGCCAGGTCACGGCCACGCCGTCGACCTTGGAAGCGCCGCAGCCGCTCAGCATCAGCGCGGCCAGCGCCAACAGGGCGAGCCTGCCCATCCCCCGCGCGCCGCATACCGCTGCATTCATGGCTGTCCCTATTCTTCTGCCGGCCGCGCGACCCGCGCCGCGCCTGCGATGATCGGCCTGGCGCGAACTATATCCGAATCCCGGCCGGCCGAATCCCGGCCGGCGTTGCCAAGCGCGCAGCGCGGGAGAATAATCGGCATCTCCCTCCCGACCCGCGCCATGACACCGTTCCGAGGCAAGCTCCGCATCCGGCACCTGGAAATCGTGCTGACCGTCGCCGAATTGGGCAACCTGTCCAAGGCAGCCGCCCAGTTGCACAGCACGCAGTCCGGCCTGTCGCGCGCCATCGCCGAAATCGAGGAGCTGGTCGGCGCGCGGCTATTCGAACGCACTGCCAAAGGCACCACCTGCACGCCGCTGGGCGAGACCATGTGCCGCCACGCCCGCCTGCTGCTCACCGATTTCCGCAAGGCCGAGATCGACCTCGCCGCGGTCTCGCGCGGCGATGAGGGCAGCCTGACGGTAGGCTGTTTTTCGATGTTCGCGGGCTGGCCGGTGGCCGAGGCCGCGCGCGCCTACCGCCAGGCCTATCCGCGCATCACGCTCACTATCGAGATCGGCACGCATGAACGGCTGATCGAAGACCTGGACGCGGGCGCGCTGGACGTGCTGATCAGCCGCTTCTCGTCGACCGTCAATCCGCAGATCTACCGCTCCACCACGCTGCTGGAAGATTCGGTGGTGCTAGCCTGCGCCACGCATCACCCCTTGGCCCTGCTGCCCGGCGCCACGCTGGCCGATTACGTGGCCTACCCCTGGATCACCGCCCTGCCCGGCAGCCGCATCCGCGGCGAACTGGAAATGTCGCTGCGCCAGGCCGGCCTGGAAATTCCGGATATGATCGGCGCCCTGTCGCTGGAATTCGGCCGCGAAATGCTGCTGGACGGCCTGTACCTGTGGATGCTGCCCGGCAGCGTGGCGGCCATCCGGCAGGCGCGCGGCGAACTGGTGGTCCTACCGGACAGGCCGGTCCTGCGCAAGTCGCCGCTGGCCGCCATCTGGCGCCGCGACCGCCCCAGCACGCGGCAGGCGCGCGCCTTCGCCGCCCAGCTCCAGCTTGCCATCCAGGCCGACGCCATCGCGCTGACGGCCTGAGCCTGCAAGCGCATTGCGCGTTATCCTGGACGGGCAACACTTTTCTTGATCGGAGCACCCATGTACGACTGGCTCAACGCACTGCCCAAGGCGGAACTGCATCTGCACCTGGAAGGTTCGCTCGAACCCGAGCTACTGTTCCGGCTGGCGCAGCGCAACGGCGTGGCGCTGCCGTGGCCGGACATCGAGTCCCTGCGCGCGGCCTACGACTACGGCAATCTCCAGGAATTCCTGGACCTCTATTACCGCGGCGCGGACGTGCTGCGCACCGAGCAGGATTTCTACGACCTGACCTGGGCCTATCTGCTCAAGTGCCGCGAGCAGAACGTGGTGCACACCGAACCGTTCTTCGATCCGCAGACCCACACCGACCGTGGCGTGCCCTTCGAAGTGGTGCTGGGCGGCATAAGCCAGGCGCTGGCAGACGGCCGCAAGCAACTGGGCGTGAGCAGTGGGCTGATCCTGAGCTTTCTGCGCCACCTGCCCGAAGAGCAGGCCATGCGCACGCTGGAAGCCGCGCTGCCCCACCGCGACGCCTTCATCGCCGTCGGCCTGGACAGCAGTGAAATGGGCTTTCCGCCGCGCCTGTTCCAGCGCGTGTTCGAGCGCGCCCGCGCCGAAGGATTGCCCGGCGTCGCGCACGCGGGCGAAGAAGGGCCGCCCGAATACATCTGGGAAGCGCTGGACCTGCTGAAGGTGCTGCGCATCGACCACGGCGTGCGCGCCGCCGAAGACCCGGCGCTGATCGCGCGCCTGATCGACGAGCAAATCCCGCTGACCGTCTGTCCGCTGTCCAACACCCGGCTGCGCGTGTTCGAACACATGCGCGAGCACAACATCCTGTCGCTGCTGGACGCGGGCGTAAAGGTCACCGTCAACTCCGACGATCCCGCGTATTTCGGCGGCTACGTCAACGAGAACTTCCACGCGCTGTACGACCATCTGGGCATGTCACGCGCCCAGGCCCAGGCCCTGGCGGACAACAGCCTGGACGCGCGCATCCTCAAGTAGCAAGCGCGCCCCCAGCCCAGCCATGCGGATTGCGCATGGCAATGTTCGAAACCTGCATGCCTGGCGCGGCTCATTCCTCCCTACCATAGTCCGACCGCCGCGGCGCCTGCCGCGGCCGGGCCATGGACCAATACACAAGGGGCAGGATATGAGTCAGTTGGTAGAGGCGGCGCTGCAGGCAGGCACGCTGACCGGCGTGCAGCAAGGCGGCGTTTGCCGCTACAGCGCCATTCCCTATGCGCAGGCGCCAATCGGCCGCCTGCGCTTCGCGCCGCCGCAACCCGCCGCATGGCACGGCAAGCTCGACGCCACCCGGCCGGGACCGGTCGCGCCGCAATTGCCCTCGCGCCTGCGCGGCGCCATGGGTGACTTCAACGCCGAACAATCCGAGGACTGCCTGCACCTGACCGTGTGGACGCCGGCCGCCGACGGCAAACGGCGGCCGGTGGTCGTGTGGCTGCACGGCGGCGCCTGGCAAAGCGGCGGCGGCGCGCTGGACTGGTACGACGGCGCGAACCTCGCGCTGCGCGGCGACCTGGTGGTGGTCGCGGTCAACTACAGGCTGGCCGCGCTGGGCTGGCTGTATGTGCCTGGCCAGACTGCCAACGCGGGCCTGCTGGATCAGGAAGCCGCCATAGCCTGGGTGCTGGACAACATCCAGGACCTGGGCGGCGATCCCGAACGGCTCACGGTCATGGGCCAATCGGCGGGCGCGTCCTCGATCTGCGCCATGCTGGCGCGCAAGCCGCGCTTCTCCCGCGCCATCCTGCAAAGCGCGGCGCTGGGCCGGGGCTTTCGCAGCGCGGAGCAAGCCGACGCACTGGGGCAAGCCTTCCTGCGGGCCGCGGGCGCCGACTCCCTGGAGGCCGCGCTCGAACTGCCCGTGACGGCATTGCTGGCTGCACAGCAGGCGCCCGCCGTGGCCGAAGTACTGCGCGCCGAGGGCAGCAGCCGCAGCCAGTTCGCCCCGGTGCTGGACGGCCAGGTGCTGCCGCAAGACATCGCGCCCGCGCTCGAGCAGGCCGCGTCCCGCGCCGACGTGCTGGTCTGCTATACCCGCGACGAAATGGCCGCCTTTCCCGGCAATGGCAGGGATGCGTCCGACCAGGAACTGGGCGACGAGGTATTCGGCGCGCCATCGCGCCAGTGGGCGCGCGACGCCGCTGCCCAGGGCCGCCAGGCCTGGCTGGCGCGCTTTGATGTGGCGCCCACGGCGAACTTCGGCGCCTGCCATTGCATCGAGCTGCCCTTCGTCTTCGACACGCTGCCGGCATACGCTGACGCGCCCATGCTTGCCGGACTGCCGCCTGCGCAGGCGCGGCAACTGGCCCAGGCCACGCAGCAGGCATGGATCGCCTTCATCCGCGGCGACGGCCCCGGCTGGCCGGCGGCTCCGCATATGCAGATCCTGGCCTGAGCGCGGACCGCACGCGCATCGGCGCGGGCGCACTCGGCCCGCGCCTCAAACACATCAAAACAAGGGGAATTCCATGTTCAAGCAAACCGCGCTCGCGCTGGCGCTGTTGACGCCGCTGGCGGCCACCGCCGCCTATCCCGACAAGCCCGTCAAGATCATCGTCTCCAATCCGCCTGGCGGTCCCGTCGACGTCATGCTGCGCGTGCTGGCCAGCAAGCTCGGCGCCGCCTGGGGCCAGCCGGTGGTGGTGGAGAACAAGCCCGGCGCCTCCGGCATCATCAGCACCGGCGCGCTGGTCAAGTCCGCGCCCGACGGCTACACGCTGGGCATGGTGGTCGCATCGTCCGTCACCATCGTGCCTTTCGCGGTGGACAGCCTGCCGTTCGATACGCAGAAAGACCTCAAGCCGATCTCGCTGGTCGCCCGCACGCCCTTCATTTTCATCGTGCCCAAGGACAGTCCGCTCAAGACCTGGGAAGACTTCGTGCGCGAAAGCAAGGCGCGCAACCTGAGCGTCGGTTCGTTCTCCATCGGCACCGCGTTCCACCTGGTCTGGGAACAGACGGCACGGCGCGCCGGCATCAAGGCCTTGTACGTGCCCTCGTCCTCATCGGGCAAGACGCAGAACGACCTGATCGGCGGCCAGCTCGACGTCGGCCTGGACGCGCCTTCGAGTTCCAAGGGCCTGATCGACAGCGGCCGGCTGCGCGCCCTGGCGATCACCAGCCCGCAACGCTTCGGCGGCCTGCCCGACACGCCCACGCTGGAGGAATCAGGGCTGAAGGGCTATGCGCCGCAACCGTGGATCGGGTTGATGGCGCCCGCCGGCATTCCGGACGACCGGGTCGCGCTGATCCAGAAATCGGTGGCGGACATCCTGAAAGAACCCGCGATGCGGGCGCAGATGGAAACCCTGGGCATGATCCCCATCGGCAGCACGCCAGAGGAACTGGCCGCGACCATCGAGGCCGACCGCGCCGACATGGGGCCGCTGATCAAGGAACTGGGCATCAAGCTGCAATAGCGGCGATCACGGCGGCGCCGGCCTCAGCCCGCGCCCAGCGTGCGCAGGAACATCGCCGACAAGGGGCCGGATAGCGCCTGCGCGTCGCGCCGGCCCTGCGCAATACTGGCGTCCACCGCGCCATGCATGCCGTGGTAAAGCACGATGGCGGTCAGCGCCGCATCTTCCAGCTGCCAGCAGCCGGCGCGCGCGCCCGCCTCCAGAATGGCTTCCAGCTGTTCCAGCACGGCGCTTTTCTCGGCCACGCCGCGGTCGGGATGCTGGGCGTCGTGGAACACCACGTCATGCAGTTCATAACCGTCGAAGTAGGCCTCGACACCCGCCCGGGTCCAGGCGCGCAACCGCGCCACGCCGTCGTCCGGCGCACAGGCTTGCACCTGGCGGTCGATATGGTCCAGGAACCCCTGCGAGAACTTGGCCCGCAGCGCCGCCAGCATGTCGTTCTTGGAAGTGAAGTAGTGATAGAACGTGCCCTTGGCCACGCCCGCGCGCTCCACGATCTCGTTGATGGTGGCAGCCTCGACGCCCTTCTGGATGAAAAGCGCTGCCGCGGCCGCCATCAGCTCGTCCAGCCGCACGGCGGCCGGTTTGGTGCGGGGTTTGGGAGCGGCGTCCGGGCCTGGCAAGGCAGACGGGTCGGCGGGAGCAGGCATATCGTTCAGGGTCGGTTCAGTAGCAAGGCGCCAGTGTAGAGGAGGCGCGGGGACAGGGCCAAAATTTGAGAATCGTTCTTCTTTCCATTGACCGACGGTCGGTCGATGAATAGAATAACGCTTCCCCTACTCTGCGTCCCGCCATGCATCCCGCACGCCGCCGCGCCCTGGTCCTAGCCGTCAACCTGGGCAGCTTCATCACCATCCTGGACATCAGCATCGTCAACGTGGCCCTGCCCACCATGCAGGCGGCCCTGCGCATCGACATGGCCGGACTGCAATGGGTGGTGGACGCCTACGCCCTGTTCCTGTCGGCCTTCATGCTGTCCGCGGGGCCGCTGGGCGACCGCTACGGCCGCAAGCGTTCCTGGCTGGCGGGCGTGCTGCTGTTCACTGCGGGATCCGCCCTGTGCGGCCTGGCGGACAACCTGACGGCGCTGCTGATCGGCCGCGCCGTGCAGGGCGTGGCCGGCGCCCTGCTGGTGCCGGGCGCGCTATCGCTCTTGACCCAGGCCTTCCCCGATCCCAAGGAACGCGCCCAGGCCATCGGCATCTGGGCTTCCTGCAATGCGATTTCGCTCATCGTGGGCCCCATGCTGGGCGGCGTGCTGGTGGCCCACTTCAACTGGCAGAGCATTTTTCTCATCAACCTGCCGGTGGGCGCGCTGGCCATCGCGCTGGGCGCCTGGAGCATCACGGAAAGCGCCCATCCCGAACATGCCGCCTTCGACCCCGCAGGCCAGGCCCTCAGCGTGCTGTGGCTGGGCGCGTTGACCTATGGCCTGATCGCTGCCGGCGAATATGGCTGGGCCGCGCCGCAAGCCACGGTTGCGCTCGCCATCGCGGCCACCGGCCTGCTCGCCTTCCTGTGGGTCGAGCATCGCGCCGCGCGGCCCATCCTGCCGCTGGGGCTGTTCCGCGACGCCGGCTTCGCCATCACCAACTTCGCGTCCTTCGTGCTGGGCTTTTCCGCCTACAGCAGCCTGTTCTTCTTCTCGCTCTACCTGCAACACGTGCGGGGGCTGTCGCCGCTGGCCACCGGTTGGCAACTGGCGCCGCAGTTCGCCGCGGCCGGGCTGGTATCGCTGGTATTCGGCCGGCTCAACCTGCGCTTCGGCCTGCCCCGCCTGATGATCGCCGGCTTTGCGTTCATCGGCCTGGCCATGCTGGGCATGACCAGCTTCGAGGCCCACACGCCGTATGCCGTGTCCGGCGCCCTGCTGGTGCTGCTGGGCCTGGGCACCGGCCTGGCGGTTCCCTCGACCAGCATGGCCGTGATGGCCACGGTGCCGCGCGAACGCTCCGGCATGGCCTCGGCCACCATGAACGCGCTGCGCCAGACCGGCATGACGATAGGCATCGCGCTGCTGGGCGCGCTGATGAGCGGGCGCGCGATCGAGGCGCTGACGGCCTCGCTGTCGCGGCTGGGCTCGGCCGACGCGCAGGCCTTGGCGCGTGCCGCCATCACCCTGCATGAGCTGCCCGGCCAGCCCGGCAACGCGGCCGAATTGGCCGTCGCCGCGCTGGCCGGCGGCTTCCATGCCGCCATGCTCTTCGCGGGCGCCGCAGCGCTGCTGGCTGCGCTGTTGCTGCTGTTCCTCGCACGCGGCGCGAAGAACGTTCTGCGCACCGCATGAACCCCGGATTCCGGCGCGCGGAATTCCATCCGCCGGAATCAAAACGGCCTGTTTTTAAGCGTTGGTAACAAACGCGCCCGCTATCTTGCGCTTCGGTAAGATCCTCGTCCAATAACAGGTTAACAACCACGAGGAGAGCAAAACATGCCTTACCGCAAACCCCTGTTCCGCCTGGCCCCGCTGGCGCTCGCCGCGCACCTGCTGATGTCCGGCCCGGCCGCCGCGCAAAGCGCGCCCGGCACCCAAGGACCGCTGGTTCCCGCCCCCAATCCCGCGCTCGCCGCGCAGATCGATCAGCGCGCCAAGGCCATCGAGGACAAGCTCATCGCCTGGCGCCGCGACATCCATGAACACCCCGAACTGGGCAACCAGGAAAACCGCACCGCCAAGCTGGTCGCCGACCACCTGCGCGCGCTGGGCATGGAAGTGAAGACGGGCGTGGCCGGCACCGGCGTGGTCGCCGTGCTCAAGGGCGGCAAGCCCGGCCCGGTGGTGGCGCTGCGCGCCGACATGGACGCGCTGCCCGTCAAGGAACAGGTGGACCTGCCCTTCGCCTCCAAGGCCAAGGGTACCTATCTGGGCAAGGAAGTGGACGTGATGCATGCCTGCGGCCACGACACCCACACCGCCATCCTGATGGCCACGGCCGAAGTGCTGGCCGGCATGAAGGACCAGCTCCCCGGCAGCGTGAAGTTCATCTTCCAGCCCGCCGAGGAAAGCCCCGCCGACTTCGAGCCGGACGGCAAGAAGATCTGGGGCGCGAAGATGATGGTGCAGGAAGGCGTGCTGGAAAATCCCAAGGTCGACGCCATCTTCGGCCTGCACGTGTCCAGTTCGTATCCGGTGGGCAAACTATCGTGGCGCAGCGGCCCCGCCATGGCCGCCGCCGACCAGTTCTGGATCGACGTCACCGGCAAGCAAACCCATGGCGCACGGCCCTGGTCGGGCATCGATCCCATCGTGGTCAGCTCGCAGATCATCCTGGGCCTGCAGACCATCCCCAGCCGCCAGATCAACAGCATGCTGGAGCCGGCCGTCATCACCGTGGGCGCGATCCACGGCGGCAACCGCATGAACATCGTGCCGGACAACGTCGCCATGACGGGCACCATCCGCACCTATGACGAAGGCATGAAGAAGGACATCCACCAGCGCATCGCGCGCACCGCCGACATGATCGCGCAGAGCGCGGGCGCCAAGGCGGACGTGCGCGTGGTGGAGCTGTACAACGCCACCGTCAACAATCCCGCGCTGACCGAGCAGATGGGTCCGACGCTGCGGCGCGTGGCGGGTGAAGGCAACTACGGCCTGCAACCCAAGTCCACCGCGTCGGAGGACTTCTCCTTCTACCAGGAGAAGGTGCCGGGCATGTTCTTCTACCTGGGCGTGACGCCCAAGGGCACCGACGTCGAGAAGGCCGCGCCCAACCATTCGCCGCGCTTCTACGTCGATGAGTCCGGCCTCATCAACGGCGTGCGCGCGCTGTCGAACCTGACCGTGGACTACATGACGCAGGCGCAGAAAGGCAGCTGATCCGCGCGCCTCGCGCGCTTGAAACAAGCCTGCCGCCGTCCGCGCCGGCTAGGCCGTTGCTTCGAAACCCGGGTGATACGCGACCTGGCCTTGCGCCGGGCGCGTGTACACCTGGGCCATGAAGTACTCCGGCGGCACGCCGGGATAGGTCAAGCCAGGCATCTGCGCAAAGCCGAATCGCCCGTAGTACGCCGGATCCCCCATGACCACGCAGCCGGCGGCGCCCAGCGCCTTCAGGCGCTCCAGGCCGTCCCGGATCAAGGCCGCGCCGATGCCCTGGCCTTGCAGATCGGGCAGGACCGCCACCGGCCCCAGGCCGTACCAGTCCGCCGAGCCATCGCTGACCGTCACCGGAGAGAACGCGACGTGGCCTGCGACGCGTCCATCCACCCGCGCCACCAGCGACAGCGTCAATGCCCCCGCCTCGCGCAGCGCGTTGGTGATGTAGCCCTCGGTCTGCTGGCTGTGGGGGTGGTCTTTGAACGCGGCTTGCGTCAGCGCGAAGATCGCGTCGCGGTCGCCCGGCGCTTCGGGGAGGATATGCATGCCTGTACTCCTGTCGATCCAGGCGCAAAGTGTAGCCGGGCATGGTCGCCATTCCGCATTGACGCCTGCCGGCACGGTGGCTACAGTGGCCGACAGCCCGGCGCCGCGTTCTCGCATAGTCGCCCAGCCCCTTCCGAACCGCCCGCGGCACGCCGCGGCCCTACTCTGGACCCTTATGAACAGCTACCGCGTCGGCATCGCCGGCTTCGGCGCCATCGGCCAGGCCGTGGCGCAATCCCTGGATGCCGGCCTGCCCGGCCTGACGCTCGCCGCCGTGGCGGTGCGCGATCCCAAGGCCCCGCCGGCCTTTGCCTGGACCCAGGCGGCGCCCGCCTACACCACCATCGACGCGCTGCACGAGCACTGCGACGTGGTGGTGGAATGCGCGCCCGCCGCGGTGTTCCGCGACATCGCCGAGCCCGTGCTGCGCGCCGGCAAGAAGATGGTGGTGCTCAGTTCCGGCGCCTTGCTGCGCCATGACGACCTGATCGAACTCGCCCGCCAGCACCACGGCCAGATCCTGGTGCCCTCGGGCGCTATCCTGGGCCTGGACGCCATTACCGCCGCGGCCGAAGGCGTCATCCATTCCGTCACCATGATCACCCGCAAGCCGGTGCGCGGCCTGCTGGGCGCGCCCTACCTGACCGACAACAACATCGACATCGCGGACATCACCGAGCCGCGCCTGATCTTCCGCGGCTCGCCGCGAGAAGCCGCGGTGGGCTTTCCGGCCAACCTGAACGTGGCGGTCAGCGTGTCGCTGGCCGGCATCGGCCCGGACAAGACCACCCTGGAAATCTGGGCCGATCCTTCCCTGGAACGCAATCTCCACCGCGTCGAAGTCGTGTCCGACTCGGCCTCGTTCTCGATGGAAATCCAGAACATTCCGTCGGCCAATCCCAAGACCGGCCGCATCACTGCGCAAAGCGTGATCGCCGCGCTGCGCAAGCTGACCGGTCCGCTGCGCGTGGGCACCTGATCGCAGCCGGGCGGCAGGTGGCCGACTAGGCCGCCGCCCGCTGCCGCCCGCCGGACACGTCGTCCGCCGGGCGCAAACGCTCCACCTGGCCGCCCGCCCGGACCATCGGCCCGATCCGCCAATTCCCCGCGCCATCCAGATCCAGCCTGTCCGTGTGGAACGCGTCCAGCGTGCTGCGATGCCCCACGCTGACCAGCATGCAGGATGGCAGCTCCTCGCGCAGCAGGCCATACAACGCATGCTCCAGCCCTTCATCGGTGGCTGACGTGGCCTCGTCCAGGAAGACGATGGCGGGCCGGTTGTACAGCACGCGCGCGAACGCCACGCGCTGCTGCTCGCCTATGGACAGGATCCGCGACCAATCGGCCACCTCATCCAGCCGGCCGGCCAGATGCCCCAGGTTGACCTGCCGCAACGCATCGGCCAGGCGCGCATCGTCCTCGGGTTGCGCCAGCCCCGGATATGCGACCGCGCCACGCAGGTCGCCCAAGGGCAGATACGGCCGTTGCGACAGGAACAAGGCGCAAGCGCCCTGCGGCCGGCGCACCGAGCCCTGCGCATAAGGCCACAGGCCCGCCAGCGCGCGCAGCAAAGTGGTCTTGCCGCTGCCCGACGGTCCCTTGATCAGCAGGGCCTGGCCCGGCCGCAAGCTCAGGTTCAGCTCGCGCAGCAGAACCGTGCCGTCGGGCCGCGCCACCTGCATGTCTTCGATATCCAGGCCGCCGGACAAGGGTTCGGTCTGCACCGCGGGCAGCGCACGCGCGGCCTCGTTGGCGTCCAGAAAACCGTTCAACCGGTCCAGCGTGGCGCGGTACTGCGCGAAGGTGTCGTAGGAAGTACGGAAAAAGGACAGGGAATCCTGCACCTGTCCGAAGGCCTGCGAAGTCTGGATGACGTCGCCCAGCTTGATCGCGCCGCTGAAAAAGCGCGGCGCCTGCAGGATGAAAGGAAACACCACGGCCACCTGGCTCACCGACAGGTTGAAGCCGTCGAACTTCAGCCCCCGGTACACGCGCGCCCACAGGTTGGCGATATAGGCGGAAAAACGCGTCCACAAGGTCGCGCGCTCCACGTTCTCGCCTTGATAGAACGCCACGTTCTCGGCGTTTTCGCGCAAACGGACCAGCGCGTAGCGGAAGTTCGCCGTCAGCCGTTCGGACAGGAAATTCAGCTTGATCAGCGGCCGCCCGATCTTGAACGCGAACAAGGTCGCCACGATCACGTACAGGTACACCATGAACACCATGGCGCGCGGGATTTCCACGCCGGCCAGGGTCAAGGCGCCGGACAGGCCCCAAAGGATGGAGGTGAACGCCACCAGCGAGACCACCGCGCTCAGCGCGCCGATCGCCAGTGTGCGCGAGCCCGTCACGAACATGGCGATGTCCTGCTCGATGCGCTGGTCGGGGTTGTCGACCGGAGCATCGACGAAATGGCCGCGGTAGTAGGCGCCCGCGCCCAGCCAGTCGCGGGTCAGGCGATCGTTGAGCCACACGCGCCAGCGGATGTCGAAGGCCTGCCCGGCATAGCTGTCGGCCAGCGTGCGCACCACGTGCACACAGGCCAGCACCGAGAAGATGCCCAGGAAGCGCCAGAACGCGCTCTGATCCAGCGCCTGCAAGGCGCTGTAGAAGCCGTTGTACCAGAACGAAAACAGCACGGTCATGCGCACGGCGAACATCGCCAGGAACAGCAGCAGCGCCAAGGTCAACAAAGGCCGCCAGCTGCGCCGGGGGTCCAGATACGGCCACGCCAGCCGCCAGAACTTGCGTCCCCAGTCCGTGTAGCGCGCAAGCAGGCCCGTCACCAGCACCAGCGCGATGGCCGAAACGCCGAACGCGCGCGCCAGCCAGAGCCCGCTCTCCGCCAGTTGCTGCTGCCAGTTCAGGTCCATGAGCCGATTGCCCTCCAGTACGCGTTTCTGGTTAGACGAGGCACGCGCATCGAGTTCCAGCGCACGGGCCGTTTTAAGCCTGGCTTAAGCGTTCTGGCAGGGTGAGCGAAAGCGATCTGACAGCAAGCGCCTGCCTCTCGGGCCGGCAGGCTTCCCGCGGCGGCTATCATGGACACCTGAGCAGCAATCCGGCAGGTACGGGACGATGGACAAGATCCGGCTAGACAAATGGCTATGGGCCGCGCGCTTCTATAAGACGCGCAGCCTGGCCGTGCAGGAAATCGGCAAGGGCCGGGTATTGGTGAACGACCAGCCAGCCAAGCCCGCGCGCGAGGTCGCCCCCGGCGATCTGGTCACGGTGCGCAAGGAAGATCCGGCGCTGCACGTGCGGGTGATGGGCGTCAGCGGCGTGCGCGGCCCCGCCCCTGTCGCGCGCCAGCTCTACGAGGAAACGCCCGAAAGCGTGGCGACGCGGGAGCGCGCCGCGGAAATGCGCCGCCTGGCGCCCGAGCCCGCGCTGGGCATAGAGGCCGGCCGCCCGACCAAGCGCGACCGGCGGCTGATAGACCAGATGCGCGGCAAGTAAATCCGCCCGCGCGCACGACGATCAACTCTTCTTTCGCAAGCCCATCATGAAAAGCAGTTCTACAGGCGGCCTGGTCTATTCCACCGACGGCGGCCGCATGTGTCCCGAATGCCGCAAGCCGCTGCCGCAATGCCTGTGCAAGCAGGCCCAGGCGGTTCCCGCCGGCGATGGCGTGGCGCGCGTATCGCGCGAAACCAAGGGACGCGGCGGCAAGAGCGTCACCGTGGTCAAGGGCCTGGCGCTGGACGGCGCGGCGTTGAACGCGCTGGGCAAGCAGTTGCGCAACGCCTGCGGCTCGGGCGGAACGGTGAAGGACGGCGTGATCGAAATCCAGGGTGACCACTGCGAGCGCGTCATGGAAACCCTGCAAAAACAAGGCATCCGCGCCAAGCGCGCGGGCGGCTGACATCGACGGAGTACTAGCAATGACCGATCTGCAAACCAGCGATGTCGCCAGTTGGCACGCCCATGTGTATTTCGACGCCGCCAGCCGCGACGCGGCGCACGCGCTGCGCGAACGGATCACCGCACGCTTTGCTGGCAAGATGGAAATGGGGCGCTTCCATGAGCGCCCCGTCGGCCCGCATCCCCAGTGGAGCTACCAGATCGCCTTCACGCCGGAGCATTTCGCGGAGATCGCCACCTGGCTGACCCTGCACCACGGGGCGCTGGACGTCTTCATGCATCCCAACACCGGCGACTCGATCCGCGACCACCGCGACTGCGCCGTCTGGATCGGCCGCAGCTACACGCTGAACCTGAAGGCGCTGGGCGCCTGAACGGCTACAGCGCGCGGCCCACGATCAACGAATCCAGCGCCATCATGGGATCGCCGCTCTTGCCTTCGTACGGCAGGCGGCTGAGCACATAGCGCATCGCATTAATCCGCGCGCGCTTCTTGCAATCGGACTTGACCACCACCCAGGGCGCGTCGGCCGTATCGGTGTGCGCGAACATGGCTTCCTTGGCGCGGGTGTAGTCGTCCCACTTGTCCAGCGAGGCCAGGTCCACGGGGCTGAGCTTCCACTGCTTGAGCGGATGCACCTTGCGCTGCAGGAAGCGGCGGCGCTGTTCTTCCTGGCTGACCGAGAACCAGAACTTGACCAGATGGATGCCGCTGCTGACCAGATGGCGCTCAAAGTCCGGCACCTGGCGCAGGAAGTCCAGGTATTCGTTCTGGGTGCAGAAACCCATCACACGCTCCACGCCAGCACGGTTGTACCAGGAGCGGTCGAACATGACGATCTCGCCCGCGGTGGGCAGGTGCTGCACGTAACGCTGGAAGTACCACTGGCCCTTTTCCGTGTCGGACGGCTTCTCCAGGGCGACCACGCGCGCGCCGCGCGGATTCAGGTGTTCCATCATGCGCTTGATGGTGCCGCCCTTGCCCGCGGCGTCGCGGCCTTCGAACAGGATCACGACGCGCTGGCCGGTGGCCTTGACCCAGGCCTGCAGCTTCAGCAGTTCGACCTGCAGGCTGTATTTCTGCTTTTCGTAGTTACGGCGCAGCATGCGGTGGCGATAGGGATAGACGCCTTCGCGCCAGTCCGCGGCCAGCTCGTCGTCGGGGTTGCGGCGCACGCGCGGCGCCGCCGAATTGGCTTCCACCAGCGCGCGGTGCACGGCCTGCGCATCGTCCGGCGACAGCTCCTCGATGACCGAGCGCAGCGCCTCTCGGGAATGGGCTGGCGCGCTGACGTTGTAGCGGCGGGCAATATCGGCCAGGACCGCCACGGTCTCCTGGCGCGCGGCATCCTGGCGGGCGACGACACGCTTGCGCACATTGAGAGCCGGCTCGGCGGCGGCTGCCGCGGATATGGGATCAACAACCGCGGGGGCCTTGGCCGCGCGTGGTTTACGGCTGGTGGTCACAGGCGCGACCACCGTCTTGACCACCGTCTTGACCACCGTCTTGGCGACCGGTTTGGTGGACGCGACGGCGGTGCGCCTGGCGGCGCGCTTGCGCGGCGCCTCGGCGATGGCTTGTCCGGTGGCTGGGGTGGTCTTGTCTGTCATCGATCCTGTCCTTGCTACGCTGATCGTCCTGTCCGCGGCTGCCGGGCTTGCGCCTGCGGCCTTGGTCGGGAAAAGCGCAAACGCTACCCCGAGCCCTGCCCTGCGGATTTGACTACGATCAAACGTTGTAACATTTTTGCAGCGACGAAGGCCGCTACACTGGCCTCCCTTCATCTGCCTCCGCGCCATGTGGTCATTCATCAAACGGCTGCTTGCCGGTCCGACACCGCCCGAGAATCCCCTGAGCGAGACCATATGCTTCGACGAGGCCGGTTTCACGCGCAGCGGCGAGCTGGCGCGCGCCCTGGGCCAGCAGGAGTTCTGGCCCTGGAGCGACATCCAGGAATTCGGGTTCCGCTACACGCAGGCCATCTACCCCGATCCCTGGTCGGGCGACTACATGGAGGGCCTGTGGTTCCTGCGCGTGCCCAGCGACGGCGGCGGGCTGATGGCCATGGAGCTCGACGAGGCAACGCTGGACGTCGAACGCCTGCCTCCCCCCCTGCTGCACAACATGCCCGGACTGGACATGGGCGCGTTGCGCGCGGGGCTGGCAGCCGCCGCGCGCGGACCGCGCAACTTCGAGTGCGCGGGAGAATGGGTAGCCTGGCGGCGCGGCACAACCACGCCCCCCGCGGCCGCTACAGCCGGTCCAGGCCCTGTCTGAGATCGGACAGGATGTCTTCAGGCGTCTCCAGGCCCACCGACAGGCGCAGCAAGCCCTCGGACAATCCATAGCGTTCGCGGTCCTCAGCCGTGTAACTGGCGTGCGTCATCGACGCGGGATGCTGGATCAGGGTTTCAGGATCGCCCAGGCTGACTGCGATGCGCGCCAGCTTCAGACTATTGAGCAGGTTGCGGCCAGCGGTCAATCCGCCCTTCAACTCGAACGCGACCAGGCCGCCACCCGCCGATTGCTGGCGGCGCGCGATCTCGGCCCCCGCAGTATCGGCCAAGCCGGGATAGAACACGTCGGCCACCGCCGCATGCTCGCGCAGCAGCTTGGCCACCCGCAAGGCGGATTCGCTATGGCGCGCCACGCGCAATTCCAGCGTCTTGATCCCGCGCAGCACCAGGAAAGCCGTGAAAGGCGACAAGGTGGCGCCGGTGAAGTAGCGCAACCCCTGCAACCGGATCGCGTCAATGTGCTCCTTGCGGCCCAGCACCGCGCCGGCCAGCAGGTCGCCGTGGCCGCCCAGGTACTTGGTGGCCGAATGCAGCACGATGTCCGCGCCATGCTGCAGCGGCCGCTGCAGCACCGGCGTGGCGAAGGTGTTGTCGACGATAGTCAGCACACCTTTGCCGCGGGCGATGGCGGACACCGCCGCGATATCCACCAGGCGCAGATTCGGATTGGCGGGCGTTTCGAAGTAGACGGCGCGCGTCTTGGGGCCGATGGCCGCGGCCACGGTCTCGGGACGGGTGAAGTCGGCGAACACCGCGCGCACGCCGAACCGCGCCAGGCCCTGCGTGAACAGGGTGAAGGCGGTGCCGTACACGATCTGGTCCACCACGATCTCGTCGCCGCTTTGCAAAAGCGAGAACAAGGTCGCCGAAATCGCTGCCATGCCCGACGCCGTCACCACGCCAGCCTCGGCTCCCTCCAAGGATGCCAGCCGCTCTTCGAGCAGCGCCTGCGTCGGATTGCGCGTGCGGCCGTAGACGTAGCCCTGCTTCTCACCCAGGCGGATCTGGTCGAAGGCCTCGATGCTGTCCTGGGTGTAGGTGGAGGTCAGGTAGAGAGGCGGCGCCAGCGCGCCCTGCTCGTCCAGCGGGTCGTAGCCCAGGTGGATGGCGCGCGTGGCGAAGCCGTGTTGCGGGGACTCGGACATTTCAGTGTTCCTGTGTTTTCGGGTAAGACCGGAGCATGCGGCCCCGGTGCAAAGTCAGCGTTTGTGGTCGGCGCGGCGCGACAGCCATTCGCCGGTGAATTGCACAATGGAAACCAGCGCGATCAGGATCACGATCACCTCGAACATGACGCGGGTCTCGTAGCGTTCGTAGCCGTAGCGGATCGCCAGATCGCCCAGGCCGCCGGCGCCCACCGCACCGGCCATGGCCGAGGCGTTGATCATGGCAATGACGCTGACCGTCATGCCGCCGATGATGCCCGGCAAGGCTTCCGGCAACAGCACGTGGCGCACGATGTGCCAGCGGCGGCAGCCCATGGCCCGCGCTGCCTCCACCAGGCCGTGGTCCACGTCGTTCAGGCTGACCTGGGCGATGCGCGCGAAGAACGGCACCAGATTGGCCGACAGCGGCACGATGGCGGCCCAGGTGCCCAGCGTGGTGCCCACCAGGAAGCGCGTGAACGGCAGCATCGCCACCAGCAGGATGATGAAGGGGATGGCGCGGAAGGTATTCACCGTCACCGACAGGACCTTGTTGAAGCGCGGCCGGGGATACAGATTGCCGGGCGCGGTGACGGTCAGCACCACGGCCAGCGCCAGGCCCAGAACGATGGCGATGATGGCGGATACGCCCACCATGGCCAGGGTCTGCAGAAAAGCCTGCAGGTATTTATCAAGCATCGGCAGCGACATAACCCAGCACCTTGATCTGATCGGCCACCAGCGCGGCGCGCGTGGCCTCTTCCTGTAATGCGCCCGCTGGCACGGAAACCAGCAGACTGCCTTGGGCGTGGCCGCGCAGGCGGTCCAGGCCGCCATGCAGCAGCGTCGCGCCGGGGCCGAGCGCCGCCAGCGCCTGCAAGGACACGCCCTGCGGGCGCCCCTGCCCCGTGAAGCGCAGCCGCAGCACCGCCACGCCCGCGCGGCCTTGCAGGTCGGGCACCAGCCTGCCCGCCAGGTCGGCCGGCAGGTCGTGCTGCAAAGGCCGTAGCAAGGCCCGCGTGGCATCGGCCAGGGGGTTGCCGAACACGCGCCAGACCTCGCCTTCCTCGACCTTGCGGCCGCCGTCCAGCACCAGCACCTTGTGGCAGACCTCGCGGATCACTGCCATGTCGTGCGTGATCAGCACCACCGTCAGGCCCAGTTTGCGGTTGATGTCCAGCAGCAAGGCCAGGATCGACTGCGTGGTCTCGGGGTCCAGCGCCGACGTGGCTTCGTCGCACAGCAGGATCTCCGGCTGGTGCACCAGCGCGCGTGCGATGCCGACGCGCTGCTTCTGGCCCCCGGACAGCTTTGCCGGATAGGCGTCGGCCTTGTCGCGCAACCCCACCAGTTCCAGTAATTCCTCCACCCTGGCCCGCGCGGCCGCGGGCTTCACGCCAGCCACCCGCAAGGGCAAGGCCACGTTCTCGGCCACCGTCTTGGCCGACAGCAGGTTGAAGTGCTGGAAGATCATGCCGATGCGGCGGCGCAGGCCCACCAGCGCATGCTCATCCAGGCCGCCCACATCGACGCCGTCCACCAGCACGCGGCCGGCGCTGGGGCGCTCCAGCATGTTGATGGAACGCAGCAGCGTGGACTTGCCCGCGCCGCTGCGTCCGATGATGCCGAACACCTCGCCGCGGGCGATGGAGAACGACACGTCGGACAAAGCGGCCACCGGCCCCTGCGTACCCTCGTAGCGCTTCTGCAAGCCTTCGAAGACGATGTGCGCGTCGCCGGCCGGCGTTTGCGGCGCGGCGTCGACCAGCCCGCTCACGGAAAATTCGTGTTGCATCATTGCCCGCTTCCAGCCTCAGAAAACCGGAATGACCGAACCTTCGTACTTGCTCAGAATGAACTGGCGCACCTCTTCGGAGTGGTAGGCCTTGACCAGTTCGGGCACCCAGGGCGCGTTCTTGTCCTGTTCGCGCACCGCGATGATGTTCACGTAGGGATTGTTTTCCTTCTTTTCCACCGCGATGCCGTCGCGCGTGGCGATCAGCCCGGCCTGATAGGCGAAGCTGTTGACGATGGCCGCGGTGTCCACGTCCGGCAGCGAGCGCGCCAGCACCACGGAAGCGCTTTCCACGAAGTTGAGCTTCCTGGAGTTGGAGGTCACGTCCGCCAGGGTCGCCGTGCCGGTGGCAGGATCGAATCCGTCCTTCAGCGT
The DNA here is from genome assembly GCF_017355315.1 of Achromobacter sp. SD115. NCBI lineage: Bacteria > Pseudomonadati > Pseudomonadota > Betaproteobacteria > Burkholderiales > Alcaligenaceae > Achromobacter > Achromobacter sp. SD115. The sequence goes on along the minus strand of NZ_JADIJM010000013.1, from coordinate 74,133 downwards.
GATCAAGCCCTGGTCGCGCAGGATGACCAGCGCGCGCGTCTGGTTGCTGGGGTCATTGGGGATGCCGACCCGGGCGCCCTCGGGCAATTCCTGCAGCGACTTGTACTTTTTGGAGTAGAACGCGATGGGCGAGATCAGCGTGTTGGCCACGGACACGAGTTTGTAGCCGCGCTGCTTGATCTGGTCGTTCAGGAAAGGTATGTGCTGGAAGGCGTTGGCATCGAGGTCGCCGTTGTTGAGCGCCTCGTTGGGGCTGGCGGTGCCGGTGATGATGACGGGCTCCACCGCCAGGCCGTTCTTCTTGGCGACCTGCGCCACCACCTCCCAGATCTGCTCGTCGACGCCGCCGCGCACGCCCACCTTGAGGGGCTTGGGATCAGCCGAAAACGCCGGGCCATGGAACATTGCCGCCGAAGCCAGCACCGCGCCCAGCAGGCGCTTGAAGAAACGGGAAGTCATGTTGGAATCGCCTCTCAGGCTATGCGGTTATGAGAGAAACGATTCTAGGGAGAGGGACGGAGCACGCGAACGAATAGTTCGTTGAGTCCTTATTACAGGGGCGTTTGGTTATGGCGGCTGGGCATATGGTCCCGGCACATGTCCGGCCGCGCGGATCAGAAAGGCTTGACGACCACCAGCGTCACGATGACCGCGGAAGCGATGACGGTGAACGGCGCGTACAGGTCCACCAGCGGCGGGCGCTTGGCGCTGCCGTTGGCCATGCGGCGCAACGCCGCGCTCTGGATGCCGAGCAGCGCCGACAGCGCCAGCGCGAAGGCCACCTTGACCCAGATCCAGGTCATGGCAAACCAGCCGAAGGTCATGGCCAGGTGCAGACCGACCAGCCAGGTCAGCACCATGGCCGGCGTGGTCACGTACAGCGTCCAGCGGCGCAAGGCGCCCAGCATCTTGCGTTCTTTCGGCGCTTCTTCACTGTCCTGCGGCTGCGAGGACAGCAGGAAGAGCGACACGAACAGCGATCCGCCCAGCCAGGCGACCACGGCCGCGACGTGGAGCATTTTCAGGAGTTGATAGGTCATGATGCCCGGCATTATCGCCGGATTGCGGACCGCGCCGCGTATCGGCGCGCCGCAACTGTTTGCGCTACGGCAAGCCGGCGCGGCGGCGCGGCCCTACTTGGCCGCTTCGGGGCTGGCCTCAGCGGCCGGCGCTGGCGTGGGTTTTGCTGCGGGCGCGCTGGACGCAGGGGCGGCAGATGCTGGTGCAGGCGCTGCGGGCGGGGAAGCCGTCGACGCAGGCACAGCGGGCGAACTGGCGCCTCCCGCCGCTGGGGTTTTCGGAGATTCGCCGGCGCCGTTGGCCGCCGCCGGATTCAACGTGTCCGCCGGTTTGTCGGGCGATTCCGCCGGCTCGGCCGGCGCGATCTTGGGCTGCGGCTTTGCCCGGCCGGTCGCGGGCGCAGGCGGCGCGGCGGCCGCCTGCGCATCTGGCAGAAAGCGCTGCAACAGCTGGAAAAACCCTTCATAGAACTTGGGCCGCGCAACCGTCTGGCTGCCCGTCTTCACCAGCGAGTCGTCGCTGGAGCCGAACGGCATGGACACCTGGCCCAGCACGCTTACGCCCACGCTGGCCGAGCTGTTGGTGCGCTTGATCGAATAGCGGTCCTGCACCGCGTTGGCGAACACCGTGGCGCGCTCGCTCGCGCCGCCGTCGGAGGCGCATTCGATGTTGAAGGCAATCTGCGTGTGCTGTCCGCTTTCGTCCTGGAAATTCTTGTGTCCCGTGACGCGCGAGCCCTCGAACTTGTCGATGTTGTAGCCCTGGCTCAGCAAGGCGCGGCGGCCGGCATCGCAGGCCGCGACGTTACTCGCGGCGACGGTGCGCGAGTAAGTGTTGTTCTGGGTGAAATCTTCTTTTTCGAACTCTGGCTTGGGGGAAGAGCACCCTGCCAGGACGCCCGTCAGGACAAGCAAGGGAACCAGGAAGGGACGGCGGTAAACAGGGGGCATGAATTGGGGTCCGGCATGGGACGGCGTGGGGCGCGGCCAGCCAGCATGGCGGCCCGCCCACTGCGCCAGGCACGGAACAGTGATGCGTAAAGCGTTCGTTATAGCGCATCCCCGGCACCATTTCCTTTACCAGGGATGTGTAGTTCAACGCAGAGGTAACAGGATCCAAAAAAGGGCCGCATCGTGGCCCCGGCAGCCCCTGGACGCCCCTTTCAGGACGACACGCGCGCGGGCTCAAGCGGCCGGAGGTCCTGCGCTTCCAGGTTCAGGCTGCGCCGGTAGTGCTTGCAGCCCAGCGCCAGCAAGGCGATGCACAGCACCGTCGCCACGCCGACCAGGACAGACATGGATTGTCCAACCGCCGCCGGACTCTTGAACAACCGGTCCGTCAACATGGCCACGGCAGTGGTGCCCAGCCCCAGCCCGATCAGGTTCGAGATCAGCAGGAACAGCGCCGACACCTGCGCGCGCAGTTGATTGGGAGGAAGTATCTGCATCGCGGCCGTCGAGGTCGGCATGGGAAACGACGCAAAGAACATGGCGGGCAGCAACAGCCCCACCGACAGCCACAGGGAATCCACCTGGGTGAAGATCACCGCCGGCACCGCCATGCCCGCCGCGCCGATCACCCCGGCGCGCAGCGGCGCATCGCTGTAGCCCCGCCGGGCCAGCCAGTCCATCAGCCAGCCGCCGCAGAACACGCCTGCGGTATTGGCGACCAGCACCACCACGCCCAGCATGTAGCCGGCATCCACCGGCGACATGCCGAACTTGCGCATGTAGAACGCCGGCGTCCAGCCCAGCAGCGCAAACAGCGCCATCGCATAGAAGGAGAAGCCCAGGTAGTGGCAGAAAAAGGTGCGGCGGTGGCGCCCGAGGAAACGGAAGGTGTCCTTCATGGCGGGCTTCTGGGCCTGCCCCGATGCATTGCGCCGCAAACCCAGCCGCTGCGGATCGCGCACCGTCAGCAGGATCAGCAGCGCGATCAGCAGACCAGGCAGTCCCACGATGAAGAAGGTCACCTGCCACGGCCGCATCGCGCCTACCCAGGGCAAGGTGACCGTGTCCACGCTCTTGAGCAGATCGATGACATAGCCGCCGATCAGAAAGGCCATGCCGCCGCCAATGAACGAACCGATCGAATAGACCCCGACGGCGCGCCCCAGTTTTTCACGCGGAAACATGTCGCTGAGCATGGAGTAGGTGGCGGGCGACAGCGCCGCCTCCCCCACGCCCACGCCAATGCGCGCGAGGAACATCTGCGCGAAATTGCGCGACAGGCCACAGGCCGCCGTGGCCAGGCTCCAGAACGCCACGCCCATGGCGATGATTTTCGGGCGCGAATAGCGATCCGCCAGCAGCGCGATGGGGATGCCCATGAAGGCGTAGAACAGCGAGAACGCCAGTCCGTGCAGCAAGCTGAATTGCGTATCGGACAGTTGCAGATCGTGCTTGATGGGTTCGATCATCAGCGCCAGGATCTGCCTGTCGACGAAGGAAAATATGTACGCTAGCATGCATATCACCACGACGTACCACTCGTAGGCGTAGCTGGGTTTTGATCCGTGCCGCGGGCTGCCGTCAGTCATGGTTTGTTTCCCTTGTATGGTGGTGAGATCTGCCCATCGCCCAATGGGCGAGGTTGCGCCTCACTTGCTTGCAGGCCCATCTTTTGTAGGTCTTTGCGCGGCCAGCCTCTGTACGCCTGACGCAATGACTGTTCCCGCTGCGCAGGAAAGCATGTTCAACGACACCAATCCGCTGGACCGCCATTGCTTGCTGGACTCGGGCAACATCGCCGAGATCAAGGATCAGGTCAGCCAGCACCTATGGTCGCACCGCATGTGCGTGCCCCCGGGAAAGCCCCTGCAGTCGCGGCTGTATGGCGTGTTCTTCGGCAACGCCGCGCTGTTCGATCTGCATTACGGCGCCGAGGTCGAGATCGACGCCGGCGACATCGCCAGCTACTACCTGATCCGCATCACCCTGCAAGGATCCGGACTGATCACGCTGGGCAAGCGCAGCGCCTCCATGAACGCGGGCAGCCTGACCATCTCCTCGCCCTCCGAACGCAGCGTGATCCGCATCGGCCGCGACTGCCGCAACCTGATCCTGCGCATCGAACGCGAAGCGCTGGAACGCCAGCTGCAACGGCTGCTGGAACGCCCCATCAAACAGGCGCTGGTATTCGACCTGCAAATGGAGGCCGACGCGCCCGGGCCGGTGGCAGTGCGTGAAACGCTGGACTATCTATGCCGGCTGTACCGCAACCCCGCCATCGAAGGCGTCACGCAGACGCTGGCCGCGGGCTTCTCGGACTATCTGCTGACGCTGCTGCTGACCCAGCTGCCGCACAACTATTCCGCAGCCTTGCTGGCCGATCGCCGCCAGCCGCTGCCCCTGCACGTACGCCGGGCGCGCGACTACATAGAAAGCCATCCGGACGAACCTCTTTCGCTATCGGACCTGGCCGCGCACTGCGGCGTATCCGTGCGCACGCTGCAAAACGGCTTCACGCAGTTCCTGAAGCAAAGCCCCAGCGACTACGTGCGCAACCAGCGGCTGGCCCTGGTGCATGCGGCGCTGGAGCAAGCCAGCGCAGGCGACAGCGTCACCGATATCCTGTTGCGGCACGGCATCGCCAGCTTCGGGCATTTCGCCACGCATTACCGCAAACGCTACGGCTGCCTGCCCTCGGATACCCTGCGCCGCAACAGGCATTAGGCGCCGCCAGACGACTGGATTCGCTTGCCGGATCGGAACGCCGCTTGCGCGTTCGGCGCAGCCCCGCCTGCAAGCCGCCGCTAGGATCGAGACTCCATCAGACGGAGCTTGTCCATGAGAATCAGCGTCATAGGCGGCGGCCACGGCTGCTATGCGGCGGCGGCCGACCTGTTTGAAAAAGGCCATCAGGTGCGCTGGTGGCGCCGCGACTGGGCAGCCTTCCAGGGATTGCGGGACGCAGGCGCGCTGGCCGTCACCGACTATCGCGGCAGCCGCCAGATCCCGCTGGGCGATGGCCCCCAGCAATTGCAGCTGGTGCGCGACCTGGCCGCGGCCGTGGGCGATGCGGAACTGCTGGTCATTCCCCTGCCGTCGACCACGCACGAAGCCCTGGCGCAGGAAATGGCTCCCCTGCTGCGCGACGGCCAGGTCGTGTTCCTGCCGCCGGGCACCTTCGGCAGCTACGTCTTCGCCCGCGCCATGAAAGACGCCGGCAATTCCGCCGATACCGCCTTTGCCGAGACCGGCACCCTGCCCTACCTGGCCCGCAAGCACGGCGAAAAGGTGGTGATCAGCGGCTACGCGACCCGTCTGCCTACCGGCGTCTTTCCGCGCCGCCTGTCCGGGCCCGCGCTGGCCGTGGTCAAGCGCGCCTACGACAGCATCGAACCGATAGAGGACGGGCTCTCCGGCGCGCTGATGAATGCCGGTCCCATCATCCACCCACCGCTCATCATGATGAACGCGGGTCCGCTGGAGCACTTCGACAAATGGGATATCCACAATGAAGGCACACAGCCTGCCATACGGCGCGTGACCGACGCGCTGGACACGGAGCGCATCGCCATCCGCGTGGCCTTGGGCTATGCCGCGCCGCACTTTCCGCTGGCCGACCACTACGCCGCCGCAGGCGACGAATGGATGTACGGCCGCGGCGCCCACGGCAAGCTCACCGACAGCGGCGACTGGCGCGAGGACATAGACCTGCGCACCCACCGCTACATGCTCGAGGACACGCGGCTCGGCCTGTCGTTCCTGGTGTCCGCCGGCCGCTGGGCGGGCGTGTCCACGCCCGTGGCGCAAGGCCTGCTGAGCCTGGCCAGCGCGGTGACCGGCCGCGACCTCTACGCTGAAGGGCGCACGCTGGAACGCCTGGGCCTGGACCGCCTGTCGCGCGACGACATGCGCAAGCTGCTGACCGAAGGCTGCTGAAACGAGGATGCATGCCATGAACGAGAAACTGTGCGTGATCGGCGCCGGCCGCATGGGCGTGGGCATCACGCTGTCATATGTACATGCGGGGCTGGACGTCACACTGATAGACATCAAGCCGCGCACGCCCGCAGAGCAATCCACGTACTTTTCCCGAGTACGGGATGACCTGCGCCGCGAACTGGGCATCCTGGCCCGGCTGGGCTTGCTGGACGCGTCGCAAGCGGACATCGCGCTGGCGCGCGTCCGCCTGTGCACGCGCCAGGACGCGGCTGAAGACTTGCGGCAGGCGCGCGTGGTGTTCGAAGCCGTGCCCGAACGCCTGGACGCCAAGCGCGATGCTTTTCTTTGGCTGAGCGCTGCCTGCGCGCCAGACAGCATCATCGCTTCCACCACGTCCACCTTTCTCGTCACCGAGCTGGCGGAACTGGTGGAAAGTCCGCAACGCTTCCTGAACGCGCACTGGCTCAATCCCGCCTACCTGATACCGCTGGTGGAAGTCAGCCGCGGTCCGCAAACCAGCGAGGCCGCGACGCAAGGCCTGCTGCAAGTGCTGCGCCTGGCAGGCAAGAAGCCGGTGCAATGCGCGCCCGCCGCCGGCTACATCGTGCCCCGCATCCAGGCCCTGGCCATGAACGAAGCCGCCCGCATGGTGGAGGAAGGGGTGGCCAGCGCCGAAGACATCGACACCGCCGTGCGCCTGGGCTTCGGCCTGCGCTTTTCGGTGCTGGGCCTGCTGGAATTCATCGATTGGGGCGGCGGCGATATCCTCTACTACGCCTCGCGCTACCTGTCCGATGCCATCGATCCGCGCTTCGCCTCGCCCGCCGTCATCGCCCGCAACATGGAGCAAGGACGCAACGGACTGCGCGACGGCCAGGGCTTCTATGACTACGCCGGCATGGACGTGAACGCCTACAAAATGGAACGGCTGGCGCAGCTGTGCAAGCGGCTGGAGGTGATGGATATGCTGCCCCGCTTCGACGCGGCGCGGCAGCTGCCCGCGCGCTAGCCCATTGGCCGGCGCGCCTACTTATCCAGTTCGCCCAGGATCTTGTAGGCCAGCCGCACCCGCGCCTCGTTCGGATAATTCCGGTTGGCCAGTATCACGATGCCCAGCTGCTTCGACGGCACGAACGCCACGTAGCCGCCGAAGCCGTTGGTCGAACCCGTCTTGTTGATCCACACGGCGTCCTGCGGCGGCAGCGGCGGGTTCAGCGCAACCACGGCCTGGCTCTGGCTGTTGTAGTTGCCGGCATTGGCCGTCAATAACGCGTCCAGCGCCACGGGATAGCGCAACTGCTCCCAGACCAGATCTTGGGTCATGTCGCCCAGCTGGTAATAGCCGACTTGCGTCTGCGCGATCGCGTTGCGGAGTTCGGCATCGGCCACATTCAGGCCCATGTTCGCATCGACGAAGCGGATCAGGTCGCGCGCGCTGGTCTTCACGCCGTAGGCTTCGTCCGCCAGCACGCCAGGATTCACCCGCACGGGAGCATCCTGCTTGTTGTAGCCCTGCGCGTAGTCCGCCATCCTGGCGGGCGGCACGTCGATGTAGGTGCTGGTCAGGCCCAGCTTGGGAAACAGGTCCCGCTCCATGGCCGTCTTGAACGGCCGGTTCAGGCTCCTGGCGGCGATCACGCCCAGCATGCCGATGCTGGGATTGGCGTAGGTGCGATACGTACCGGCGGCGTGCTCCGGCTTCCAGGCCTTTAGATAGGCCATCAACTGCGCCTGGTCCCGCACCGTGCCGGGCACCTGCAGGGGAAAACCGCCCGTCGTGTGCGTGCCCAGATTGATCAGGCTGAGCTTGGCGAAGTTGCTGCCGGCCAGCTCGGGCAGGTATTTGGCCGGGCTGTCGCTCAAGGCGAGACGACCGCGCGCCTGAGCGTAGCCGGCCAAGGTTGCCGTGTAGGTCTTGCTGATGGACCCGACTTCGTAAAGCGTATCGCTGCCGGCCGGCTTGCCCGTTTCCTTGGACGCCACGCCGTAGTTGTAGAAGCGCTGCGTCCCGTTCTGGGTAATAGCGATCGACAGGCCGGCGATGCCGTGTTCACGCATGACGGCCTGCGCCGCTTCGTCGACCTTGCGGTCCACCTCGGCCTGGCCGCCATACGCCACGGCGCAGCCGCCGGCTATCAGCGCAAACAATCCCGTGCGCAACATTCCGTTCAAGCGCATTCCCGTCATCCCATGTGGTGTTGAATTTCCACGACGCCGTAGGCTGGCGACGCGCATGCATCGTAACGCGACGGGACGATTCATTGGTATTAACCCTTGGTCTCATTCCGGTGGATTTTGGCTATCCTCGCCTCGTCGATCCAAAACCCCGCAGAAGAGACCCGTCCACAGCGGCAGGCGCCGACGGAGCAACCGCCCCGGAAACTCTCAGGCAAACAGGACTGCGCGGTCTAGACAATCTGGAGAGAGGCGCCGAGCGCGCCCACCGAAGGGGAACCCGCCGCCTGCGCTGCGGGTGAAGCTCTCAGGTACAGAGACAGATGGGGTGCTGCGGCCGGGTGGCCGCGGCCACCCAATCTGGAGCCATCATGCCCCGCATCGCCATCATTGGCGCCGGTATCACCGGTGTCACGTCCGCCTATGCCCTGAGCAAACTGGGATACGACGTCACCGTCTACGACCGCCAGCGCTACCCCGCCATGGAAACCTCCTACGCCAACGGCGGCCAGTTGTCCGCCAGCAACGCCGAGGTCTGGAACAGTACCGCGACCATCCTCAAGGGCCTGCGCTGGCTCGGACGCCACAACGCCCCGCTGCTGCTCAATCCCCGCTTCAGCTGGCACAAGTATTCGTGGCTGGCGCAGTTCATCGGACAGATCCGCAACTACCGCAAGAACACCATCGAGACCACCCGCCTCGCCATCGCCGCGCGCCAGCATCTGTACACCATGGCTGAAGAGGAAGGGATAGATTTCGACCTGGAGCGCCGCGGCATCCTGCACATCTACCACGACGCCGCCAGCTTCGAGACCGCCCGCCGCGCCAATGCCCTGCTGCAGGAAGGCGGGCTGGAGCGCTACGCGGTATCCCCCCAGGAAGCGCGCGACATCGAACCCACGCTGCAAACCTCCTGCTACGGCGGCTTCTACACGCCCTCGGATGCCACCGGCGATATCCACAAGTTCACAAGCGGCCTGGCCCGCGCCTGCGAGCGCCGCGGCGTGCGCTTCGCGCAGGACGCCGACATCCGCAATATCAGCCTGGACGGCGCGCCCTACGTGCTCGACGTCGCGCGCGAAGGCGGCGCGCGGACCGAACAGCACGAGGCCGATGCCATCGTCGTCTGCGCCGGCGCCGTCAGCCGGCAATTCGCCAGGCAGTTGGGCGACACACTCAACATCTATCCAGTCAAAGGCTACTCCATCAGCGTGCACCTGGACGACGCCGCCAGCCAGGCCGCCGCGCCGCAGGTCAGCCTGCTGGACGAAGCCGCCAAGATCGTCACCAGCCGCCTCGGCGACCGCTTCCGCGTGGCCGGCACGGCGGAGTTCAACGGCTTCAACATGGACATCCGCGCCGAACGCGTGCAGCCGCTGGTGGACTGGACCCGCAAGCACTTCCCCGGCATCCGCACCTCGCGCGTGGTGCCCTGGTGCGGATTGCGCCCGATGACGCCCAGCATGATGCCGCGGGTCGGCCCCGGCAAGCGGCCGGGCGTGTTCTACAACACGGGGCACGGGCATCTGGGCTGGACGCTATCGGCGGCAACGGCGCAGATGCTGGCGGCGAGCGTGAGGATGGGGCTGGGCGAGGCTTGATCTGATGGAGGGGGGACTGAATTCAGACTATAATCGGTCTTACTGACATATCCGCTCGGAGATCAGTCCCCCATGAAATACTCGACTCAAGTCAAACCGATTTCCTATCTCAAAAGCCATGCGGCGGAAATCGTCACAACTCTCTCGCAAACTCGCGAGCCCATGCTCATCACGCAGAACGGCGAGGCCAAGCTGGTTGTCATGGATGTTGAAAGCTATGAAGAACAGGAACAGGCCATGGCCTTGCTCCAGTTGCTCGCGCATGGCCGCAAGGAGATAGAGGAAGGCCGGATTACGCCAGCCGCGGATGTCTTTGCCCAGATCGAAACGATGGACAAGGATGATGAAGAATGAGCCACAAGGTTGTCTTTCTTCAAACTGCGGTAGACGACCTTCATGAAGTCCGGCGGTACATCCGCAAGCATTTCACGCAAACGACGTGGCTGAACGCCTATTCCAAAATCAAGAAGGCGATCCTGAAGCTTGAGCAATTCCCGAATGCGGGACATGCGCTGCCGGAGCTGCCGGCCACTCATTTTCTGGAAATCTTCGCCGTGAAGAATCGCGTCATCTACGAAGTCATTGGAGACCGGGTCTATATCCACATCATTTGTGATGCCCGCCAGGATTTCAAGACGAAATTGACCCGGCGTCCTGTGCAAACACTCAGAGCAAAAAAATAAGGATTTCAGTGTCTCGCCGCGGAAGCACCTGTGGCAAGGCCGCAGAGCGGCGCCACGCATCCTCAATCCACCTTGGCGATCATCCCCAACATCGCCTCGGACTTCTCCTTGCCCAGCAAGCGTTCGACGATCCAGCCCGCGAGATCCTGGGTGGAGAGGCATCCGCCCGCCGAAGCCACATTGCCATGCACCACCAGCGGTTCGTGCACAGTGCTGATTCCCATCGACTCCAGTTCGGCGAACACGCCGGGATAGGTCGTGGCCGTCTTGCCTTCCAGCAAGCCTAGCCTGGCCAGGAACAGCACGCCCGAATCGATGGCTCCGATCACCTGGCGGTCCGGGTCCAGTTGCAAGCGTCCCATGAAGTCCGAGTCCGCCAGTTTGGCGCGCGAACCGGGACCGCTGACGATGAACACGGCGTCGGCCTCGCGCAGTTCTTCCAGCTTTCCATGCGGCCGGAAGCTGATGCCGGTATTGGACCTGACCTCATCCACGTCTGAACAGATGCGGACCGACCAAGTCCCCTGGTAGTTCACGTAGTCCGGATCCTGCACGCGATTGAACAGGTCCCAGGGCAGGAACAGATCCACATCGGTGAACCCGTCATACGCAAGCATGGCAACTTTCATCAAAACCCCCGGCAAGTAGACAAGATCTGATGCTAGTGCCATCGCCATTCAATCTGTATAGTCAGATTTATATAAATATTACCTATACAGAATTTCATGGCCAGTTCCACCACGACTTACGGCCGCATCGCCTCGCGGCTAGGCGCCATCATCGCGCGCGGCCAGCTCACGCCCGGCGACAAGCTGCCATCGGTGCGCCAGCTGGCACAAGCCAACGAGGTCAGCGCGCCCACCGCCGAACGCGCCCTGCGCGAACTGGAATCGCTGGGCCTGGTCGTTGCCCGCCCCCGTTCCGGCTACTACGTGGCGCCGCGGCAGCAGACACCGGCGGCCCGTCCTCTCCCCAAACGGCCGGCCGCCCTGCCCCGCCCCGTCACGCTGACCGGGCAGGTCCACGATCTGTTCGCCCAGGCCCGCTCGCCCGACCTGGTCATGTTGGGCGCGGCCACGCCCTGCCCCGATTGGCTGCCCAGCCGCGCGCTGGCCCGCAGCGCTGCGGCCGCGCACCGCCGTCTGGGCGCGCAGGGCGTGCTGTACAGCGTGCCGCCCGGTCGCATGGACCTGCGCCGCCAGATCGCGAAGCGCGCGCTGCGCTGGGATGGGAACCTGGATCCGGACAAGCTCATCATCACGGCAGGCGCCACACAGGCCATGCAAATCGCGCTGGGCGTGGTAACCAAGGCGGGCGATACGGTGGCGGTCGAATCGCCCTGCTACTTCGGCACGCTGATGCTGCTGAAGGCGCATGGCCTGAAGGCGCTGGAGATTCCCGCGCATGCGGATCGGGGCATGGATCTGGATGTGCTCGAAAGCGCACTGAAGCGCTACCGGATCGCAGCGGTGGTCGCTAGTCCCACTGCGAACAACCCTTCCGGCTTCACCATGCCCGTGAAGGCCAAACAGCGGCTGGTGAAAATCCTCGCGCACGCGGGGGTGCCGCTGATCGAAGACGATCCGTATGGCGACATCACCATGCAGGCGCAACGCGAACCCTCATGCAAGACCTTCGACACCGCAGGCATGGTGCTGTATTGCTCGTCCGTGTCGAAGACACTGGCTCCGGGCTGGCGTACCGGCTGGCTGGAGGCCGGACGCTTCGTACACGAAGCCACGGAAAAGCGCGTCGAAGCCAGCCTGGCGGGATCGCCCATCATGGAGGCCGCGCTGGCCGACCTGATGCTCAGCGGCGACTATGACCGGCACTTGCGGCGCTTCGCGGCCAGGACACAGGCTTCGATGCGCGCCATCACGGCGCGAATCCGGTCTACTTGGCCCCCAAGCGCCCGCTATGCGCAACCGCATGCCGGGTTCCTGCTATGGCTGGAACTGGCAGCCGGAACCGACACGCGGGAATTGATGCGCCAGGGGCAAACAGAAGGCTTCAGCATCTGCCCGGGCGCCATGTTCTCGGCAGACGGCAGCCTCTACTCGAATTGCCTGCGGATGAACACGGCCTTGCCGGCGACGCCGCAACTGCTGGCATTGATAGACCGGATCGGCGAACTGATCGCGCACGGCGCGGCTGTTGCACGTTCGGTCTGAAGGAAGGCCGCGCCCCTTGCGGCGGCCGCTCGCGCTCAATGCGCCGCGGTCTCCCTGAGGCTCTCGCTTATCTGCAACGCTGCGGCATCGCCCTGCGCGGGCGAGCGAGTGTCCTTGCACACTTCCCCATCCTTCATCACCAGCACGATCCTGTCCGGATCAACCAGCAAGGACAGGTCCTTGAGCGGATCGCCGTCGACCATGACCACGTCCGCCAGATAGCCGGGACGCAGCATGCCCAACTCATCCGGGCGCTGCATGATGTGGCCGCCCAGGCCGGTGGCGGACACCAGCGCCTCCGTGGGGGTCATGCCGATGTAGTCGACGAAATACTGGAGGTCGTTGGCGTTGGTGCCATGCGGCATCCAGGCAAAGCCGTAGTCGCCGCCGGGCAGGATGCGGATGCCGCGCTGGTGCATTTTTCGCAGCGATTCCGAGGCGATTTCGAGCTCACGCTTGTAGCCCATCTGCTCGGCGATGGCGGGGGTGATGCCGTACTCGGAGGCGTTGAAGGCGGTCCGGATCAGCCAGCCTATGCCTGGGGCAACGAAGTGCCTGTCCTTGTTAGCTTCCAGCATGTCGAGCGCTTCCTCGTCCGCGAAGCTGGCGTGGTAGATCATTTCGATGCCATGGCGCACGCATTGCTTGACCGACTCGCTGGAACGCGCATGCGCCGCGACCCGCTTGCCATAGCGCTTGGCCTCGCTCGCCAGCATGGCGATCTCGTCTTCGGCGAAAGGCGACATCTCGGCCGGCAGCCCGGCGATGTACTCGCCGGACAGGTTGATCTTCAGGTGGTCGACGCCGTACTTGATGAAAGTGCGCGCCGAACGCCGGATCTCCTCGGGCCCGCTGCACACGCTGCCGAAGCTCAATTCGTCGAACGGCATGTGCGGCAGCGAATTGTCGCCCAGCGCGCCTATGGTCGTGATTTCCTGGCTGCCCGCCAGGTAGCGCGGCCCCGGGCACTCGCCCGCATTGATGGCGTTGCGCAGCACTACGTCCAGACGCGGCTTGGCGGCGGCCGCGCCGATGGCCGAGGTCCAACCCATTTCCAGATAGCGCTTGGCCACGCGCACGCACCAGAGTATGTGTTCCTCCGGCGGCATGAATTGGATCGCGGCCAGTGTGGGCTGATCGTTCCAGGAAAAGTGCGTATGCGCTTCGGTCATGCCGGGCATCAGGAAGCGGCCGCGCCCGTCGATGACGCGCGCGCCATCGCGGCTCACCTGCTGGGGCGCGCGCGCGACCTGCGCGATGCGCGCGCCTTCGATCAACACTTCGCCTTGATAGGTTTCCGCGCCGCTGCCATCGAAGATCGCGACGTTGGTAATGGCAATTCTGGACATGACAGGTCTCCTCCGGCCTGCGCGGCAGGCCGATTTTTTATGTTGAAGCGCCAGGAAAACGTGGCTTAGCGCAGCGCCGCGTGGAACTCCCGCAGAACCTTGATGCAGGCCTGCGGCTTTTCGTAGGTGGTCCAGTGGCCGCATCCGTCCAGCACGATGCGGCGGCTGCCCGCCATGCGCGCGGCCAGGGCCTCGACGTTGGCGGGCGTGGCCACGCCATCCTGGTCGCCCGTCACCAGCAGGGCCGGAATGCCGAGCGCCTCGACGGCTGCAGGCTGCGCGTCCGCCAGCGCCTCGCAGCTCTGCGCATAGCCTTCCGGCGGCTGGCGCATCACGCTCTCGCGCACCAGCGCCAGCACGGCGGGCTGCTCTTGCCTGGTCTGGGCGCTGGTCGCGCCCTTGACGATGGCGTCGGCGATTTCCTGCATGGCGGCGTCGCCGCCGCGCGCCAGGTCTGCCCGCGCACGAATGCCGGGCCGGCCCGCCTCGGGCGGCGCGGCCAGCGGCCCGAACAGGGCCAGCGACTTGACCCGTCCGGGATGCATCACGGCGAGATGCTGGGCCACCACGGTCCCCAGCGAATGCGCGGCGATATGCGCTGCGTCGATGTCCAGCTTGTCCAGCACTCCTGCCATCGCCTCCACATAGGCCGCGATGGACAGGCGCTGCCCGCCCACGGGCGATCGCGCGCTGCCCGGCAGGTCGGGACGGATGACCCGGAAGCCATCGAGAGCGTCCATGACAGGCGTCCACGTATTCGAGGATCCACCCAGGCCGTGTATGCACAACAGTGCCGGCCCCTCGCCGTCGATTTCCACGGCCATGCCGTTGACGTGTTGCGTGCCCATGCTGCTGCCTCCTTCGTCAGTCCCGCTCTGCGCCGTCGTTACGCCGGCAATTTTCAGGACTGTATCGGCTCGGGCAGCCGCGCGCTTATCGCCGGGTGCGCGGACTTATCGCAGAGTCAGATTTTGTGCCTAGTGAATACACCTAGGGCGGACGGAAGCGCAAACACCCATAAAATTCCCTGAGCGCCGCACCCGCCCCAGGCGCAGGCTCTGGCTTGCGCCAGGGGCGATAAGAAAAACGGGAGACAGAGATGCAGGAGACCTACGCCTTGCATGAGGGTGCGTTCGGCCGCGCCGTCGTGCTGGAACTGCGCGACGACCTGATCGCGCACGCGCATGCGGAAGTGCAGCTGGCCCTCTGGCTGGGCGGCGCGCGCGTGCTGGGGCATGTCGGCCAGACGCCGGTCCCCTACAGCGAGCACCTGGCGCTCGGCACCAACACCTACGAGTCGCACGATGCCAGGCTGCTGGAACGATCCGGCCCGGCCATCTTCCTGGTCCTCTATATCGCCAAGCCCTGGCTGGATGAACGGCGCGCCGCCACCGGCCGGCCGTTCCACTTCGAAGCGCCCGGCGTCCCGATAGACGCGGCCGTGCGCCAGGGCTGTTGGCGGCTGCTGGACAAGATCGTCGCGCCGCACGAACACCCCGGCGCCGACCTGGATGCGGAGGTCGAGGCCCTGCTGCAAGCGGCGATCGAATCGTCCACCGGACCGGAACGCCCACGCAGTCTCATGCCCGCCGCGCCGGCGCTGGACCGCAGGCTGCGCGCTGCAATCGCCTACATGCGCGAGCACGCCCATGAGCCGCTAACGGCGGAAGAAGTCGCCAGCCGGGTGGGCTTGTCGCGCGGTCACTTCTTCGCGCTGTTCCGCGACCAGCTCAACACCACGCCGCAGGTCTTCTGGAGCGCGGTGCGCGTGGAGGAAGCCGTGCGCCTGCTGGTGCACCAGGAACAGCCCCTGACTTCGGTGGCGCTGGACCTGGGCTTCTCCACGCCCGGCAATTTCTCCCGCTTTTTCCGCGAACACATGGGCGTGTCGCCGTCGCGCTTCAGACGGGCGGCGACCGGCGCGGCACAGCATCTGCTGACCGGCGTACCGTGAACGCGACGCCGGCCGGCAGCCCGCCTCAGGCGGCGCTGGCGGCGGTCGCCCGCTTTTGCCGCAGCAGGGACAGGGCCGTATCCTCGATCATGTCTTCCTGGCCGCCTATCATGCCGCGGCGCCCCATCTCGACCAGGATCTCGCGCGCCGGAACGCCGTACTTCTGTTCCGCGCGCTTGGCAAAGAGCAGGAACGAGCCATACACCCCGGCATAACCCAGCGTCAGCGCGTCGCGGTCGATGCGGATCGGGAAATCCATGATGGGGACCACCAGGTCTTCCGCCACATCCTGGATCTTGAACACGTCGACGCCCGTCTCGGCGCCCATCAGGTCCAGCACCGACACCAGCACTTCCAGCGGCGTGTTGCCCGCTCCCGCGCCCAGCCCGGCCGCGGCCGCATCGATGCGCACCGCGCCGGCCTCGATGGCCGCGATGCTGTTGGCCACGCCCATGGCCAGATTATGATGGCCGTGGAACCCCAGTTCCGTCTCCGGCCGCAGCGCGCCGCGCACGGCTTCCAGGCGGGACTTGACGGTATGGGGCAACAAATGCCCGGCCGAATCCGTGATGTAGATGCAATTGGCGCCGTAGCCTTCCATCAGCTTGGCCTGCCGCACCAGCCCTTCCGGACTGTTCATGTGGCTCATCATCAGGAAGCCCACCGTGTCCATGCCCAGCTTGCGCGCCTCGGCGATATGCTGCTCGGCCGTGTCCGCCTCGGTGCAGTGCGTGGCCACCCGGAGGGTGTGCACGCCCAGCGCATGCGCGCGCCGCAGGTCCTCGACCGTGCCGATGCCCGGCAACAGCAAGGCCGACACCTTGGCCTGTTTCATGACCGGAACCACGGCCGACAGGTACTCCTCGTCTGAGTGCAAAGGGAAGCCATAGTTGACCGATGCGCCCCCAAGACCGTCGCCGTGGGTGACTTCCAGCAGCGGCACGCCTGCATCGTCCAGGCCGCGCGCAATCGAGACCATCTGTTCCAGCGTGATCTGGTGGCGCTTGGGATGCATGCCGTCGCGCAGCGTCATGTCGTGCAGTACGACTTTCTTGCCTTTCAATTCCATGGTCTTCATCTCCTAGTTTGCTGCCTGGGCGGCGGACGCCAGCATCTGCTCGGCGAACATTTCGGCGCTGCGCACGGCCGCCGCGGTCATGATGTCGAGATTCCCCGAATACTTGGGCAGGTAGTCGCCCAGGCCCTCGACCTCCAGGTAGACCGACACCCGGTTGCCGTCGAACACCGGTCCGTTGACCAGGCGATAGCCCGGCACGTACTTCTGCACTTCGGCGATCATGGCGTGCACGGACTCGGTGATGCGCGCCTGGTCCGGCTCGCTCTCGGTCAAGCAATGGACCGTATCGCGCATGATCATCGGCGGTTCCGCCGGATTGAGGATGATGATGGCCTTGCCCCGCTTGGCTCCGCCGATGCGCTCCACCGCGCCGGCCGTGGTGCGGGTGAACTCATCGATGTTCTTGCGCGTGCCCGGCCCCGCGGAGCGCGAGGACACGGTGGCCACGATTTCGCCATACGCCACCGGCTGCACGCGCGACACCGCATACACCATGGGAATGGTCGCCTGGCCGCCGCAGGTCACCATGTTGACGTTGTTCTCCTGCCGGCCCGCCAGATCCTTGAGGTTTACCGGCGGCACGCAGTAGGGGCCGATGGCGGCCGGCGTGAGATCGATCACCTTGACGCCCAGCGCGGTGAGCTTGTCCGAGTTCTCTTTGTGGACGTAGGCGCTGGTGGCGTCGAAGGCGAAACGGATGCCGGCCTCTGCCACGTGGGGAAGCAAGCCGTCCACGCCGTCGGCGGTGACCTCAAGGCCCATGTCCCGCGCGCGCTGCAACCCGTCCGATTCCGGATCGATGCCCACCATCCAGACCGGTTCCAGCACCGCGCTGCGCTTCAGCTTGGCCAGCAGGTCGGTGCCGATATTGCCCGAGCCGATGATCGCGACCCGCAGTTTTCCTGACATGCTTTACTCCTGGTTTGATAGAAAAAAAGAACGCGGACCCGCTAGTTGCCCATCAGGCTCAACGGCGCCAGCGAGAGCGCGGGCACATATGTGATCGCCAGCAAGGTGACGATCATGGCCGCGATGAAGGCAAGAGAGCCGGCCGCGGCTTTCTCCAACGGAATGCCGCCGATGCGGGCGCCGACGAACAGATTCACGCCCACCGGCGGCGTCACCATGCCGATCGCCAGGTTGACGATGATCACGATGCCGAAATGCACCGGATCCACGCCGACCGCCATGACCACCGGCAGCAGGATGGGCGTGAGGATGATGATGGCCGCTATCGTCTCCATGAACATGCCAACAAACAGCAGCAGCGCGTTGATCAGCAGCAGGATGACGATGGGGTTGTCCGTCAGGTGCACGATGTAGTCGGCGATCAGGAACGGAATCCGCTCGATCGCCAGCACTCGCCCGAAGATCGTGGCCGTGCCGACGATCACGATCACGGTGGCCGAGGTCAGCGCGGACCCGGCGATCACCTGGTACAGCCCCTTGAACGTCAGCTCCTTGTGCACGAAGGCGCCGACGACGAAGCCGTAGAGCACGCCGACCGCAGCCGCTTCCGTGGGCGTGAACACGCCGCCGTAGATGCCGCCCAGAATAATGACCGGCGCCAGCAGCGCCCACTTGGCATCCCACACCGCCGCCGCGATTTCACGGCCGCTGTAGCGGCGGTCCACGCCGCGGTAGCCATGCTTGCGCGCGCTGAAGTACGCGACGATCATCAGGCCCACGCCTATCAGCAGGCCGGGGATGATGCCGGCCAGGAACATCTTGGTGATCGACACATTGGCCGACACCGCATAGATGATCATCGGGATGCTGGGCGGAATGATGATGCCGATGCTGCCCGCGGCGGCGATCAGGCCGACGGAATAGCCCTTGTCGTAGCCCTGCTGAGCCATGGCGGGCAGCATGATGCCGCCGATGGCCGCGACCGTGGCGGGCCCCGAACCGGAAATCGCGGCGAAGAACATGCAGGTGACGATGGCGATGATGGCCAGCCCGCCTGTATAGCGGCCGAACAGCACGTTGCCCACATTGAGCAGGCGCCGCGACAGTCCGCCCTGCCCCATCAGATCGCCGGCCAGGATGAAGAACGGCACCGCCATGAGGGGAAAGGAATCGATGGAGGTGACCAAGCCCTGCGCAATGTAGCTGCTGCTGACCTTGCCGCTGTAAAGCAGCGCGACCGCGGAGGCCAGGCCCAGGGAGATGGCGATGGGAACGCTGAGTATCAGAAGCGCCAGGAAACTGCCGAACAGCAATAGCGAGATCATGCCCGGCTCCCTTGGCGCAACGCGCCCAGCTCGAGAAAAATGCTCTGGATCAGGCGCAGGATGACCAGTCCGAAACCGACGGTGGGCGCCAGATAGATCACCCCCATGGGCAATCCCAGCGACGACGAGGTTTGCCCGAACTTGAAGATCTTCAGCGTCAGCGCGTAGCCTTCCTTCACCACCAGCACGGCGAACACGATGAACAGCAGGTGCGACAGGACGACGAAGCAGGCCTTCAAGCGACCCGGAAAGCGGGAGATCACCGCTTCAACGCAGATATGCGCATTGCGCTTGACGGCGTAGCTCACGCCCAGGTAAGTGGCCCAGATGAAGCAATAGCGAGCCAGCTCTTCCGACCAGGCGAGCGAGCTGTCCATGACGTAGCGCATGAAGACCTGCGCGCAGATCAGCAGCGACATGGCCGACAACAGGAGCACGGTCAGCATCTCTTCCAGATGCTTGTCTAGAAATTTCCACATGGTGTCGTAGTTCCGGAGAAGGCCGGCTTGCGGCGGGCAGCAACCCGGCCGCGCCACCGCGTTTGCGGTTGCCGGCTTGAACACGCGCGCCCGCCAGCGGCGCGGCGCGCGCAAGGATGAGGCGGCCTAGGCGCCGCGGGCGCTCAGCTACCCGCCTTGTTCACTTCAGCCACGATCCTGTCGACGATGGTGCCGCCCACCTTCTTCTTCACCATCTCCTGGATCGGCCCCATCTTGCCGGAGAACGCCGACAGTTCCTCGGGAGTCAAGGCGGTGAAGGTGACCGTCGTCATCGCGGCTTCAGCCTTCTCGTCGGCCTTCTGCGCCAGATCGCGCTGGTAGGCGGTGGTGTCCTTGACCGCCTGTTCGAGGATCTTCCTGTCGGCATCGCTGAAGCGGCCGTATACGTCCGGATTGATCAGCAGGGGCCAGGGCGAATAGACATGATTGGTCTTGGTGATGTACTTCTGCACCTCGTCGAACTTCATGTCGTAAAACAGATTGATCGGGCCTTCCTGCGCGTCGAAGGTACCCTGCTGGAGCGCGGTGAAGAGCTCGCCGAAGGCCAGCGGCGCGGGGTTGGCGCCTTCGGCCTTCCATGCGGCGATGTGCACTTCGTTTTCCATGGTGCGCATCTTCATGCCGGCCAGGTCCGCGGGCGACTTAATGACCTTCTTGCTATTGGTCAGCTGGCGAAAACCGTTCTCCCAGTACGCCAGGCCCTTGATCCCCACCTTGTCCAGGCTGCCGAGCAGCCCTTGCCCGATCTCGCCGTCCAGCACGCGATAAACGCTGGCCCGGTCCTTGAACAGAAAGGGGATGTCCAGCGCGAAGAATTCCTTATTGAAATTGCCCAGGACGGCGGACGACACGAAGGTCATGTCCACATTGCCCAACTGGATGCTCTCCACCAGTTCGCGCTCGCTGCCCAGCTGGGAGTTCGGGAAGATCTCCATCGTGATGCGGCCATCGGTCTTGGCCGCGAGTTCCTTGGCCAGATGTTCCAGAGCCAGGTGCCCGGTGTTGCTGGTGGACGCGGCATGGCCCGCCTTGAGCACGATCTTTTCCGCAGCGGCGGCATAGCCTGCGTAGCCGGCGGCGAACACGCCCAACCCTGCCGCCATCGCCGCGGACCGGAACAGCTTTCTAGTGATACCCATCATCATTTCTTTGTCTCCAACAATGCGCTGCTCCCGTGGGAAACAGACCTTTCTTCTGCGGAAAATCAGCGGATTCAACTGCGCTGACGCGCGGCGGTTTCCTGGCCCATGGCGCTCGGAAGGACGCCGCAGGGCCGGTTGTATGTGCCGTCGGCGCATTCTAGATTGATGCTAAAATTTTTTCAAACCCTGAGAACATCTCTCAACATATGAGAGATTATAAAAACGGCATGAACGTGAAAGACACGTCAAAAGGAGTGATGCACATGAAGATTGCGGCGCCCGAAGCGGCATCGGTTCCATGGAGCCCGGAGCAAGTGCTGGCCGCGCTGCGGCGCGAACCTGGCATCGGCGAGGTGCTGACGGGCGCCGACATCGACCGCAAGCACCTGCATGACTGGAGCGATGAACAAGGCGGAACCCCGCTGGCGTTGGCGCGTCCGCGCAGCACGGGCGAAGTCGCCCGTCTGCTCGCCTTGTGCCACGCCGCGCGTTGCCCGGTAGTGCCGCAAGGAGGCCTGACCGGCCTGGCGGGCGGCGCCGTGCCGGTGGAGCGCTGCGTGCTGGTTTCGTTGGAGCGCATGTCCGGCGTCGTGGAAATCGATGCCGCCTCGGCCACCATGACCGTGCTGGCCGGGACGCCGCTGCAGACCATCCAGGAGGCCGCCCAGGCAGCCGGATTCTTCTTTGCCCTGGACCTGGGCGCGCGCGGCTCGTGCCAGATCGGCGGCAACATCTCCACCAACGCCGGCGGCAACCGGGTCATACGCTACGGCATGGCGCGCGACCTGGTGCTGGGCCTGGAGGCCGTGCTGGCCGACGGCACCGTGCTTTCCATGATGAACAAGATGGTCAAGAACAACGCCGGCCCCGATCTGAAGCACTTGTTCATCGGCACCGAAGGCACGCTGGGTATCGTCACGCAGGCCGTGTTGCGCCTGCATCCGGGCGTATCAGGCGCCAACACGGCGCTGGTGGCCGCGCCCGACTTCGGGTCGGCCATCAAGCTGCTGCGGCATGCGCAGCAACGCCTGTCCGGACAGGTCAGCGCATTCGAGGTGATGTGGCAGGACTACTACCAGGCGGCCACCACCGCCGGCGGCATCGCCGCGCCGCTGCCCGCCGTCCACCCGCTATACGTGTTGCTGGACCTGCAGGCGGCAGCCCCCGAGGAAGACGCGGCCAGGTTCGAAGCCGTGCTGGAGCATGCGCTCGCCGAAGGCTGGATCGCCGATGCGGCAGTCGCGCAATCGCACGCCGATGCCGAGGCGTTCTGGGCATTGCGCGACTCCATCTCGGAGATGCTGAAGACCTATGCGCCCACCATCAACTTCGACGTATCCGCGCCCATTTCGCGCATCGAGGAATGCGTCGGGCGCATGAGAGAGGCGCTGTCCCGGGACTTCCCCTCGGTGCAGGCGATCTATTTCGGGCATGTGGGCGACGGCAATGTGCATATCGTGGTCGGCCCCTTGCCGGCTGACGGGCATCGCACGGAAAAGCAGATCGAAGCCGCGTTCTACGGCATCGTGCGCAGCCTGGAGGGCTCGGTCTCGGCCGAACACGGCATCGGGCTGCACAAGCGGCCCTGGCTGCACTACAGCCGCAGCGAGGCGGAGCTGGCGCTGGTCCGCGGGCTCAAGCAGGCTTTGGACCCGCTAGGCATCATGAACCCTGGCAAGATCCTGGCCTAGACCGTTCCCCTGGCCCGATCTTGCCGGCAGGCGCCTGAAGCGGCGCCTGCTGCTCAGCCCTGGCTGCTGCCAAGTTCCGCGCTGATCCTGCGCGCCGCTTCGCATACCACCGGCACCAGCGCGGCCATGCGCTTTTCATCCATGTATTCCAGGGTGCTGGAAACGCTGACGGCCGCGACCGTCTTGCGGCGGCCGTCGCGGATGGGCGCCGCCACGCAGCGGATGGACGGTTCGTCCTCGCCCGTGTCATAGGCGTAGCCGGCCTGCGCGTAGTTGCGCATCAGCTTCAGCCATGCGGCTTTCGATACAGGCAGGCGCAGCAGATGGCGCTGACTTTCGTAGATGGCTTCCCACTCCTGCTCGCCGGCGTCGAGCAGCAAGGCCTTGCCTACCCCGGTGGAGATCAGCGGCTTGCTGCCGCCGATGCGCGAACTGATCTCGATCGCGCGGCGGCTGGCAATCTTGTCCAGATAGATGACCAGCCCATGATCCATGGTGGCCAGGTGCACGGTATCGGATGTCTGGTCCGCGAGACCTTGCAGGATGGGGCGCGCAATCTGCGTCAACTCCACTTCCGAATACGCGTGGAACCCTAGCTCCAGCAATTTTCTGCCCAGCATGTAGCCGCGCTGCGGATCGCGCTTCAGATAATTGCGCCGCGCCAGCGCCAGAACCATGCGATGCACCGTGCTGTAGGTCATGCCGGTGTGCTGCGCGATATCTCCCAGATCGCTGACGCCCGCGGCCACCGATTCGATGATGTCCAGGCCGCGCAGCAACGTCTGGCTGGCGGCCGGTTCGGGGCGCGCGGCCTTGTCCTTTTGCTTGGTCTTGGCCGTCTTGGAGGACATCTCTGCTTGCTTCACCTGTTTCACCATACCGCCGCGTGCATTGCGTGCCGCGCATCCAGTTCGCCCAAGACCCTTGATCCGATGATGCCTGAGTCCCGCCGACGGTATTCTACGGTATTGCGTATGGCGCAAGCGCCTGTGTTTCGGCGCGGATCGGCCTGTCGCTGTTGAAATGCGCGCCCCGGCTTTCATCGCGCGCGCTGGCCGCACGCACGATCAGATCGGCAACCAGGGCCAGGTTGCGCAGCTCCAGCAACTCCAGACTCACGCCCTCACGCAACAGCCGCGCCTCCATCTCCACGCGCAACGGTCCAATGAAGGCGGCCGCGCGCGTGAGCGATGCGTCGCTGCGCAGCACACCCACGTCCCGGCTCATCAGCTGGCGCAAGTCGCGCCGCAGCGTCGCCAGATCCGCGGACGCCGGACTGGTCCTTTCGTCGGCGGGCCGCGCGCGGCCCGCCTTTGACAACGGGGCCTGCCCCAGAATGTCTTGCGCCGCAGCCCTGCCCGTGACCACGCACTCCAGCAGCGAGTTGCTGGCCAGACGGTTGGCACCATGCAATCCGGTGCAGGCCGCCTCGCCTACCGCATACAGGCCCGGCAGATCGCTGCGCCCCGCCATGTCCGCGACGATGCCGCCGCAGGTGTAATGCGCGGAGGGCGCGACTGGAATGGGGTCTTTCGTGATGTCCAGGCCCAGCGCCAGGCAGCGCGCATGGATGGTGGGAAAGTGTTCCCGCAGGAACGCCGGCGGCTGGTGGCTGATATCGAGGTGCACGCATTCCAGCCCATGGCGTTCGATCTCGCTCTGGATGGCGCGGGCGACGATGTCGCGCGGCGCCAGTTCGGCGCGCGGGTCGTGCGCCGGCATGAAGCGGGCGCCATCCGGCAGGCGCAGCACGCCGCCCTCGCCGCGCACGGCCTCGGAAATCAGGAAGCCGCCCGCCTGCGGGTGATGCAGGCCGGTGGGATGGAACTGCGTGAATTCCATGTTGGCGACGCGGCAGCCCGCGCGCCAGGCCATGGCGATGCCGTCGCCGGTGGCCGCGGCCGGCGCGGTCGTCGTCTGGTACGCCTGCCCCGCGCCGCCGCTGGCCAGCACCACGTGGCTGGCGGCGGCGTCGAAAATCCGTCCGCTGCGCAGGTCCAGCAATCGCACGCCCTGGCAGCGCGCTCCTGCGGCGCCCGCAGCGCCGTCCAGGATCAGGTCCACGGCGCAATGCGCTTCCAGCAGCGTGATGCCGGGCTGCCGCCGCGCCCTGCCCTCAAGCGCCGCGATGATGGCGCTACCGGTCGCATCCGCCGCGTGTGCGATGCGGCGCAGGCCGTGGCCCCCTTCGCGCGTCAAGTGCAGTCCATCCAGCTCCGCCGTGAACGCCACGCCCTGCTCTTGCAGCCACGCGATCGCGCCGCATGCGCGGGAAATGATGCTCTGCGTAGCCGGCAGATCGCACAGGCCGGCGCCCGCGATCAGGGTGTCGCGCACGTGCGCCTCCACGCTGTCGTCCGCCGCCAGCGGCGCGGCAATGCCGCCCTGGGCCCGGTTGCTGGCGCTGTCGCGCAATTCACCCTTGGATATCAGCGCGACCCGCCGCCGCGGAGCCAGTTCCAGCGCGACGGCCATGCCCGCCAGCCCGCTGCCGATGATGATGACGTCGAATTCCATGAGCGGACCTCCCGTAGTCCTTATGCCGGCCCGACGCTGGCGTACAGCGGCGTGTCTTGCGCCAGGTCGCCGCTGGCCTGCACGCGGCGCTTGCGCCGTTCCGCGAAGTCCAGCATGCGGTCGATCGGCGCCTTGGCGCGCAAGCCCAGCACCGGATCCAACCTGATTTCGTTGCGGCCGTGCTCCAGCGTCTCGGCCAGATTGGTCAAGGCATTCATGGCCATCCAGGGACATTGCGCGCAGCTCTTGCAGCTGGCGCTGTTGCCCGCCGTGGGCGCGGCCAGGAAAGTCTTGCCGGGCGCCAGCGCCCGCATCTTGTGCAGGATGCCCTGGTCGGTCGCCACGATCAGCAGG
This sequence comes from Achromobacter sp. SD115, assembly GCF_017355315.1. NCBI lineage: Bacteria > Pseudomonadati > Pseudomonadota > Betaproteobacteria > Burkholderiales > Alcaligenaceae > Achromobacter > Achromobacter sp. SD115. Next base: position 48,775 of record NZ_JADIJM010000013.1, on the reverse strand, counting down.
CCGGTGTCGAACTTGCGCGCGGCCTCGATCAGCTGGGTGGTCGAGCCCACCACGTCCGCCTGCGCCAGCACCGCCGCGGGCGACTCCGGATGCGCCAGCACCTTGGCCTGCGGATGTTCGGCGCGCAGCAGCTCCAGTTCGACGCCCTTGAACTCGTCGTGCACCAGGCACGACCCCTGCCACAGCAGCATGTCGGCGCCGGTCTGGCGCTGCACATAGTCGCCCAGATGCCGGTCCGGCGCCCACAGGATTTTCTCGCCGCGCGCATGCAGGTCGGCGATCACGTCCAGCGCGATGGACGAGGTGACGACCCAGTCCGCGCGCGCCTTCACTTCGGCGCTGGTGTTGGCGTAGACCACCACCGTCCGGTCCGGATGGGCATCGCACCAGGCGGCGAAATCGGCGGCGGGACAGCCCAGATCCAGCGAGCACGTGGCATCCAGGTCCGGCATCAGGATGCGCTTGTCCGGGCTCAGGATCTTGGCCGTCTCGCCCATGAAGCGAACGCCAGCCACCACCAGCGTGCCGGCCTCGTGATCGCGTCCGAAGCGCGCCATCTCCAGCGAATCGCCGACGCAGCCGCCGGTCTGTTCGGCCAGTTCCTGCAGTTCCGCATCGACGTAATAGTGGGCCACCAGGACAGCGCGTTCCCGCGCCAGCAGTTCGCGTATGCGCGCCACGCAGGCTGCGCGCCCGGCGGCCGGCAAGGGTTCGGGCACGCGCGCCCAGGCCTGGCCGACGGCGCTGGGGCAGCTGGGCGTGGCAGGCAGATCGAATTCGACGTACCGGCGGTTGGGGGTATCCATGGGCTTGTCTCCTCGCGGAATTTTTATGCTCAATTTGAGCATTTATTGATCAAAAAAAGAGCACTATTTATGCTAGTATTGAGCATAAATAGTGTCAATCTCTTTTTTCAGCGCCGCTGCGCGCCCTGGCAGCGGCCCGGCCCCGCTCAGATAAAGATCAAGCCGCGCATATACAGCGCCGCCTGGCCGCTGATGATCACGCGGCCGTTATCCAGTACCTCGCAATGCAACTGACCCTTGCGCGCCCCGCCCTGCTGCGCGCTGAGGCTGCGCTGGCCCAGCCGCTGGGCCCAGTACGGCGCCAGCGAGGTATGCGCCGATCCGGTCACCGGATCCTCGTTCACGCCCACGCGCGGCCCGAACCAGCGCGACACGAAATCGAATTGCGCCGACGGCGCCGTCACCGCCACGCCGCGCGTGTCGAAGGCCGCCAGCGCGGCGAAGTCCGGCTTCAAGGCATCTATCAAGGTTTCGTCATCGATCACCACCAGATAGTCGTCCGTCTTGTAGAACGCCTGCGCGTCCGGCAGGCCCAGGGCCTGCAGCAAGCCCGCCGGAATTTCCTGCGCTTCGGGCCGCTTGGTCGGGAAATCCATCGCCAGCCGGTCGCCGGCGCGGCGCACCTGCAATTCGCCGCTGCGCGTGGCGAAGCGCAGCACATCCTCGGTTGCGCCCAGTTGCTCGAACAGCACCCAGGCCGACGCCAGCGTGGCGTGGCCGCACAAGTCCACCTCCACCGCGGGGGTGAACCAGCGCAGTTCGTAGACATCGCCCTTGCGCACGAAGTAGGCGGTTTCCGACAGATTGTTTTCTTCGGCGATGCGCTGCAGCGTTTCATCCGGCAGCCAAGCCTGCAGCGGCACCACCGCGGCGGGGTTGCCGCCGAAGGGAGCGGCGGTGAAAGCGTCTACCTGATAGATATCGAGTTGCGGCATGGCGGGTCCTGGTTGATGGCTGAGATTGCGCGTTGAAACGCAAGCCGGCATTTTCCTATGAAAATGCCGGCGCGCATGCTCAAGCCGTGGCCGCTACACCGTGCGCACGAACAACGCCCGCAGCTTGCTCCAGAAATCCCCCCCCAGCACGAAGAAGCTGGCGATCAGCATGAGGTCTCCGGCCAGTTGGGCCTGCCACAGATTGGGCCGCAAGCCCGGCCACATCTCGTCGATGTAGGGTTCCAGCACCGAGGTCAGGATGGGCAGGAAGAACATGACCAAGCCGATGGCATGGCGCACGCGGCCGACCTTCTGCACGGGAGCGAGTTTCTTGGCGTGGCCGAACACGATGGACTTCAGACGCTGGAATCCCTCCTTGCCCATGACGGCAATACAGCTCAGCAACAGCACCTTGTTGGCGATGAACACGGTGCCGGTGAGCGCCGCGATGCGCGAACCCGGCACGTCCATGTAACCCGCCACCGGGATCAGAAACCACAGGGAAAAGGCGATGATGAACAGTCCTATCCCGCATTTGAAGCGCCATCCCGCCGCGGGCGCGGGTTGGGCCGGTTCGTCTGGCAATGACATGGCTGCCTCCTGGTTCAAACGTCTTGAGGGACTGCGGTTGAAGGATTCTGTACAGGCGCCTGGCCGCCTGGCGAGCGGGTCCGGGGTTCGAGCAGACGCAGCATCAGGCAGGCGTAGAGCGTGACGCCGATGAACAGGCCCATGCGCACCGCGAACGCGGTGTAGACGTCCTTGCCCGCGGCGCTGTCCTGCACCGACTGGCCCAGCAGGATGATCAGCGTCACCAGCGTGTTCAGCCAGAAGCTGGGCGGATGCGGGGTCGGACTCAGCCGATAGAGCTTACGCGCGGCCACGAGACCGAACAGCAGCATCCAGAGAAAGAACATCCACAGGTTCACGAACAGGCTCAGGGCGCACCAGAAGGCGACCGCCAACGCGCCGCCCAGCAGGGTCGAGCCCAGCAGTTCGCGCGCCGCACCCTGCGCCGCCGTGACGCAGCTTTGCCGCCCCAGGCTGACCGACTTCAAGATGATGGGCATGTAGCCCAGCGGGTCGGTCAAGGCCAGCAGGAAGGCCGGCATCACCACGAGCGAGGCGCGCAGGGCCTTGCGGCTGGCCTCGTCCGGCGGCAGGATCGGAGCCACGGGCGGCGCGGGCGCGGCCGACGGCTCGGGGAACAGCAGGTGGCAGGCGCCCAGCGCCAGGACGGCGACCAACAGGCCTTTGCCGAGCGCCTCGATCACCAGGGCGGCCAACGCGAAGTCGACCGTGCCGGCGGCGGAAATCATGGTCAGGCCGATGATGAGGAAAGTCGACAGCAGGTTGTTGCCGCCGCGCAAGCCATAGAGGAAGGCGTAATAGAGGCACAAGGCGATGAGCAGCACGCCGCTCAAGGGGTAGTAGCGTAGCAAGGGGCTCAGCAGCAGGCCGATGGCGGTGGTGAGCAGCGCCATCAGCATCAGGCCCAGCCCGCTCTTGAACGACAGGGGCCGGTTCATCGAAGCCAGCAGCAGCACGCCCAGCACCGGCGCGACCATGGGAATGGGCAGGTCCAGGCCGAAGCTGACGGCCGTGCAGAAGGCGGTGCCCGCGCCCACACGCAAGGCGCGTTGTCCGCGAGGATCGAGGTCAGTACGCATAGGAGAGCCAGCTCATCAGCCGCATGTAGGCGCGGCCCAGCAGATTGAGCGGATTGCCGGAACTGGGAAACGCCATGACCTCGGCCTGTCCGCCCACGCGCACGCCGCTCAGGGCCGGCAGGTCGCCGAGATCGAACTCCACGATGACGGGAAAGCGCTGCGCGGGCCGCAGCCAGTCGCGGCTGTTCTGCACCGTGGGCAGGCTGCCTGGCGGCGTACCCGGCCCCACGTTGACGCCATAGCCGACGCTGCGCACGCGGCCCTTGAATAACTGCCCGGGCAGCGCGTCAAGGATGATCGCCACCGGCGTGCCGGGCTCCACATGGCCCAGGTTGTTCTCCGTCATTTCCGCGCTGATCCAGACGTCGTGGATGGCGATCAGCGTCATGACCGGACTGCCGGCGGCGGCGAACTGTCCGGCATCGGTGCGCAGGTCGGTGATCAGCCCCGCCGAACGCGCCCGCACCTGCGTATTGGCCAGGTCCAGCTCGGCCTTTTCCAGGGCGGCCGCGGCGCTGCGCAGCTTGGCGTTGTCTTCCTCGCTGCCGCCTTCCTGTTCGCGCGCGCGCTGTACTTCGGCGCGCGCCGCGGCGACCTGGCTGATGGCTTGCGCCAAATTCGCCCGCGCGATTTCCAGCCGCCGCAGCGAAACGGTGCCCTGATCCTCGCGATACAGGCGTTCGAGCCGGGTGCTGTCCTGGCGCGCCTTCAGTTCGTTGGCCTGCGCGGCGCGCAAGGAGGCTTGCGCCGAATCGATGCCCGCGGTGCTGGCGCCGATCTGCCTGCGCGTGGATTCCAGGTCGGCGCGGGCGCGGTCGACGGCAATGCGGTAGTGCTCGGGGTCGACGTCGAACAGCACCGCGCCGGCGTCAACGTCCTGGTTGTTGCGCACGTGCACCCGGGTCACGCGCCCGGAAACCTCCGACGCCACCGGCACGACAAAAGCCTGCACCCGCGCCTGCTGGGTGTACGGGGTGTAGCGGTCGGCCAGCAGGTACCAGGCCAGGCTCAGGACAATGAACAGGACGACCCATCGAACGCCCTTTTTCGCAGGGTCCGGCGCAGGTGCGGCGGTGGGCTGGGATGGCGAGTCACTCATCGGGTCGCACCTTTTGCGCGGACACGGCGGCGGCCGGGGCAGGCGCCGGTTCGGACAGCAGATCGCCCCAATCGGTGCGCTGCCGCATCTGTTCGCGGGTCGCCGGGTCGAGCACCGGCTCCGCGCTGTACCAGCCCCCGCCCAGCGCCTTGTACAGGGCGATGAGGTCGCTTACCGCGCCGCCCCGGTTCACGACGTAGGCGTCCTGCTGGACCGCCAGCGCCTGCTGCGCGTCCAGCACGCGCTGGAAATCGGTATAGCCCTCGCGGTAGAGCGCGTTGGCCAGGGTGAGCGAGCGCCCCGCGGCCTGCGCCGACTGCTGCAGGATGCCGTCGCGCTCCAGGGCCTTGATCAGGCCGCTGGCCGCGTCGTCGGCCTCGCGCGCCGCCTGCCGGACGTCATCCTGGTAGGCCACGATCAGTTGCTGCAGCCGCGCGTCTTGAACGCGCACATTGTTCTGCAGACGGCCATGGTCGAACACGTTCCAGCTGAGGGCGGGACCTGCCAGCAGCGCCATGCCGCCCGCCGTGCCGGCCAGCGACGTGGCGGACCAGGCAATGCTGCCCAGCAGGGTCAACGAAGGATAGAGATCCGCCGCGGCCACGCCCACTTGCGCCGACTGCGCGGCGATGCGCAGTTCCGCGGCGCGGATGTCGGGACGGCGCAGCAGCAGGTTGGCGGGCACGTCCTGCAACACCGCCCGGCCGATCAGCGGCACGACCGCCGTCTTGTCATCCAGTTCCGGCATGGGGCCGGGCGGGCGGCCGACCAGGACCGCCAGGGCGTTACGGGTCCGCAAGATCTGGCTTTCGAATTCGGGGATGGTGCCCAGGGTGCTCAGGTACTGCGTCCTGGCCTGCTGCAAATCCAGCTCATCGGTCTCGCCGCTGCGGAACAGTTTTTGCGTGATCTCGTAGCTGCGCTTCTGGATGCCGGCGTTGTCGCGGGCGATCCGCAGCCGCGCCTCGGCGGTGCGCAGCGCGTAGTAGCTTTCGGCCACCTGGGCGTGCAGCAGCACCAGCACGTCGTCGCGATTGGCCTGGGCCTCGAAGTACAGGGCGTCGGCCGACTCGATGGCGCGGCTGAACCGGCCCCAGAAATCCAGTTCCCAGCCTATGTCGAAGCCGGCGCTGTATTGCCAGAAGCTGCTGGGACGCGGATTTCCTTCGGCCGAGCGCGATGACCGGTGCTGATACAGGGCGTTGGCCCCGACCACCTGCGATTGCGGGTAGCGGCCGCTCTGGGCGATGCCGAGTTGCGCGCGGGCTTCCATGATCCGCAGACCCGCGATGCGCAGGCCGGCGTTGTTCGCGTCGGCCTGCGCGATCAGGTATTCGAGGACCGGATCGCCGAAGACCTGCCACCACTGCCGGGCATCGGGCTGCAGCTGCTGGAGACTGGCCTGCTGCAGCGCGGGCGTGTTCCAGTCCGCGGCCCAGCTGGTGCGCGGGGGCTCGAAGTCGGGCCCGACACGCATGCAGCCGCCCAGGCACAGAATGCCGATCAGCAGCAGCCGATTCGAACAAGTCAGCGGCGACATCGGGTATCAGGTCCGTCTAGAGCCTAACCGCCATGGTCCACGACGCCGCCCGGTCCCGGCAGGGCGCGGCGTGGCCGCCTGGGTCCGCGCCGCAGCGGTCCGGCCCTTACTGCCGGTTGCGCAAGCGCCGGACCGTCAAAATCGAAGGATGCCTTTTCGCCTCGGCGAGATGCCATCGGTTGAACGATCAGTACTTTGCCAATTGATTCTATTGGCCTTTTCGGCTTCCCGCCAGAGGATCGCCTCTAGGTAAAAAGCACTGCCTCCGGAGGCTCGTATACAAGCGCGGCCAGTTGGCGCTACAGTCAAAAAGAACGTTCCGCCCGTTTCCCCGCAGCATATTCTGGAGTGCCATCATGACCGCTCAGAAGAAGGCAGCAGCAGAGGACAAGCAGCCGGCGCAAGCCAAGCTCTCGGGTAAGAAATACGCAGAGGAGCTGGCCAGGCTGCACGTGGAACTGGTCAAGCTCCAGGAATGGGTCAGCCAGACCGGCGCCAAGGTCTGCATTCTTTTCGAAGGACGCGACGGCGCGGGCAAGGGCGGAACGATCAAGGCGATCACCGAACGCGTCAGTCCGCGCGTCTTCCGCGTGATCGCCCTGCCCGCCCCCTCGGACCGCGAAAAAACCCAGATGTACATGCAGCGCTACCTGCCCTACCTGCCGGCGGCGGGCGAGGTCGTGATCTTCGACCGCAGCTGGTACAACCGCGCCGGCGTCGAACGGGTGATGGGCTTCTGCACCAAGGACGACGTCAAGATCTTCCTGAAAGGCGTGCCGCTGGTCGAACGGGCCATCGTCGGCTCGGGCATCATCCTGCTCAAGTACTGGCTGGAAGTCAGCGAAGAAGAACAGACCCGCCGGCTGCAGGCCCGCATCACGGATGAGCGCAAGATCTGGAAGCTGACCAGGATGGACCTCGATTCGTACAGCCGCTGGTACGACTACTCGCGCGCGCGCGACGACATGTTCGCGGCCACCGACACCAGCGTATCGCCCTGGTTCGTCGCGCAGTCGGACGACAAGAAAAAGGTGCGCCTGAACATCATCAGCCACCTGCTCGCCCACATCCCGTACAAGCGCATGCCGCGGCCCAAGGTGAAGCTGCCCAAGCGGCAGAAAGCCGGCGGCTACCGCGATCCGGGGCATCCCTTGCGGATGGTTCCCGCCAAATACTGAGCGACGCGCTGCCCTCTCCCGCCCGTCAACACCCAAGGAGAACGATCTTGGCTGCCCTGCTGATCAACCACGTGGAAGAAAGCACCTCCGACGAAGACATCCGGAGCTTTCTCATGAAGTACGGCTTTCCGTCCTTCGACCGCATCCAGCGCGTTCCGAGCGAGGGGGAGCGGCCCGCCGTCCTGGTGACGTTCGACGGCACCGGCCCCGAAGACCTGCGCGTGCTGGCGCCCCGCATACACCAGGTGTTCTGGAAGAACCATACGATCGCGGTGCTGGTCATGCGGGAACCCATTGAATAAGGGTCGCATCGCGCCGGTCCAAATCGTGACCAGATGTGCTTTTTGAGGGTTTCCCCCAGGATTCCGGGTGTCGATTTCCAGTCAACTCGTACGTCGTGTCAGTACGCACAACTTTTTCAAAGGCGGACTTACCATGACTACCGGAACCGTAACCCTGCATCGCGTCATGCGCGCGCCGGCCGAGCGCATCTATCGGGCCTTCCTGGAACCCGACGCGATCGCGCGCTGGCTTCCCCCTTACGGCTACACCTGCCTGGTCCACCAGTTGGACGCCAAGGTCGGCGGCATGCACAAGATGTCGTTCCGCAATTTCGGCACCGGCCACAGCCACAACTTCGGCGGCGAATACCTGGAGCTGGTGCCGGGCCAGAAGATCCGCTACTCCGACCAGTTCGACGATCCGAACCTGCCCGGCCGCATGCAGACCACCGTCACCCTGCGCCAGGTCGCCTGCGGCACGGAGGTAAACATCGTGCAGGAAGGCATACCGGCCGCGATCCCGCCGGAGATGTGCTACCTGGGCTGGCAGGAGTCTCTGGCGCAACTGATGCGACTGGTCGAACCGGAGATTCCCGAGTGAGCGTCAGCCCGCAGCGAACCGGGCCTGCGCAGCTTCACTTCTTTCTTGCGATGAACTGCACCACGCATGCCGGCCCCGTGTGGAATATGCCCTCGACCACATCGCGCTCGATCTCGCGCGCAAGCAGCACCTGGCAATTCGGGAAGTCCTGCTCCAGGTCCGCGAGCGCCATGAGCATGTCCGCGTCCGGAGGGCCGCCCGTGCCGCGGCCCAGCTGCGCCTTCCGGTATGCCTCTAGCAGGAGGATGCCGCCCGGCTTGAGCGAAAGTTCGGCCAGGCGGTGCACTCTCTTGCGCAAGTCGCTAGGCATGTGGGCGAAGATCGACACGACGGCGCCGAAGGATTCTGGCGGCGGTTCATATCCGGCAAAATCCGCGGTTTCGGTGCGGATCGACACCCCCTTCGCGGCCGCCAACCTGCGCGCCTTGGCGAGCCCGACGGCGGAACCGTCCACGCCAAGCACGTCCAGGCCGAGCGAGGCCAGGAAAACGGCGTTGCGTCCTTCCCCTTCGGCCACGCTGAGCACCGGCCCGGAAAGCAGGCCCGCGTGCTCCGCCAGAAAGGCGTTTGGCTCGGTCCCATACACGTACTCGTCAACGGCGTAGCGTTCATCCCACATAGGCTTGCACTCCCTGAATGCTCGTCATGGCCCGCGGCCAGGAAGGGTTCCCGTCCGGTCCGCGCCAGAAAGCAGCCAGTCTTGCACTTCAAGTCGACTTGAGGTCAAGCAGATCATGCGGCCGGATTTCGCCCAGTTGCGGGTCCACCGCAACCCCACCATCGAAGGAGACCATACATGGCAGAAAAGCCCCCCGCCAAAGCAACGAAAGCCGTCAAGAAAACCAGCTCGCAGCCTGTCCTGTTGTCCGGCGGCAATCCGCAGATCGCCAAGGGCGAGGGCGACGCGCCGGTGCAGGCGTACATCGCTGCCATGCCGGGCTGGAAGAGCGACCTCGGGCGCCGCCTGGACACACTGATCGAGCGCGCCGCGCCCGGCGCGCACAAGGCGGTGAAGTGGAACTCGCCGCTGTATGGCGTGGAAGGCCAAGGCTGGTTCCTGAGCGTTCACTGCTTTACCAAGTACGTGAAGGTCGCGTTCTTTCGTGGAGCTGCGCTGCGGCCCGTGCCGCCGGGACCGTCCAAGAGCCAGGACACCCGCTATCTCGATATCCGCGAGGACGACGAGCTGGACGAGGAGCAGTTCATGGACTGGGTGAAGCAGGCCAGCGCGCTGCCGGGCGAGCGGATGTGAAAGCGGCTCCGTGGGTCCTGTCCGCCGCGGCCGTTGCCGCTGGACAGGATGCTAGCGCCGGGCCGAGCGCTTCCTCGCGGCGGAGGCTTGCGGCGCTGTGGCGCCCGACAGCAGGTCCTGCACCAGCTCTATGACCCGCTCCGCGGTTGGGGAAAGCGTGCGGCGCGCGCGATGAATGACGCTGTAGGTCAGCGGCCCCGCCGCGGGATAGGCCAGCGGCAGCGGTTCCAGGACGCCCTGCGCCAGTTCGGCCGCGATGGCCTCGCGCGTGCAGAACAGCACCACGTCACTGCCCAATGCCACGTCGCGCAGCGTGGCGACGCTGTCGCATTCGAAGGCGATGGGCAGGTCTTCCGGCCGCGCCACCTGGTACAGCCGGGCCAGGTACTCGCGCGCCCGCAGCGGCAGGTCGGTGGCGGCCAGTCGATACAGCGCCAGCGCGGCGCGCAGGCGCGGTTTGCCCAGACCCTGCAGCGGATGTCCAGCGCGGGTGAACAGGCCGCCGTGCTGCGGCGGCAAGGGCCGCACGGTGAAATCGCCGGGCGGCGGCAGGCTGTGCGTCACCGCCACGGCCAGATCCAGCTTGTCCTGCTGCAGCTTGTCCAGCAGGCGCTGCCAGCTTTCGATCTCGACGTGCACGCTCAGGCCGGGATGTTCGCGCGCGATGCGCACCAGCAACGGCGACAGGAATCCCGCCGCCGGAAACGCCCCCACGCCCAGGCTCACGCGGCCCGTGTCGTGGCCCCGTATCAGGTCGGCTTCGCGCCGCAGGTCGCGGGTTTCTCCCAGGATGCGCTGCGCGCGCTCCAGCACCATGCGGCCGGCCTGCGTCGGCGTCACGCCCGTGGACGCCCGGTCCACCAGCACCAGCCCCAGCGAGTCTTCCAGCGACTGGATGCTGCGCGTCAGCGCGGACTGCGTCAGATGCAGCCGCTGCGCCGCGCGGGAGTAGTGCTTTTCCTCGGCGAGCACGGCGTAGTGCTGGAGCGACCGTATTGTGAGGCTCATGTATTTTTCTCATCAATATTGGGCTAAATATGCATTTGATTGCGCGCAAACGCAAGACTACAAACGACTTGCCGCGACGGAGAAAATGCAGCACCGGCCGCCCTGTGGTGAACCTCATTCCAGAGCAATGCAAGACATTGCCTACCCCCAGGAGGAGACAACATGAACCGCAAGTCGTTTTTGAAGCTGTTGGGTAGCGGCGGGGCTGCGATGCTGGGCGCCCTGGCCTGTCTTTCGGCGGCTGCCGCCCCCGTCACCCAGGCGCCGCCCTGGCCCGGCGGCGGCAAGCCCATCCGCCTGGTGGTGCCGTTTCCGGCCGGATCCGGGTCGGATGCGCTGGCGCGGATGCTGGCGATGAAGGTCACGCAACGCACCGGCGCGCCGGTCATCGTCGACAACAAGCCCGGCGCCGGCACCATGATAGGCGCGCAGGAAGTGGCCCGCGCCAACCCCGACGGCTACACCCTGCTCTACACCATCGTCGTCACCCACACGCAGAATCCGCACCTCTACAAGAAACTGCCCTACGACCCGGTGAAGGACTTCACTCCGGTCATCCAGGTGGTGCGCTCGGCCACCGTGCTGGTCGCCAACAAGGACGCGCCGTTCTCGACCACCGCGCAGATGATCGACTACGCCCGGGCCAATCCAGGCAAGTTGAATTTCGCTTCCTACAGCCCGGGGTCTACCTCGCATCTGAACGGCGAGATCCTGAAGCAGCAGACCGGTATCGACATCGTGCACGTACCCTACAAGGGCACCGCCGACGCCAGCCGCGCGCTGCTGGCGGGCGAGGTCCAGGTCTACTTCGACGGCACGGCCACTGCCGTGGAGAACGCGCGCGCCGGCAAGGTCAAGCTGCTGGGGCCGGCCACCGACCGCCGCCTGAGCGTGCTGCCGGACCTGCCCACCCTGAAGGAGCAAGGCATACCCGGGCTGGACATCGTCGGCTGGCAGGGCATCTTCGGCCCTGGCGACATGCCGCCGGCATTGGCCGAGCGCGTGGCCCAGGTGTTCCGCGAAGCGCTGGACACGCCCGAGGTCACCCAGAGCATCGTGTCGCAGGGCAATGAAGTCAGCGGCGCGGGCCCCAAGGAATTCGCGCAGATCGTCCAGCAGGACAGCGTGCGCTGGGGCGCCGTGATCAAGCGCATCGGCCTGGTCCTCCAGTAACTCCGCGCGTATCGAAAGGAGAGCGCAATGCATGATCTGGTCATACGCGGCGGCACGATCGTCGATGGTTCGGGCCAGCCCCGCTACCAGGCGGACCTGGCCATAGAAGACGGACGCGTGGTCCAGGCCGAAGGCAGGGCCGGCGCCGCGCGCCGCGAGATCCGCGCCGACGGCTGCCTGGTGGCGCCGGGCTGGGTCGACATCCACACCCACTACGACGGCCAGGCCACCTGGGACCCCTATCTCAGCCCTTCCACCTGGCACGGCGTCACCACGGCCATCATGGGCAATTGCGGCGTGGGCTTCGCCCCCGTCAAGCCGGAGCGGCGCGAGTGGCTCATCAAGGTCATGGAGGGCGTGGAGGACATCCCCGGCTCGGTGCTGTCCGAAGGCATCCAGTGGGATTGGGAGACCTTTCCCGAATACCTGGATGCGCTGGACCGCCGCCCCAAGGCGCTGGACGTGGGCGCGCAGATCCCGCACAGCGCGGTGCGCGCCTATGTCATGGGCGAGCGCGCCATCCACCACGACGAAGCCTCGCCCGCCGACCTGATCGCCATGCGGGAAGTGGTGCGCGAAGCGCTGGCCGCGGGTGCGGTCGGGTTCTCCACCTCGCGCACCTTCCTGCACAAGTACGACGAGCGCAAGTATCCGCCTGGCACCTTCGCCACCGGGGAGGAAATCACCGCCCTGGGGTCGGTCATGGGCGAGGTCGGGCATGGCGTATTCCAGATGACCGCCAACCATCCCGCCATGGAAGGCGAAATGCCCTGGCTGGAGCAGCTGGCGCGCCACAACCGCCTGCCCGTGCTGTTCAACCTGCAGCAGACCGACGGCGCGCCCGACGTCTGGAAGCAGATCGCCGCCAGCCTGGAGCGTGCGCACCGCGAAGGCGTGCCGCTGCTGGCGGGCATCAGCGGACGTCCGCTGGGCATACTGTTTTCCTGGCAGAGCACGCTGCACCCGTTCATCGCGCATCCCAGCTACCAGCCGCTGCATGCCCTGCCGCTGGCGGAGAAATTGGCCCATCTGCGCGACCCAGCCACGCGCAGCCGCATCATGAATGAACAGCGCGGCCTCTTGGACCGCCGCGCCGAAACGCTGTTCAGCAGCTTCCACAAGATCTACCGCCTGGGCAGCAATCCCGACTACGAGCCGCTGCCCGAGGAAAGCGTGGCCGCCATGGCGCAGCGCGACGGCCGCGCACCGCTGGAAATCGTGTACGACCTGATGCTGGAGAACGACGGCCAGGCCATCCTGTACTACCCGTCCTTCAACTATTCGTACGAGAACCTGGATCATCTGCACCAGCTCATGCAGCACCCCAACACCGTCAACAGCCTGTCCGACGGCGGTGCGCATTGCGGCTACATCTGCGACGTGAGCATGCCCACCTTCATGCTCAGCCACTGGACCCGCGACCGCCGCCGCGGCCCGCTACTGGAGCTGGAACACGTGGTCAAGCGGCAGACGCGCGATACCGCCAGCGTGTACGGACTGCTGGACCGCGGTCTGCTGCAGCCCGGCTACAAGGCCGACGTCAACATCATCGATCCCGCTGCCGTGCGCGTGCATTGTCCGGAAATGGTGTTCGACCTGCCGGGCGGCGGCCGCCGCCTGATCCAGCGCGCCGACGGCTATGTGGCCACGCTGGTCAACGGCGTGCCCATCTTCGAGGGCGGCGCGGCCACGGGCGCGCTGCCGGGCAAGCTGTTGCGCGGGGCGCGCAGCCAGCAGGCATGAAGCACATAGGGCAGGCTTTCCGGCCGACCCTATGTGCCAGCCGGGCGCCAGTCCTCGAGGACTGAGTCCGCGGTCCGGCCACGCCTAGACCACGCCGACCCGGATCACCCCGGCGATGGTCTGCGCCGCCTGCTGCAAGGCGGGCACCATGTCGGCTTCCAGCCGGTCGCCTTCCACTTCCGGCGCGGCCACCGATATCCCCACCGACAGCAGGCGCGAGCCCGCCTGCGGCACGGGCACGGCCACCGACACCTGGTTGCTGTCCGGATAATCGAACCGGGTCCACTGCCCCGGCGCCAGGCGCAAACCGCCGGCCAGCGCGCTGGCCGGCGGCAGCACGCTGCCCACGCGCAGATTCATCACCACCAGACGGCGGCGCTCGGCTGGCGCCATGGCGCGGCCGATGATGATCACCCCCTCGGGATTGGCCTCGCCCAAATTGGAAGTTCCTGAATAGGCATCGGCCAGATTCTGCAGGATCTCCTGCACGGCATCCGTGACGCCCAGGCTTTCCATGGCCGCGAACCCCAGTTCGAAGACCTGCGGCGTGAGGCGCCAGCGACTGTCTTCGCGCGCGGCGTAGCCCTCTTCTTCCAACGTCTGCAGGAAGCGCAGCACGGTCGCGTGCGGCAGCTCGACGGCGCGCGCCAACTCGGCCAGCGTGGGCCGGCCGTTGCCGCGGAAGGCCCGCATGATGGATAGACACCGCTGGATCGATCTATTATTCTTCAATCGTTCACCTGATAAACGTATTGATCACTAGGTGAACAATACACATAAACGACGCTCCCGGCAAGACCGGCGAGCCAGGGAAGGAGACATATCAATGAAACGCATCGCACTCGCCTTGGCGGCGGGTCTCGTGTTCTGTACGGGATCCGCCGCGGCGCAAGCAACGTGGCCTGCGCAGCCGGTCAAATGGATCGTGCCCTATCCGCCGGGCGGATCGACGGACATGCTGGCCCGGCTGGTCAGCCACAAGCTCGGTGAACGGCTGGGCCAGCCCGTCATCGTCGAGAACAAGGCCGGGGCGGGCGGCAACATAGGCACCGATTTCGCCGTCAAACAGCCGGCCGACGGCTACACCATCGTGATGGGCAATATCGGCCCCATCTCGATCAACCCCGCGCTTTATCCGGACCTGCCGTACAAGCCGCAGCGGGACCTGGCGCCCGTCACGATGCTGATGAGCGTGCCCAACCTGCTGGTGGTCAATCCCTCGGTACCGGTGCGCTCGGTGCAGGAACTGATCGCCTACGCCAAAAAGTCGAAAGCGCCGCTGGACTACGCCACGCCCGGCGCGGGTACCTCGCTGCACCTGGCGGGCGAACTGTTCGCCTCGTCCGCGGGCGTGCGCCTGACCCACGTGCCCTACCGCGGCAGCGCGCCGGGCCTGAACGACACGGTGGCGGGCCACGTGCCCATGATGTTCGACAACATGCCCTCGGCGCTGCAACTGGTGAAGGCCGGCAAGCTGCGGGCGCTGGCGATCACCAGCACGGCGCGTTCGCCGCAGCTGCCCGACGTGCCGACCATGGCCGAGGCCGGCCTGCCGGGCTATGAGATCGCCGGATGGTTCGGCGTGCTGGCGCCGGCGGCCACGCCCAAGCCCATCATCGAGCGCCTGAACAAGGAACTGCTGGCGGTGCTGGCCATGCCCGACGTGCGTGAACAGATAGGCGCCATGGGCGGCATCATTTCAGCCGAGGGACCAGCGGACTTCGGCCGCTACATCGCTGCGGAAACCGATAAGTGGGGCGCGTTGGTCAGCAAGGCGCAGATCAAGCTTCAGTAAGCAAGGAGACAAGCATGAGCACGTATCGCCATCTGGAAACCCAACCGATAGCCGGCGCGCTGGGCGCCGAGATCCGCGGCATCGATCTGTCGCGGCCGCTGTCGGACGATCAATTCGACGACGTGCGCGCCGCGCTGCACGAGCATCTGGTGGTGTTCTTCCGCGACCAGCAGCTGACGCCGCAGCAGCACATCGATTTCAGCTCGCGCTTCGGCGAACTGCTGGAAGTGCCGTTCGTGCGGGCGCTGGACGGACACCCGACCATCCTGCCGGTGATGAAAGGCAAGTCGGAAACCACCCGGCGCCTGTTCGGCGGCCTGTGGCACACGGACATGAGCTACGCCGAGGAGCCGCCGCTGGGCTCGGCGCTATACGGCCGCGTCATACCGCCCTATGGCGGCGACACCATGTGGGCCAATATGTACCGCGCCTACGACGCCCTGTCGGACAAGCTGAAGCAGATCCTGGACGGGCTGGGCGCGGTGCACAGCGCGGTGCGCTCCTATGGCGCGGGCGGCGCGGTGGTGAACAACGGCGACCCAGCCCACAAGATGGATGTGCGCACCGACGACCGCGCCGCCAGCGAGGTGGTCCATCCCGTGGTGCGCGTGCACCCGGCCACGGGCAAGAAGGCGCTGTATGTGAACGGCACGTACACGCTGCGCTTTGACGGCATGACCCAGGAAGAAAGCGAACCCCTGCTGCAATTCCTGTACCGCCACGCGGCGCGGCCGGAATTCACCTGCCGCTTCCGCTGGACGCCGGGTTCGCTGGCGCTGTGGGACAACCGCTGCACCCAGCACCTGGCGATGAACGACTACGACGGCTTCGACCGCGAGATGCATCGCACCACCATTTCGGGCGACCGGCCGATCGCGGTGGCGCGCTAGGCTATCCGGAACGGCTCAGCGCGGCGGCTTCAGCGGCAAGAGCCGCCGATAGCCTGCCGGCAGCGGCTGGGCGGCGTGCTCTGCGACCGTGCGCGCCAGCCGCTGCGCCAACTCCGGCGGGAACGGCTTGGCACGCCGCGTTTCCAGGTCCACGTGCAGCGACAGCTGCTCCATCGTGGCCGCGACGTAGCCGTCGCGCGTCTGCATCAACTCCATCAGGCACAGCAGGCGCTTGTCATCCGCTTCCAGCAGGCGGATACGCAGTGCCAGCGGATCGCCCGCCAGCACTTCGCGCAGATAGGCCACGTGCACGTTCATCGTGTAGATGCCGCAGCGCGTGGCTTCGGTGTAGTCCAGCCCTACCCCGACCTCGCGCAACAGCTGGAAGCCGACGCGGTCGAAGATGCCCACGTAATGGGCCGCGTTCATGTGGCCATATTCGTCGATCCAGGCGGGGTCCACGCTCAGGGTCGTGGATGGGAGGGCTGATGTCATGGCTTCCTCGGGGACAGGGTTTTCGCTCAACGCATGACATTAGCCGAGGCCGGCCGACGGATCAACGCCGGCGGCTTCGTACCGGGGAGGAAGCCGTCGGTCGTAAGCCCCACGGGCTGCACGCCATCCTCGCACTAGTTCCTCCCGGCTGGCCGGCGCCGGCCAGATGGCGGATGGAGCGCCAGGCCGCCGGGAAAATGGTCCATCCGCGCCCCGCCATCCAGGCGATAGGCGAACGGCGTCATATACCGCACCCTGGCGGACAGGCGTAAGTAGACAAGTTCGCGTCTTGATTCTCAAGGCGACGCTGCAAACGCGCAGAGGCGCGCGCTCAAGGTCGGGGAACCAAGATGAATATCCTGTTGGCGTTCACGCCATTCATCGTGTTTGTCATCATCGAAAGAACCGTCGGCGTACTGGAAGGACTGGCGGCCGGCACCTTCGTATCCGCCGGGCTGGTGCTGCGCGACTGGCTCAGCCCCGAACGGCGCATCAAGATCCTGGAAACTGGCACGCTGCTGCTGTTCATGGGGCTGACCCTGTATGCCCCGATGGTGGACGGCGATTCCTGGACGATCGCCCAGGCGCGCCTGCGGGTCGACGCCGGGATGCTGGTACTGGTGCTGCTGACCCTGGCGCTGCGCCGGCCATTCGCCCTGGAGTACGCGCGGGAAAAAGAACCGGAGTATGTCTGGAAGAACCGCCGCTACGCCCGCATGAACTATGCCGTCGCGATGGCCTGGGCGCTGGCCTTTGCGACCATGGTGGCGGCGGACGTGCTGCTGCTGTACAGGCCGCAATTGCCGCAGGCCATCGCGATCGCCGTGACGGTGGCGGCACTGGCCGGCGCGATGAAATTCACTGCCTGGTATCCGGACCGGGTGTCGGCGACAACGCTGAGGTAGCCCGCCCCGAATCGGCAGGCTGCGCTATGCGCGGGCGTAACGGTATCGGGGCAGAAGCCGCTACTGGAAGTGGTAGCGTTCGCGGTAGCCCACCGGCGACATGCCGCAGTACTTGTTGAAAATATCGCGGAAGGCCTTGGTGTCGTTGTAGCCGACTTCGTACATGACCTCGGCCACGCTCTTGCGCGAGGTTTCCAGCCGCTTCTTGGCGGCTTCCACGCGCACCCGCTGCACGTATTCCACGATGCTGTTGCCCGTGGCCTGGCGAAAGCGCCGCTCCAGCGTGCGGCGGCCCATGGCGTGGCGGTCGGCCAGTTCCTCGACGGTGATCTTTTCCGTGTAGCGCCCTTCGATGTAGTCCTGCACCGCGCGCACGACCTCGTCGGCGTGGGACTTCTGCCCCATGAACACCGTAAACGGCAGCTGACTCTGGCGGCTCCAGTCCAGCTGGAAGTACTTGGCGCACCAGATGGCGGTGTCGCGGTCGGTGTACTTTTCGATCAGGTGCAGCACCAGATGCGCGGCGGAGAACGCGCCGCCGCTGGTGTAGATGCCGTTATCGGCCATGACGATGCGGTCGCTGACCCATTGCACGCTGGGAAACAGGCTGGCGTAGAGGTTCTGCGCCACCCAGTGCACCACCGCCTGCTGGCCGTCCAGCACGCCGCCCGCGGCCAGCAGCGCGGCGCCCATGCACAGGCTGGCGACTTCGCCGCCCTCGCGATGATGGCGCGACAGCCATTCGATCAGTTCGCGGTTGGACAGCACCGCGTCGGACACCGATCCCAGCAACGGCGGCGCGATGCAGATGTCGATGTCATGGGCATCCGCCAGGACCATGTCGGCCTGCACCGTGATGCGGCCCTGGTCCAGGCGGACTTCGCGGGTCAGGGCCAGGGTACGCACCGTGAACCGGGGTTCGCGCCCATGCGCGGCCAAGTATTCGTTGGCGACCAGAAAGCCATGCCTGGCGGTCTCCAGCGAGGCAATGTTGGCCCCCAGGGGCAGCAGGAAAGCGACGTTTTTCATCCTGCAAAGCATACCCCCGCCGGCTGTCGCAATCCACCCTCAAGATTGTCGCAATTGCCTATCGGAAATCGCTGCCGATCCCGATACAGTGACACTTACCGGAATGAGATCCGGGCTGCGCCACAGGCGGCTTGCGGGCGTCCTGGCGCGGAACAGAACAACGTGGATCCAAGGAGTTACTAATGGAAAAGTATGTAGACGGTTTCCTGCTGCCGGTGCCCAAGGCCAACCTCGAAACCTACCGGAAGATGGCCCAACAGGCGCAGACAGTCTGGCTGGAGTATGGCGCGCTGGATTACCGCGAATGCGTCGCGGAAGATATCGACAAGGAAGGCGCTGGCTCGTTCAGCGCCGCCGCCGGCGCGCGCGAGGGGGAGACGGTGGTGTTCGCGTGGATCACCTACGCCAGCAAGGCGGATCGCGACGAGATCAATGCCAAGGTCATGGCTGACCCCCGCCTTGGGGAAAACTGCTGCGAAGGCGTATTCGACTTCAAACGCATGTGCTGGGGCGGCTTCACCACGCTGGTAGGAAACTGAGGCGATCGGAAATCCTTCCCCGCCCTTTCAAACTGAACATTCTGGAGACCCCCATGGCAAATCCTGCAAGCAAACCCATCCCCGAAGGCATGCACACGCTCACCCCGCACATCGTGTGCGAAGGCGCGGCGGATGCCATCGACTTCTACAAAAAGGCTTTCAACGCCGAGGAGCTGGCGCGGCTGCCCGGCCCCAACGGCAAGATCATGCATGCCGCCATACGCATCGGCGATTCCGTCATGATGCTGATGGACGACTTCCCCGAATGGGGCAGCCTGGGCCCGAAGGCGCTCAAGGGCACGCCCGTTACCCTGCATCTCTACGTCAATGACGTGGACGCCGCCATGAAGCAGGCGGTGTCGGCCGGAGCCCAGGTGACCATGCCCGTGGCGGACATGTTCTGGGGCGACCGCTATGGCCAGGTGGTGGATCCTTGCGGCCACCGCTGGTCCATCGCCACGCACAAGTTCGACCTGACGCCGCAAGAGGTGCAGGAGAACATGGCGAAGATGGGCCCGATGGAAGGCTGCGGCGACCCGTCAAAGAAGCAAGGTTAAGCGGCCGGCTGCGGATACGGCCCCAGGAAGTCCAGCTTGCCGATCTTCACTCCCGCGTGGCGCAGGATGGCGTACGCCGTCGTCACGTGGAAGTAGAAGTTCGGCAGCGCGAACGTCAGCAGATAGTCGTCGCCACGGAATTCCTGCTTGAAGTCGCCGAACGCCAGCGTGACCTTGCGGCCTTCGGCGCCATCCAGCCTGTCTGCCGCCACCTCCTGCAAGTACGCAATGGTGGCGGCGATGCGCTGCTGCAATTGCTCGAAAGTGGTTTCCTCGTCGGGAAATTTGGGCGCTTCCACCCGCGACAGGCGCTGCACGGCGAACTTGGACGCATCGCTGGCGCGCTGAATCTGGCCGCTCAGCGGATACATGTCCGGGGCCAGGCGGGCATTGATGAGCTCGGCCGGATCCATGCCGGCGGCCGCGGCATGCCCGGCGGCCTTTTGCAGCAGCGCGGTCAGGACGTTGAGGCCGCGGATGAAGGCAGGCACACTGGCCTGGTACATGGAAAGAGACATGGCGGGGACTCCGGACAGGATCTGGGCGGCTCGCGCGGGACGCGTCGGCGCGCCGGGGAATACGCTGATCTTACCGCCGCGCCGCAGGCCGGGCTCCGGCCCCTTATGCGCGCGAAAACGCGGCGCCCGGACCCTGGCCTATTCCGCCTGCCCGGGGGCCACGCGGCGCTGTCCCTGAAAGAAGCGCCAGATCAACGCCGAGGCGTCTGGCCCGCTGCGCGCGTGATACCTCACCGAGGCGTCACCGCCGCTCCAGGCATGCTCCACCAGCGTGATTTCGCATAGCCGAAGCACGGTCCGGCTGCCGCGCAGCATGTCCACGCGGCGGTAGGATTTATCCGTACCCAGTCCCAGCACGCGCTCGACCGGCACGCTTTCGGACGGCAAGTCGTTCACGGCGCGAAATTGCTCGAACAACTGCCTGGCGTTGCGCGGCGCCACCGTCGGGTCCAGTTGCCCTTGCAGAATCATGGCGGGCATGCCGAGCTGGAACACGGCCGGATCCGCGACACGTTCCAGCAAGGGCAGCAGCGGCTTGAGCGCGCCGCGCCGCATGGTGCCGATGCCGCCAGTGGCGCTGTGGGCGTCGCCCGCCACCGGCCCGGAATGCATGGCCACGGCGGCTATCAGCCGCGGATGCCGCAAGGCCACCAGCGCGGCCATGCCCGCGCCCGCGGACAGGCCCGCGATGTAGATGCGTTCGGGGTCCAGCGCATGCCTGGCGCACTCCGCGCGGATCAGCGCTGCGATCAGATCGGCTTCCGCCCCGCCGTGCGCGTCGTCCGGCTGGAACCAGCGCCAGCAGCGCTGCACCTGACGGGCCATGGATTGCTGCGGGTACAGCACCATGAAGCCGCCCGCGTCGGCCCATTGATTCATGCGCGAGCCGCGCGCGAACGAGAGCGAGGTCTGCCTGCAGCCGTGCAGCATCACCACCAGCGGCATGCCGGCGCGGGGCGCGGCTGCGGGCGTGTAGCGCGCGAAGGTGAGACGGCGGCCCTGGCCGTCGGAGAATTGCCGGGAAGCCTCCCAGCGGCCCGTGCCCAGCGAAGGCGCGGCGGCGCTGCGCGAGGCAGAGGCCGTCGCCGGCTTGGCCGCCTTGCGCTTGGGCGCGCCACGCTTTTTGGCAGTCTTGGGAACGGCCATGCGCATTGCGGCGCGCTGCAATTTGCCGATCTTCTTCGCGGCCTTGAAAAACAGATTGGTAAAACTGCGCGCCATTGCGAGGCCTCGGCCAGTAAACCTGCGTTTGCTTGCGCGCTGAATGTATCACAGAGTAACTTTTGGACAGCCCTTTTCGCGTGTCGGTGAGCGGCCCGATTTGCAGTAGATCAAGCGGGCCGCACGCTGGGCGCGGCAAGCCCGCTTGCCGGCTTGAGCCGCCGCGCCAAAGCGCCTAAGGTGTACACCTGAACCAACCAAGACGCATTCATGTTCCCCAACGACAGACCCCAGACCCTGGGCGAGGAAATCGCCAACGCCATCAGCCACGGCGTCGGCGCCGCGGGCGCCCTGGCCTCCGCCCCCATTCTGATCCTGGCCGCCGTGCGCCAGGGCGATGCCGCCTTCATCGCGGGCGCCGCGGTCTTCGCCGCGACGATGTGTCTGCTGTACCTGGCATCCACCATCTATCACGCCCTGCCCAAGAGCCGCGCCAAGCAGCTGTTCAACGTGCTGGACCATTCCGCCATCTATCTGCTGATCGCGGGTACCTACACGCCCTTCGCCTTGGGCGCCCTGCGCGGGCCCTGGGGCTGGACCCTGTTCGGCCTGGTCTGGGGCATGGCGCTGCTGGGCGTAGGCTTGAAAGCCAGCAAGCGGCTCAACCGTCCCGCCATCTCCACGGGCCTGTACCTGGCGATGGGTTGGCTGGTCATCATCGCGGTCAATCCCCTGATCGAGCGTGTGCCCAGCGGCGGCCTGTGGTGGCTGGTGGCGGGCGGGCTGGCGTATACCGGCGGCGTGGTGTTCTTCGTGCTCGACAACCGCTGGCGCTACAGCCATTTCATCTGGCATCTGTTCGTGCTCGCAGGCACGGCCTGCCACTTCTTCGCCGTGCTCTGGTACGCGGCCTGAACGCCGCGCCGGTCAGCCGCGGCCGGATCCGCCCGGTTGCGGCATGGCCAGCAGGCCGCGCTTCATCAGCGCCTTCATGCCGGGCACCAACAGCCCGCCGCCAAACAGCAGATCGCGCCATAGCCCCGGCCCCGAGGCCTGGAAGCAAGGCGTCAAGGCGCGGCTGAGCGTCTGGTACATGCGCGAAGGCAGCAGCCGGCTGCGGGCGTAGCGCGCCGGCCCGGCGGCCGCGCCATGCTGCGCCAGGTTCCGCGCCAGCGCCAACGCATCCAGCACTGCCAGGGTCGTTCCCAGGCCCAGTTGCGGGCTCATCGCGTGGCCCGCGTCTCCCACGGCGCAGTACGGACCCGCGGCCAATCCGCGCGGCCAGGTATGGCGGTAGGTAGCCACCGCCAGATCGTCGTGCCGCGTGATCTGGTCCACCACCGGCGCGGCCTCGGGCCACAGGGACAGCATGCGCTCCTTCCAGGCGCCGATGGGCGCGGCGCGCCAGGCCGGCAAGGCGTCGTGCCGAATGCTCCAGAACAGCGACAGCCGCACGCCCTGCGGACCGATCTCGGTAGGCAGCAGGCCCATCATTTCGCGGGTGCCGCGAAAGCGCTGCAATAGCTGCGTCGCGCCAGCCCAATCGGGCGTCCAGAACTGGCCCCACAATGCGCCCCACGCGTAGACGCGCGAACTCGCCGCCAGCCCGACCTGCTCGCGCAGCGCGGAGGCGGCGCCGTCGGCCACCACGAACACATCGAAACACGATTCGGCCCGGGCATCGCCCGTACCGTGCGTCACATGCGCCCTGCCCTCGCGGGTCTCCAGCGTCATGACAGGACAGCCGAACGAGAATTCGGCGCCCGCGCGCCGGGCGGCTTCGAACAGCACCCCGCCCAGCGCGGCCCGCGTCACCGCCCGCGCGCCGTCGCCCACGTAGTCGATGTCCACGACCCGCCAGCCGCGATGCGACAGGCCCAGCAAGCGATCGATCGGCGCGCCCACGTTCAGCGCCGCCACGTCCACGCCCAGCGACTTGAGCGCGCGCACCCCGGGCGGCTGCAGCAGCAGTCCCGCGCCCAGCGTGGTGAACCCCTGGTGCTTTTCAAAGACGCGCACCTGATGGCCGGCTTGCGCCAGCGCCAGCGCGGCGGCGAGTCCGGCGCTGCCTGCGCCGGCGATGCCGATGGATAGCGGCGAATGCGTAGTAGTCATGGAATGGCATGGCCCGGCTGCCCGAAGGGGCTGCCACGGGAGCCGGCATAGTACCAACTGCCTTCACGCTTCGCGCAGGTACTCCGTGGGCGGCCGGCCCAACACCCGCCGGAACATCGTCGAAAACGCCGCCGGACTCTGGTAGCCGAAATCCAGCGCGATGGCGGTCACCGGATCGCCCGCGGCCAGCCGCGGCAAGGCCAGCACCACGCAGGCGCGCTGACGCCATTCCGAAAACGCCATGCCGGTCTGCTGGCGGAAATGGCGGCTGAATGTGCGCGGGCTCATGTGCAATCGTTCGGCCCAGGTTTGCGGCGCGGCGCGCGCGTCTGGCGCGGCGATGAAGGCCCTGCACAAGGGCGCCAGGCGCTTGTCGCGCGGCAGCGGGATATGCAGGGGCAGCACCGCCGCGCGCTCGACCTCATGCAGCAGCAGGGCCGCCAGCGCGCCGTCGCGCCCCGTCAGGTCGTACCCGGCCGGCATGTCCACCGCTTCCAGCAGCAGTTGGCGCAACAGCGGCGACACCTCGATCACCTCGCAGGCGCCACGGTCCGCGCGCGCCGCCCCGGGCTCGATGTAGGCGCTGCGCGTGCTGACGTCCAGCATGCGGACCTGATGCGTCACGCCCGCCGGGATCCACACCGCGCGCTGCGGCGGCACCACCCAGTTGCCATCGCGCGTGACCACATGCATGACGCCGGTGGCGCCGTAAAGCAATTGGGCGCGGCGGTGCGCATGGGCCGGCAGCAGCAGGCCCGACGGATAGTCGTTGCCGATGGCGACGACGGCGCGGTCCAGATGGTCGTAGCGGTCGATGTGGGTATTGCGCATAGCCTTGGAAGCCGCCCGCGCGGCGGCGCGTCGATTGGCCGAAACTCGAACATTATTGTCTCATCCTCGAAAGCGGGCCACGGCCCACCGCCGTATGGTGACGGCTTTCCCTGGAAGGACACAGCATGCTTTATCTGATTCTGGCCCTGTTCGGCTGCTTGAGCGGCGTGACCACCGTGCTGTTCGGTTTCGGCGGCGGTTTCGTCGTGGTGCCCGTGCTGTACGCGGTGCTGACGTCCGCGCACGGGACGCACGACGCCATCGGCCTGGCGGCCATGCACATCGCGGTGGCCACGTCCACCTGCGTCATGATCGTGAATTCGATCGCGGCCACACGCAAGCACCAGCGCGCCGGCAACATCCTGCGCGCCTACGTCTGGCCCCTGGCCGGCTTCATCGCCGCAGGCGCGGCGCTGGGCGCGCTGGCCGCCACCCGCGCCAGCGGCGATCTGGTGCGCTATGCCTTCATCGCCTACCTGGGCGTGACCATCCTGGACTGCCTCTTGCGCCAGGGCTTCATGGCGCAAGGGGACGAGCGGCCCCGTCCGCTGGGCCACGGCGTGCTGGTGGGCGGCGGCCTGGCTATCGGCGTGGTCGCTGCCTTCCTGGGGGTGGGCGGCAGCGTCATGACCGTGCCGCTGCTGCGGCGCCGCGGCCTGCCCATGGCCAAGGCGGCGGCGATGGCCAATCCGCTGACGCTGCCCGTGGCGGTGGTGGGAACGCTGGCCTACATGGCGGCGGCCGGCGGCCTGGCCGCCCCCCTGGCGCCGTGGATCGTGGGCTATGTGGACCTGCTGGCCTTCGCCGCGCTGGCGCTGGGCTCGTTGGCCGGCATCCGGCTGGCCGCGCCGCTGATCCCGCGCATCCCGGACCATCTGCACGCCCGGGTCTATGTGCTGCTGCTGGCGCTGGTGATGTTGAGCATGATGCTCATCTAGGACCCGTCCCGCAAAAACCTAAGGAAACATCGCGGCCAGCAGCGACTACGAAACCGCGCAAAACGTTTCCGCCGCGCCCTTGGGGGGCTCCCTCCCAAGGCGCGCGCGCGTCCCGTGGCCTGCCGACACAGGAAAACACATCGCGAAACTTGCCCCAAGGCCGGCCGGGTTGTCATCATGGCCCGACATTCAACCGGAACAAGGAGGTTTCATGCAGCGTTCCACTTATGCATTCCTGTCCGCCGCCGTGCTGGCGACGGCGCTGTCCGGTGCTCCCGCCCTTGCGCAGCAAGCCAGCCAGGCCCAAGGCCAGACCCAGGCCCAGCCGCGCATGGCGCCCCCGCCCGCGATCCAGCCGACCGACCAGCAACTGCAGCGTTTCGCTTCGGCATCGCAGAAGATTTCCGGCGTGGTCGACGAATACCGCCCCAAGGTCGACGCCGCCAAGACGGATCAGGCCAAGCAGAAGGTCGTTGAGGAAGCCGACGCCAAGATGGTGAAGCTGGTGCAGGCCGACGGCTTGAGCGTCGAGGAATTCAACGGCATCGGCCAGGCCATACAGCAGGACCCCCAGCTCAAGCAACGCTTGATGAGCATGGGCAAGAGCGCCCCCGCCGCGAAGTAAGGCTCTCCGAGAGCTAGCCCTGGCGCCATCCGTCCTTCTCTGGACGGGTGGCGTTTTTTTGTTTTCCCGCCGCCGTCCTGCCCTGCTTCACCCTGCCCGCCGCGGCCTTGAGCAGACGCTGGAAAGTCGGGCATTGCGCATGGTTGGGAGCCGGACATACCGCGGCATGGCGCAGGCCCTGGCTCATGGCCCGCAAGCGCTTGATGGTCGCGTCGATACTATCGGCCTTGTCCAGCAACAACTGCCGATCCACCTGCGGCGCTCCCTCGGGGGTGAGCATGGCCTGGATCTCGTCCAGCGACAGGCCGCCGGCCTGCCCCAGCGCAATCAGCGCCAGTTGATCCAGCACCCCGGGCGCAAAGCGCCGCCGCTCGCCGGCAGCGCTGACCGCCGCGATCAAACCCTTGTTTTCATAGAAACGCAGCGTGGAGGCCGGCAGGCCCGTGCGCCGGGCCACTTCCGAAATATCCATGGCGCCCTCCTTGACTTGAAGTTGACTTCAACTTCTATCATGACCGCATACGATGATTTCATCAATGCAAGGACCCGGACATGATATCGGTGGAAATAGCGGCAAAAGTAGTTTTGATCGGAATCGGCGCGACCGTCGTGATGGACCTGTGGGCCATGATCCAGAAGGCCCTGGGCATGCCCACGCTGGGCTACGCGATGGTAGGCCGCTGGGCGGGCCACTTGTGCCGGGGCACATACGCGCACGCCAATATCGGCCGGGCCGAGTCCATCCCGGGCGAATCGCCGCTGGGGTGGACGATCCACTACGCCGTGGGCCTCGCCTTCGCCGCGCTGCTGATCGGCGTCCAGGGCGCGGCGTGGCTGCGCGATCCCACCTGGCTGCCTGCCGTGGCCGTGGGCCTGGCGACCGTCGTCATGCCCTTCTTCCTGATGCAGCCCGCCATGGGCGCGGGCATCGCCGCATCCCGCACGCCTACGCCCTGGAAGAACCGCCTGCGCAGCCTGGCGACGCATGCGGTGTTCGGGTACGGCCTTTATCTGTCCGCCGCCTTGCTCAAGCTGGTATGGGACTGACGCCTCCCCGGCATGCCCCAGGCCGAACCTCTAAGATGGAGCCGAGCAGGAAGCCCCTGAACGACCCAGACCCGGAGGAATTTTGACCTTGACCGCAAAACCCGCTGACGCACTGACAATCCGCCGCGCGAGCGTGGAGGATGCCCCCGCCGTATTGCAGATCTTCGACGAGGTGATTGCCTGGTTCGTCGGCATGGGCAACGAGGGCCAATGGGGAAGCGAGCCCTGGTCGGCGTTGCCGCAGCGCATCGCGCGAGTGACGGAGTCCTGCGCGCTGCCAGGGGCCTGGGTGGCCGAGGGGCCGGGAGGCGGCATCCATGGCGCGCTGGTACTGGGCGACGCCATGCCTTACGTGCCCGCGGCAACCGGCCCGGAAGTCTACGTGAGACTGCTCGTCGCCTCCCGGGATGCGCGGGCGCGCGGCATCGGCAGGCGCCTGCTGGCCTTTGCCGATGACCAGGCGCGGGCCGCGGGGGTGGACCGCCTGCGCGTGGACTGCTACGGCGGCGGCAGCGCAGCCCTGGTGCGCTTTTATGAATCCTGCGGCTACGCCCGGATCTCGACCTTCGACGTAAACGGTTGGCCCGGCCAATTGTTGGGCCGCAAACTTGGGTAGACCCTGAATGACTGCAATTCCAGACGCTTTCCTCGCGCACTACTTCGACCGCATCGGCTATCACGGCCCCGTCGAACCCACGCTGGACGCGCTGCGGCAACTCCATCTGCTGCATCCGCAAGCCATCCCGTTTGAAAACCTGGCGCCGTATACCGGCCAACGCGTTCAACTGGACCTGGACGCCCTTGCTGAAAAGATGATCGCGCGGCGGCGCGGCGGATACTGCTTTGAGCACAACACGCTGCTGCTGGCCGTACTGCGACAGATGGGCTTCCACGTGACCCCGCTGATCGCGCGGGTGCGTTGGCAGGTGCCCGCGGAAATCCACACGGGGCTGACCCATATGCTGTTGCGCGTGGAACTGGAAGGCCGCAACTGGTTCGCCGATGTAGCCTTCGGCTCCACCACGCAGACCGCCCCTCTGGAATTCCTGCCCGGTATCGCTCAAGCCACTCCCCACGGCGTGTTCCGCATCACCCAGGCGGGAGATGAGCTGAGCCTGGAGTTCCAGACGTCCGCCGGCTGGCAGACGGTATATCGCTACACGCTGGAACCCGCGGCCGACGTGGATTTTGAAATCGGCAACTGGTACACGTCGACCCATCCCCAGTCGGTGTTCCTGAACAGCCTGCTCATCAGCCGCACCCAGCCCGGCGCCCGCGAACTCATGGTGAACGATACCTACACCCGCCGCGACAACGACGGCAGCCTGCAGAAGCATCAATATGCCGACGCGTCGGCGTGGGCAGCATGCCTGCGGCAACGCTTCGACCTCGATCTTGGCCTTGATGAAGCCGTCAGCCTGTTCCGGCGTGTCGCGGCGCATGGCGCTGAAGCGGGCATCGCCGAACTTGCTCCAGGCTGACCCTGCCGAACGGCCAGCGCGCGCGTTGTCGGGCGCCAGTCAGCCTTGCTGCCTGCGCAACCGGTTATCCTGTTCCGGATTCCCTCACCGACACGTAGAAGGAGCGCAGTATCTTGACCCCGGAACTCACCCTCTATGACCTGGCGGGCGCCGATGCCTCGCTGCGCTTCAGCCCGCATTGCTGGAAGACCCACATGGCCCTGGCCCACAAGGGCCTGAGCGCGACCACGGTACCCTGGCGCTTCACGGAAAAGGAAGCGATCGACTTTTCCGGCCAGAAGCTGGTGCCGGTGCTGGTAAACGGCACGCATGTGGTCAGCGATTCCTGGCAGATCGCCTGCTACCTGGAAGACACCTTTCCCGAGCGGCCCTCGCTGTTCGGCGGCGCCAGCGGCCGCGCGCTGAGCCTGTTCGTGAATGCATGGTCGGACACCACGCTGGTGCCGACGCTGGCGCGGCTGCTGCTGCCCAGCATCCACGGCCTGATCCATGAAAAAGACCGGGACTATTTCCGCGCCACGCGGGAAAAGCGCTTCGGCAAGCTGGAAGACCTGCCCGCGGGCTACGAGGATCAGGTTGCCGCCTTGCGTTCCGCGCTGCTGCCCTTGCGGCAGATGCTGGGCAAGCAGCCCTATCTGGCGGGCGAGCAGCCGGCCTATGCCGACTATGCCGTGTTCGGCATGTTCATGTGGGCGCGCTGCACCAGCGCGCTGGAACTGCTGGCCGGGGACGACCCAGTCCATGCCTGGCGCGAGCGGCTGCTCGACGCCTACGGCGGCCTGGCGCGCCGCGCGCCGACGGCGCAATCCTGAGGCGCCTGCCCCGCGTTGGCGGGCGTCAGGTCTTCAGCCGGTAGCCGGTCTTGAAGATCCAGCGCACGCCGACCAGGCAGGCCAGCAGGAACACCAGCGTCATGCCCACGCTGACGCCGACGCTGACGTCCGACACGCCATAAAAGGCCCAGCGGAAGCCGCTGACCAGGTAGACCACCGGGTTGAACAGAGTGGCGGTCTGCCAGAACGGCGGCAGCATCTTGATCGAATAGAAGGTGCCGCCCAGGAAGGTCAGCGGCGTGATGATCATCAGCGGGATGATCTGCAGCTTCTCGAAGCCGTCGGCCCAGATGCCGATGATGAAGCCGAACAGGCTGAAGGTCACCGCCGTCAGCACCAGGAAGCCCAGCATCCAGAACGGATGCGCAACCTCGAACGACACGAACAGGCGCGCCGTGGCCAGCATGATCAGCCCCAGGATGATGGACTTGCTGGCGGCCGCCCCAACGTAGCCCATGACGATCTCCACGTAGGAGATGGGCGCCGAGTGGATTTCGTAGATGGTGCCCGAGAACCTGGGCATGTAGATGCCGAAGGACGCGTTGGCGATGCTTTGCGTCAGCAGCGACAGCATGATCATGCCGGGCACGATGAAGGCCCCGTAGCTCACGCCGTCGATCTCGACCATGTGCGAGCCGATGGCGGAGCCGAACACCACGAAGTACAGCGAGGTGGAGATCACGGGCGAGAGCACGCTCTGCATCAGCGTGCGCCAGGCGCGGGCCATTTCAAACAGGTAGATAGCGCGGATGGCGTAGAAGTTCATGATTGACCGTGCACCAGGCTGACAAAGATATCCTCGAGCGAGCTTTCCGACGAATTCAGGTCGGTGAATTCGATCTCCAGCCGGGCGAGTTCGTGCAGCAGCCGGGAAATCTCCCCGCCGCCCTGGTTATCGTAGGTATAGACCAGCTTGTGGCCGTTGTCGGACAGATCCAGCTGGAAGGCGTCCAGCGCGGTGGGGATGCCAGGCAGCGGCGCCTTCAGGGTCAGCGCCAGCTGGCGCTTGCCCAGCTTGGCCATCAGCGCGTGCTTTTCCTCGACCAGGATGATCTCGCCCTTGCGGATCACGCCGATGCGGTCGGCCATTTCCTGGGCTTCCTCGATGTAGTGCGTGGTCAGGATGATGGTGACGCCGCTTTCGCGCAGCTGCCGCACCATTTCCCACATGCCGCGCCGCAGTTCGACGTCCACGCCGGCGGTGGGTTCGTCCAGGAACAGGATGGCGGGTTCGTGCGACAGCGCCTTGGCGATCATGACGCGGCGTTTCATGCCACCCGACAGCGCCATGATGCGGCTGTCCTTCTTGTCCCACAGGGACAGGTCGCGCAGCACTTTCTCGACGTAGGCGTGGTCTGCCGGCTTGCCGAACAGGCCGCGGCTGAAGTTGACGGTGTTCCAGACGCTTTCGAACGCGTCGGTGGAGATCTCTTGCGGCACCAGCCCGATCTTGGCGCGGGCCGCGCGGAATTCGGAGACGATGTCGTGGCCGTCGGCCAGCACGCGGCCGGCGGTGGGATTGACGATGCCGCAGATGATGCTGATCAGCGTCGTCTTGCCCGCGCCATTGGGACCAAGCAGGGCGAAGATCTCGCCGCGCCGGATGTCCAGGTTCACGCTCTTGAGCGCCTGGAATCCGGATGCGTACCGTTTGGATAGATCCTGAACTGAAATGACCGGCTGCACACGCGCCCCCGACTGGATGGATAGCCAGGGATTTTAACCGTCATGCGTGACAGGCTTGTTCGGCGTGACGGAACAGTGTGTTTGGCGGACTGCGCAATCCCTGCTCAGCGCCCCCAGCGCAGCACCAGCGGGTCCAGGCGACGGGCGGTCTCCAACAAGCCCTGGCGGACCTCCTCGCGCATGGCCGGCAGCGGGTGCCGCGGCGCCTCGCAGGCGATCACCCCGCCGGCCTTCATCAAGGCCTTGGCGCTGAGGATGCCGCCCTGCCGGTTCTCGTAGTTGATCAGGGGCAGCCAGCGTTCGTACAGGCGGTAGGCCTCGTCCCGCCTGCCGGCGCGGTGGGCCTCGATGATGGGACGCAGGCCGTCGGCGAAGCCGCCGCCGGTCATGGAGCCCGTGGCGCCGGCGTCCAGGTCGGGCAGCAGGGTGATGGCTTCCTCGCCGTCCCAGGGGCCTTCCACGGCCGCGCCGCCCAGCGCGATCAGGTCGCGCAGCTTGGAGGCCGCGCCCGCCGTCTCGATCTTGAAGTAGGCCACGTGTTCGATCTCGCGCGCCATCCGCGCCAGCGCCTGAGCCGACAGCGGCGTGCCGGCCACCGGCGCGTCCTGGATCATGATGGGGATATCCACCGCGTCCGACACGCGCTGGAAGAACCCCGTCACCTGTTCCTCGGACACGCGGATCGTGGCGCCATGGTAGGGCGGCATGATCATCAGCATGGCGGCGCCCTGCTCCTGCGCGCGGCGGCTGCGCGCGGCGCAGACCTGGGTGCTGAAGTGCGTGGTGGTCACGATGACCGGCACGCGGCCGGCGACGTGTTCCAGGATGGACCGCGTCAGGATCTCGCGCTCTTCGTCCGACAGCACGAACTGCTCCGAGAAATTGGCCAGGATGCAAAGACCGTCGACACCGGAGTCGATCATGAAATCCACTGCCCGCTTCTGGCTGGGCAGGTCCAGCTCGCCGGACTCGGTGAAGGTGGTCGGAACGACCGGGAATATGCCGCGATAGCGCGGGTTCTGGTAGGTAGCCATGGTTATTCGATGATGTTGAAGTGCTTGAGGTATTCGGTCTTCAGCGTCAGGCCCAGCCCGGGCTTGTCGTCGTCCAGGTCGATGAAACCTTCCTTGGCCACCGGCTCGCCGTCGAAGATGTAATAGAACAGCTCGTTGCCGACTTCCACGTCGAACATGGGGAAGTACTCGCTCATCGGCGAAGCCAGCGTGCTCATCGTGAGGTGGTAGTTGTGCATCTGACCGGCATGCGGCACGACCGGCACGCTGTAGGCCTCGCACAGCGCGTTGATCTTGTGCGCCGCCGTGATGCCGCCCACGCGGTTGGTGTCGTACTGCACCACCGACACCGCCTTGCGGTCCAGCAGCTGCTTGAAACCGTAGAGCGAGAACTCGTGCTCGCCGCCGGAGATCGGAATCGAGGTCAGCTGGTTCAGTTCCGCATAGCCGTCGATGTCGTCGGCGATGACCGGCTCTTCCAGCCAACGCGGCTCGAATTTCTCCAGCTTGGGCAGGATGCGCTTGGCGTACTCCAGATTCCAGCCCATATAGCACTCCAGCATCAGGTCGGTGTCGTAGCCGATCACCTCGCGCACCGCCTCCACCGACTTGAGGTTCTCGGATACGCCCTTCTGCAGATGCGCCGGGCCATAGCCGAAACGCATCTTGAAAGCCGTGAAGCCCTGGTCCAGATAGGTCTGGGCTTCTTCCTGCATGGCCTTAAGGTCGGTGCGGTAGAGCTTGGAGTAATAGACCGGAATTTTCTCCTTGGTGCGGCCGCCCAGCAGCTTGAAGACGGGCTTGTTCACCGACTTGCCCAGGATGTCCCAGATCGCCAGATCAATGGCCGAAATCGCGGCCATGGTCACGCCCTTGCGGCCCCAGGCGTGGGTGGACCGGTACATGCGCTGCCACAGGTATTCGTAGTCCCAGGGATCCTGCCCGATCACCAGCGGCGCCAGGTACTGGTCGATGATGGCCTTGGCCACGCGCGGCGCCAGCGCCACATTGCCCAGGCCGACGATGCCGTCGTCCGTCTCCACCTCGACCACGGTCCAGCCGTGGAAGCGGAAGGTGCTCATGGTTTCCTGCTTGGAATACAGCAGATCCATGGCGTTGGAGCAGAAGTTGCCCTGCGGCGGCACGGTCTTGCCGGTCCATTCGTAGACGCGGGCGCGGACGGATTTGATCTTCATGTAGCGTTCCTGCTTGAAATTGGGAGTACGGAATGAATGCGGCGGATCAGCCCGCCTGCGTCCGCGAGGCGCGGTGCGACAGGCCCATGCGGCAGGCGATCAGAAAGGCCTGCCAGGTGGCGTCCAGGTTGGCGCGACCCTGGCCGGCGATGTCGTACGCCGTGCCGTGGGCCGGCGTGGTGATGGGAATGGGCAGGCCTCCCTGCACCGTCACGCCGCGCGAGAAGCCCAGCAGCTTGATCGCGATCTGGCCCTGGTCGTGATACATGGTGACGATGGCCTGGAACTCGCCGGCCTGCGCCTTCAGGAAGATGGTGTCAGCCGGGAACGGCCCCTGCACCGGCAGGCCCTCTGCGTTGAGCTGGCGCACGGCCGGCGCGATGATGTCCACCTCTTCGCGGCCGCAGGTGCCGCCGTCGCCGCCATGCGGATTGAAGGCGGCCACCGCCACTCGCGGCTCGGCCATGCCGTTGGCCTGCAGCGAACGGTAGATCAGGCGGGTCGCGGCCTTGATGCCGTCGATGCTGAGCGCGGCCGCCGCGTCCTTCAACGGAATGTGCGAGGACACCCGCGAGGTCCACAGGTCTCCCAGGGTGTTGAATTCGCAGAAGTAGCCGGTCACACCCAGGTACTGCGCGAAGTGGTGCAGTTCGTCATCGTGCCCCAGGCCGCCCAGCTTCATGGCGTACTTGTTCAGGGGCGCGAAGCAGATGGCGTCGACGTGGCCGTCGCGCGCCGCGTCCATGCAGGCATTGAGCACCCGCAGCACCGACGCACCGCCCGCGGCCTCGGCCTGGCCGAGGTGCACCTGGCCGGGTTGGATGGTGTCCATGGCCAGCCAGGCGGGCACGCCGCTGTCCGGCCGGCCGCGCACCGCCTCGACGCTGTCCACGGCTTGGGTGGCGACCTGCACGCCCGCCACCCGCTGGCCTTCGCGCCACAGCCACTCGTCGCCTACCAGCACGATGTTCGCCCGCTGCGTGGCTTCGGGCCTGGCCAGCAGGCGCGCGATCAGTTCGGCGCCGATGCCGGCGGGATCGCCCAGGGTCAGGGCGATGACGGGTTTCTGCTGCGTGCTCATGTCTGGGTCATTCCACGGAAATGTTGTTCTTCTTGATGACGCCGGCGTAGCGCTGGTTCTCGCTCTTGTGGAACTGCGCGAACTGCTCCTGGCTCATCGGGTTGATGTCGGCGCCGATCGCCTGCAGGCGGGCCTGCGTGTCGGGCAAGGCCAGGATGCCGTTGACGGCGTCATGGATGCGTTTCTGGTTGGCGGCGGGCGTGGCGCTGGGCATGTAGATGCCGTACCAGGCGCTCATTTCCACGCCGGGCACGCCGGCTTCGGCCATGGTCGGCACGTCGGGCAGCTGGGCGTTGCGCTTGGCGCTAAGGACGGCCAGCGCGCGCACCTTGCCGCTCTTGATATGGGGAATCACGGAAGACGCAGTCTCGAACGCGATCTGCACCTGGCCGCCCATCAGGTCCACCAGCGCCGGGCCGCTGCCGCGGTACGGGATGTGGATCATCTGCACGCCGGTGGCGTCCTTGAACAGTTCGGCGGCGATGTGCTGGGTGCTGCCCGAGCCGCTGCTGGCGAAGTTGTAGGTGCCGGGCTTGCTCTTGAGCAGCGCGACCAGCTCCTGCACCGACTTGGCCGGCACGTCGTTGTTAACCACCAGGATGTTGGGCACGGCGCCCACGAACACCACCGGCGTCAGGTCGCGGTCGTTGTCGTAGCCCAGCTTCAGCAGGTGCGGCGCGATGGCGTGGGCGGTGGATACCCCCATCACCATGGTGTGACCGTCCGAGGACTTGGCCGCCAGGTCGGCCGCCAGCGTATTGGATGCGCCGGGCTTGTTCTCCACCACCACGGTCTGCTTGAGCAGAGGACCCAGCTTGTCGGCCACCGCGCGCGCCATGGCGTCGGTGCCGCCGCCCGGGGCCGATCCCACCAGCAAGCGCAGGGGCTTGTTGGGCCAGTCGGCGTTTTGCGCCTGGACGGGCGCCAGGGCCGACAGGCACAGGGCGCCGGCCGCCATCGCGGCCAATAGCCGAATCTTCATGGTTGTCTCCTTGGTTGATGTTTTTTTGCCCTGGGACGGGCAATCTTTTATGGGTCCATCTTAGAAAGAAGCTTCGTTTCCGTAAAATGAAACTTTTGCACCAATCGTTCACCTGAGGCGATCAATCATGGAACGCGCCATCCACGTCCCCGCCCTGCTGGCCCGCCTGCGCATGCGGCAGATCGTCCTGCTGCTGGCGATCGAAGAGCGCGGCACCCTGCGCGCGGCCGCCAGCCAGCTCAACATGACCCAGTCCGCCGCCAGCAAGATGCTGCACGAACTGGAGCTGGCCATCGGCCAACCGCTGTTCGGAAGGATCGGCCGCGGCCTGGCGCTGACCGCGGCCGGCGAGTGCGTGATGGGATACTTCCGGGGCATGCGCGGGACGGTCTCGTCGCTGGCCCGCGAACTGGAGGAGCTGCGCCTGGGCAGCGCGGGCAAGCTGTTCATCGGCAGCATCATGGCGGCCTCGCCCGGCCACCTGACCGACGCCCTGCTGCGGCTGAAGCAAACCTATCCGCTGCTGGCGGTGGAGATCTCCACCGGCACCAGCGACCTGCTGATCGGCCGCATGAACGAAGGCAAGCTGGACGTGGTGATCGGCCGCATGCTGACCCTGTCGGACAGCCAGTATGTGTTTCGCCCCATCGGCGACGAGGCCTTGTCGGTGATCGCGGCGGTGGACCATCCGCTGGCCGGCCGCAAGCGCGTGGGCTTCGAGGCCATGCTGGCGTATCCCTGGGTCCTGCAGCCGCATGGCAGTCCGATGCGCGACGTGATCGAACAGGAGTTCCGTTCGCACAATGCCGCCACGCCCAAGGGACTGATCGAATCGGCCTCCATCCTGACCACCACCAACCTGGCGATGAAGTCAACCATGCTGGGTGTGATACCGGAATCAGTGGCCAGCCGCTACGCGGCGCATGGCCTCCTGGCGATACTGCCCTACCAGATCCGGCAGAGCCTCACGGCCTTCGGCAGCATCGTGCCGCGGGACCGGCCGCTAAGCGCCGCGGCGCGTCATTTCGTGGGACTGCTGCATGGCGACGAGACGGTTTGAGGCCGCGCAATGTAAAGGGGAAAACGGCCCCCGGCGCAGGGAAAAACAGGTCTGGCGCAGTACAATCGCGTGTTGCGCATCGCGCGTTTTTTTGATCGAGGTCCACACGTGAGCGCATTGCCCGCCTGTCCCAAGTGCAAGTCCGAATACACCTATGAAGACGGCGCCCTCTACGTCTGCCCGGAATGCGCGCATGAATGGTCGTCGCAAGCCGCCGAGTCCTCGGACGAGGCTGCCAAGGTCTATCGCGATTCGGCCGGCAACGTGCTGCAGGACGGCGATACCGTCACCGTCACCAAGGACCTGAAGCTCAAGGGGTCGGGCGGCGTGATCAAGATGGGCACCAAGGTCAAGGGCATCCGCCTGGTCGACAGCGACCACGACATCGACTGCAAGATCGACGGCTTCGGACCGATGAGCTTGAAGTCGGAGTTCGTGAAGAAGGTCTAGCAGCGCGGCGCGTGATGGGTTGCGCGCGTTGGAGCTTCCGGGTTCTTGCCGGAAGTCTCGCGCGCCCTACCCATCCTACAGATCCTCGCTCTCTTCCGGCTTGGGCATCAGGTACGCCGTCAGCGTGCTGGACAGCCCCGCCATCACCCACAGCACGAAGAAAGACACGGTATAGAACCCCGTGCGTCCCGTAGGGACGTGGCCGAAAATCGCCACGTCCAGCGGATCGATCAGGGCGAAGATCAGCGCGCTCCCCGCCGCGGCCGCCATGAACGACGGCCACAGGATCCACATCAATGATCGCAAGCCCATCTGTTGTTCTCCCGGGTTACGGATTGGCGCTGGGCGCAACCTGCTCGATGACCAGGCCGCGCTTGACCACGCCCTCCTGGATCGGCTGGTTGCTGAAGTTCGAGAAAGCGAAGTAGATCGTGACGAAGCAGCCTATCATGGCCGCGAAAGGGCCGGCCATCAGGATCCAGGGCCAGGGTTCGCGGTACCAGGGCTTGGCGGCTTTGGCGGATTGGGCGGGGTTCATGGAGATGTCCTTTTCAGTGCTCAGTCGGGTACATAGAAGCTGGCGGGCTCGTCGGTCTCGACCGGACGCTGCTCGCCGTCCTGGCCGCGCGCGCGCAGCGTGATGGCATGGGCGCCGGGCTCGGCGCCGGCCGGCGCGCGGATAACCATGGGCACCAGCTTGTTGGCCGCCGCCTCGACGTCGACCGTATCCGAACCCTGCTGCCCCATCATCACCTTCAGGCCGGGCATGCCGTCGGCCGCGAGCTGCAAGCGCATCGGCTGGTCGGAAGTATTGATGATCTGCAGGCGGTACACGTTTTCGATCATGCCGCCGGCGACTTCGCGTCCCAGCGCGCCGCGGTCGCGGATCACATCCACCCGCAAGGGGTTGCGCAGGGCCAGCGAGACCACGAAGGCAATGGCCAGCGCCAGGATCAGCGTGCCGTAGATCAGCACCCGCGGACGCAGCAGATGGGAGCGGGCGCTCTTGGTGGACAGCCCGTCCAGCATGGCGCGTTCCGAGGTGTAGCGGATCAGGCCCGGCTCATACTGCATCTTGTCCATGACCTGTTCGCAGGCGTCGATACAGGCGCCGCAGCCTATGCACATGTATTGCAGGCCGTCGCGGATGTCGATGCCGGTCGGGCAGACCTGCACGCACAGGCTGCAATCGACGCAGTCGCCCAGGCCGGCGGCCTTGTGGTCCACCTTGCGCGAACGGCCGCCTCGCGGATCGCCGCGGCGCTTGTCGTAGGTGACCACGAAGGTGTCGGGGTCCACCATCACGCTCTGGAAGCGCGCATAGGGGCACATGTACTTGCACACGGATTCGCGCATGAAGCCGGCGTTGCCCCAGGTGGCGAAGCCGTAGAACAGCATCCAGAACCACTGCCAGGGGCCCAGTTGCAGCGCGAACAGTTCATGCCCCAGTTCGCGGATGGGAGCGAAATAGCCGATGAAGGTGGAACCGGTCCACCAAGCCAGCGCAATCCATAGGAAATGCTTGGTGATCTTCAGGCGCGCCTTGCGCCAGGTCCAGGGCGATTCGTCCAGGCGGATGCGCGCGACGCGGTCGCCTTCGACCTTGCGCTCGATCCACATGAAGATTTCGGTATAGACGGTCTGCGGACAGGCGTAGCCGCAGAACAGCCGTCCCGCCACCGCGGTGAACAGGAACAGCGCCAGCGCCGAGATCACCAGCAGCACGGCCAGATAGACCACGTCCTGCGGCCACAGCACCAGGCCGAAGAGGTAGAACTTGCGCGCGCCCAGGTCGAACAGCACGGCTTGGCGGCCGTTCCACTGCAGCCAGGGCAGACCGTAGAAAACCAGCTGGGTGAGAAAGACGAACGCGATGCGCCAGCGGGCGAAGATGCCGCTGACAGAACGCGGGTAGATCTTGCTGCGCACGCCCGCCAGCGTCTGTTCCAGGGTTTCCGTCCCGGGCCGCGGCGGCCTCACGTGCGGCCGCCAGGGCGGCGGGTCACCGTCAGGCGAATTGCCGACCCTTGCGGCTGACCCATCTTCCATTTGCTGCTCCCTGCTGTAAGTCCAGTGATATGGGGGCCGCGCCAGGCGCGGCCCCCAGACAAGCTCTGCAAAGCCTTTACTTCGTTGCCGTTGCCGTTGCCGGCGCGGTGCCTACCGGCGCGGTGCTTACCGGCGCGGCGCTGGCAGTCGCTTCGGGCTTGTTCGACAGGCCCCACACCCATGCGGTCAGGATCTTGATCTGCTCGGGCGTCAGGATGTCGCCGTGCGCCGGCATGCGGTTGTCGCGGCCGTCGAGGATGGTCTTGACGATGGTGGCCTCCGAGCTGCCATAGAGCCAGACGTCGTCCGTCAGGTTGGGCGCGCCCAACGCCTGGTTGCCCTTGCCGTCGACGCCGTGACAGGCCACGCAGTAGTTGGCGAACTCGCGCTTGCCGCGGAACACGCGGACCGGATCGGCCGTGAGCCCCGACAGCGAACGCACGTACTGCGCGATGTCGGCGGCGGTCTTGGCGTCGATCGCGGCCTTCCACGGCGGCATGACGCCGACGCGACCCTGTGTGATGGTCTGCGTGATGGCTTCAGGCGAGCCGCCGTGCAGCCAGTCGCCGTCGGCCAGGTTGGGGAAGCTGGGGCCGCCCTTGGCGTCCGAGCCATGGCATTGCGCGCAGGTGTTCAGGAACAGGCGCTGGCCGATTTCGCGGGCGCCCGGATCCTGGGCGATCTGCGGAATGTCCATGGTTTCGAAGCGCGCGTAGATCGGGCGCACGGCCTCGGCCATCTTGGCCTGCTGCCTGGCCACTTCTTCCGTGCTGCTGTAGCCCAGCTGGCCCTTGTACTCGCCCAGGCCCGGCATGAAGAACAGGTAGCCCAGGGCGAAGGCGCAGGCCAGCAGGTACATCCAGGTCCACCAGCCCGGCACCGGGTTGTTCAGCTCGGTCAGGTCGCCGTCCCAGACGTGGCCCGTGTCCTCGACCTTGCCGTTGGCCGGCTTGGTGCTGAGCCAGCGACGCTGCGTGTACAGCAGCCAGACGCACCAGACCACGCCGCCCACGGCGACGATCGAGATGAAATACCCCCAGAAGCCATTGACGAAATCGCTCATGACCGATTCGCTCCATCTTGTTGTCCCTGCCCGAATTCATCGGGCAGTGCGAACGGCAGCATGGCCGATTCGCGGTTGGCGCTCTGGCGGCCGCGCGAGCAGGCCCACCAGACAATGCCGAAGAAAGTTGCCATCGAGATGGCGGTAACGATTGCGCTCAGGTAGCCCAGCATGATCAGCCTCCCGAGGCCGCGGGCGCGGCGGGTTGAGCAGCGGACTGGGCGGCCTTCTTGGCCGCTTCCGCCTGCTTGGCCTGTTCGGCCTGCTTGGCCTTGCGCACGCCCACGCCCAACCCTTGCAGGTAGGCGACCAGCGCGTCTTCCTCGGTCTTGCCTTCGATGGCCTGGGGCGCCGCCGAGATTTCCTCGTCCGTGTAGGGCACGCCCAGCTTGCGCAGGGCGCGCATGCGGTCGCTCACGTTCTCGCCGGTGATGACGGTCTTTTCCAGCCAGGGATAGGCTGGCATGTTGGACTCCGGCACCACCTTGCGCGGGTCGCGCAGGTGGATACGGTGCCAGTCGTCGGAGTAGCGCTCGCCCACGCGCGCCAGGTCGGGACCGGTGCGCTTGGAGCCCCACAGGAACGGATGGTCGAACACCGATTCGGCGGCGATCGAATACGAGCCGTAGCGCTGCACTTCGGCAGCCAGCACCCGCACCTGCTGCGAATGGCAGCCGACGCAGCCTTCGCGGATGTAGACGTCGCGGCCCATCAGGCGCAGCGGGCTGTAGGGTTCGACGCCCGCGACGGGCTGGGTCGTGCTGTGCTGGAAGAACAGCGGCACGATCTGGACCAGGCCCGCGAAGGACACCACCAGGATACTGGCGATGATCATCCAGCCGATGTTCTTCTCGAGCGTCTGGTGGGAAAAGAAACCAGATTTCTTGTTGGCCATGATGTCCTCGTCAAACAGTGGCCGGCGCGGCGGTCACGGCGACCGGCGGGCGAGCGGCGTGGGGATCGTCTTGCGGAATGGCGGGGTTGACCGGCTGCGCGCCGCGCACCGTCATCCACACGTTCCAGGCCATGACGAAAACACCCGACAGGAACAAAGTGCCACCCAGCAAACGGATCAGGTAGTACGGGACGCGCGTCTTCAGTTCTTCCACGAAGCTGTAGACCAGGGTTCCGTCGCTGGCGGTATCGCGCCACATCAGGCCCTGCTGCACACCGGCGATCCACATGGCGGCGATGTACAGCACCACGCCGATGGTCGCGATCCAGAAGTGCAGTTCGATGGCCTTGACGCTGTACATCTTTTCGCGGCCATACAGGCGCGGGATCAGGTAGTAGAGCGAGCCGAAGGAGATCATGGCGACCCAGCCCAGCGCGCCCGAGTGCACGTGGCCAATGGTCCAGTCCGTGTAGTGCGACAGCGCGTTGACCGTGCGGATCGACATCATCGAGCCTTCGAAGGTCGACATGCCGTAGAACGACAGCGCCGTCACCATGAACTTCAGGATCGGGTCGGTGCGCAGCTTGTACCAGGCGCCCTGCAAGGTCATGATGCCGTTGATCATGCCGCCCCAGGACGGCGCCAGCAGGATCAGCGAGAAGGTCATGCCCAGCGACTGGGTCCAGTCCGGCAGCGAGGTGTACAGCAGGTGGTGCGGGCCCGCCCACATGTAGGTGAAGGCCAGCGCCCAGAAGTGGACGATGGACAGGCGGTAGGAATAGATGGGACGGCCGGCCTGCTTGGGCACGAAGTAATACATCATGCCGAGGAAGCTGGTGGTCAGGAAGAAGCCCACCGCGTTGTGGCCGTACCACCACTGCACCATGGCGTCCTGCACGCCGGAGTAGGCGGAATAGGACTTCCACATCGACACCGGCATCTCGATGTTATTGAAGATGTGCAGGATGGCGATGGTCAGGATGTACGAGCCGAAGAACCAGTTGGCCACGTAGATGTGCTTGGAGCGGCGCTTGATGATGGTGCCGAAGAACACGATGGCGTAGGCCACCCAGACCAGGGTGATCAGGATGTCGATGGGCCATTCCAGTTCGGCGTATTCCTTGCTGCTGGTGAAGCCCATGGGCAAGGTGATGGCGGCGGCGACGATGACGATCTGCCAGCCCCAGAACGTGAACGCGGCCAGCGGGCCGCAGAACAGGCGCGCCTGACAGGTACGCTGGACCACGTAGTAAGACGTCGTGAACAGCGCGCTGCCGCCGAAGGCGAAAATCACCGCGTTGGTGTGCAGCGGGCGCAGGCGGCCATAGCTCAGCCATGCGGTGTCAAAGTTCAGCTGCGGCCAGATAAGCTGCGCAGCGAGAAAAACGCCCACAGCCATGCCGACGATGCCCCACACTACCGTCATGAGCGCAAACTGCCTCACGATCTTGTAGTTGAAGGTGTCGGCCTTGCTTGCGATTGCGGCGCAATCGTTCATCGCCCTTCCCCTAAAGTAACAAATAGCTCCAGACTGCAATGATGGGACTAGTCACAAGGGGCAGCGTTGATCTGGATCAAGCATCTGGCTGCGCGCAGGGGAACGCGGCGCCGGCGCAACGGGTCCAGGCGCGAAATCAAACGCGGCGTTCAGCCGCGCGACTGGCGGGTCCGCTGTCGTCATCGAGCAGGATGGCGCGACCCGCGTCGTCGGTGTCGTCGTACTGGCCGTTGAAAACGGCCCACCACAGCGACACGCCGATGGCCAGCACGAACAGCAGGGACAAGGGCAGCAGCAGGTAGAGGATGGTCATTGCGCCGCTTCCAGCGCGGCGGCGGGCGCTGGCGCGCCAGCCCAGTCGCGGCGGCACAGGCGCCACGAGTTGTAGGCCACTGCCAGCGAGGACACCAGCATGGTGATGGCGGCCAGCCACGGCGTGACCCAGCCGATCAGCGCCAGCGGCGTCATCAGCAGATGCCAGATCAGCGAACCGTACAGGTTCTGGCGCGCGCGGCGGCGCGCCTCGCCCAGCAGCTCGTCCAGCGCCGCGTCGGGCATGTGGGGATGGGCGGCCAGCGCCGAATGGGCGGAGGCCATGGCGGTGGGCACCGCCATCGACATGGCGCAGGGACAGCTCATCACCAAGAGCGCCACCATCACCGGGATGCTGTGCGCCGGATCGATGTAGGCCCAGGCGGCCGCGGCGGCCAGCGCCAGCGCGACCTGGGCCATGACGAAGCGCGAGGCCAGCCGGTCGGCGCGCGCGCCAAGTTCCAGACGCTGCGCCTCCACGCGCTCGTGGCGCGATCCGCCCGCCGCGCCGCCGAAGGACTGGCGGGCGCACAGTTCCAGGTAGCGCGCGGTCAGCAGAAAGGCCACGAACATCGTGACCGAGTCGAAGTACACCTCGCCCCGCCCCGTATAGGTGGCGTGGACGCTGGGTATGAAGGCGGCGACGATGCCCAGGGCCACCGGCACGTCCATGCCGGCGCGGCCGTGGCGCAGGTTGTCGCCCGCGTGGCGCCAGATCGGCCAGGCCGAATACACCACCACCGGCACGGTCAGCGCAAAGCTGGCCCAGTTCATCAGCACGATGGCCCAGTCCAGTGTTTCGAGCGCATCGGCGGGCATGCTTTCGTGCCGCAGGTAGCCGGGCCAGGCGAACATCATCACCTGCATCATCGCCAACCATGCCAGCGACAGGCGCACCAACGCATGGCGGCGCTGCTGGCGGTCGGCGTCGGACAGGCTGGCCGGGACGGCGAAGATCGATTTTGCTCGCATGCGCCGATGTTACTCAGCGCGTTACAAGACTGCCTTGATCTGGATCAATGCGGGTCCGGCCGGTTTGCCCCGGCAACGCGGACGGGTTCGGCCCCGCCCGGATTGGAGGAGCCCGGCTCTGGGGGCCGGGCTCGGGAGCGCCTGGCTCAGGGCCGCTGGCGACGCAGCACGTCCACCACGGCCTGCATCAAGCTGGCCAGATCGTCCTCGGCCATGGTCAGCGCCGGAGTCAGGTAAACCACATTACCGAACGGCCGCACCCAGACGCCGGCCTCGACCAGGCGCCGCTTCAGGCCCTCGCGGTCGGCGATGCCGTCCAGTTCGACCACGCCGATCGCGCCCAGCACGCGCACGTCGCGCACCCAGGGCAGTTCGCGGCAGGGCTCCAGGCCCGCCGCCAGCGCCACCGAGATCGCCTGCGCCTGCGCCAGCCGCGGTTCGGTCTCGAACAGATCCAGCGAGGCGTTGGCCGCGGCGCAGGCCAGCGCGTTGCCCATGAAGGTGGGGCCGTGCATCAGCGCGTGCGAGGGATCGTCGGACCAGAAGGCCTCGAACACGCGCTTGCTGGCCACCGTGGCGGCCAGCGGCAAGGTGCCGCCGGTCAGCGCCTTGGACAAGGTCACGATGTCCGGACGGATGCCGGCTTGCTCGAAGGCGAACATCGTGCCCGTGCGGC
This sequence comes from Achromobacter sp. SD115, assembly GCF_017355315.1. Classification (NCBI taxonomy): domain Bacteria; kingdom Pseudomonadati; phylum Pseudomonadota; class Betaproteobacteria; order Burkholderiales; family Alcaligenaceae; genus Achromobacter; species Achromobacter sp. SD115. The sequence goes on along the minus strand of NZ_JADIJM010000013.1, from coordinate 4,797 downwards.
CAAAGCCGGTGAAGATCTCGTCGAAGATCAGCAACAGGCCATGGCGGTCGGCCAGGCGACGCAGGCGGCGCAATACTTCCGGGTCATGCAGCAGCATGCCGCCCGCGCCCTGCACCAGCGGTTCGACCAGGATGCCGGCCAGCCGGGATCCATGAAGCTCCAGGTGGGCCTCCAGCGCGGCCAACTCGGCGTCGCTGCGCGGCAGGTCGACGATGTCGTGCCCGGCCAGCATGCCGCGGAACAGGCTGTGCATGCCCTCGTCCGGATCGCAGACCGCCATGGTGCCGAAGGTGTCGCCGTGATAGCCGCCGCGGAACGCCAGGAAGCGGCTGCGGCCGCGTTCTCCCTGGTTCAGCCAGTACTGCAACGCCATCTTCATGGCGACTTCCACCGCCACCGAGCCGGAATCGGTATAGAAGACGCGATCCAGTCCCGGCCCCAGCATGGCGGCCAGGCGGCGGGCCAGAGTCAGCGCCGGCTCATGGGTCAGCCCGCCGAACATGACGTGCGGCATGGCGTCCAGCTGCGCGCGCAGCGCCTGGGCGATGTGCGGATGGTTGTACCCATGGCATGCCGTCCACCAGGACGCCACCCCGTCGATCAGGCTGCGGCCATCGGCCAGTTCAAGCCGGCTGCCGTGGCTGCGCACCACCGGCAGCGGCGGCGTCGCCGTCTTCATTTGGGCATAGGGGAGCCAGATATGGGGTTGGCCCTGGGCCACCCAGTCGGGCGTGTGCATGATTCACCTCTCGATACCGGCGGCGCGCTGGGGTCCGTCCGGCGGATCCGGCCAGGACAGGGGCGGCGCCCGCCTCCACTACAATGGCTCGCATTCTACGGCTAGTCGCGGGCACGCCCGCTGCCGGGCCGCTGCCGGAAATATTGATGTCCAAGCTGGATCCGCTTTTCTCCTCCGAATTGGCGCGCGCCGAAACGCGCCGCGTGCGCCGCCGCCTGCGCACCGCCACCGCCGCCGCTCCGGGACGCCTGATCCTCGAGGGCGAGCCGGTCCTGAACTTCTCCAGCAACGATTACCTCGGCCTGTCGCGGCATCCGCTGCTGGTCGAACGGTCGCGCGAATGGGCGGCCCGCCACGGTGCGGGCGCCCAGGCTTCGCGCCTGGTGACGGGCAACCTGGACCTGCACGAACAGGTGGAGGCCAAGCTGGCCCGGCTGAAGGGCACTAAAGCCGCGCTACTGCTGGCCTCGGGCTGGCAGGCCAACGCCGCCGTGCTGCCGGCGCTGCTGCGCGCCGCCGCCAGCCAGGGCGAGGTCGAGCTGTACGCCGACAAGCTCAACCATGCCAGCCTGCACCACGGCTGCCAGGCGGCGGGCGTGAAGCAGATCCGTTTCCGGCACAACGACCTGGACCATCTGGAAAGCCTGCTGGCAGCCAGGGCGGAAAGCGCGGCCGGCCAGACCGTGTCGCGCTTCATCGTCACCGAAAGCGTGTTCAGCATGGACGGCGACCGGACCGACGTGGAGCGGCTGGCCGCCCTGGCCGACCGTTACCGCGCCTTCGTCTACCTGGACGAGGCGCACGCCACCGGCGTGCTGGGTCCGAACGGCATGGGCCTGGCGGGACTCGCGCCCGGCCGCATCGACCTGGCCATGGGTACCTTCAGCAAGGCGCTGGGCGGATTCGGCGCCTATGTGGCCGGTTCACGCGCGCTGTGCGACTACCTGATCAACGCCTGCTCAGGCTTCATCTACACGACGGCGCTGCCGCCCGCGGTGCTGGGCGCCATGGATGCGGCGCTGGACCTGGTGCCCACGCTGGACGCCGAACGCGCCCGGCTGGCGACCGCGGGCGACAACCTGCGCGCCGCGCTGCGCTGCATGGGACTGGACACGGGGGCATCCTCCACCCAGATCGTGCCCGCCATCGTGGGCGACGAAGACCGCGCCCTGGCCCTGGCTGCCGGGCTGGAACAGCGTGGCCTGCTGGCCGTGGCGATCCGCCCGCCCACCGTCCCCGCCGGCACCAGCCGCTTGCGCGTCACGCTGAGCGCGGCGCACCGCGACGTGGACGTGGCGCGGCTGATCGATGGCTTCGCCGCCGCGCTGGCCTGATGGGCGCTGTCTCGATGCAAGCCGGTATGCCCCGCCCCACCCTGCTGTTCGTGCACGGCTGGGCCTTCGACGCCTCGGTCTGGGCGCCGCTGCGCGCCGAGCTCCAGGAATGGCCGCAAGCCGTTTTTGATGCCGGCTACTTCGGACCCGAGCAAGAGCCGGCCGTCGGGGGCCAGGTGATCGCCATCGGCCATTCGCTGGGCGTGCTGCGCCTGCTGCGCCAACTGCCGCCAGGCTGCCTGGGACTGGTGTCCATCAACGGCTTCGCGCGCTTCACCGCCGGCGCGGACTTCGAAGCCGGCGTCGCGCCGCGCGTGCTGGAGCGCATGTCGCGGCGGCTGTCCTCGGACCCCGTGGCGGTGCTGCGCGACTTCCGCCAGCGCTGCGGCGACGACTCCGATGTCGGCGAGCCGCGGCTGGCGCCGCTGGCGCGCGACCTGCAAGCCTTGCGCGACGAAGACCGGCGCGCGGCCCTGGCGGCGCTGCCCGTGCCGCTGCTGGTCCTGGCCGGCGCGGACGATCCCATCGTTCCCGCGCCCATGACGCAGGCAGGCTTTGCCGGTCGGGCCGACACGGAGATCCACGAATGCACGGGTGGCGGCCACCTGTTGCCCGCGTCGGACGCCGCCTGGTGCGCGGCGCATATCCGCGCCTTCATTTCCCGCCTGGCGGCCGCCGCATGACGCCAGCCCCGCGCAACGCCGGAATCGGCGCGCGCTTCGGCGCCGCCGCGCAGGCCTACGAAGGCCACGCGTCCATCCAGCGCATTGCGGCCGAACGGCTGGCCAGCGATATCGCCCTGCTGCCCCTGCCCGCACATCCGCGCATCCTGGAGATCGGCTGCGGTACCGGCCTGCTGACCCAGGCGCTGGCGCGCCGCATCGGTCCGGCCGACTGGACCGTTACCGACATCGCTCCCGGCATGCTGGCAGCCGCGCAACGCGGCCCGGCCCTGCCGGGCCAGGCCCGTTACCAGTTGCTGGACGGCGAGCATCCGGCCGGACTTGCGGGCGGCTACGACCTGATCTGCTCCAGCCTGGCGGTGCAGTGGTTTTCAGATCTGAACGCGGGGCTGGGCCGACTGGCCGCGCTGCTGGCGCCGGGCGGCTGCCTGGCCGTGGCGACGCTGGCGGACGGTACGTTCCAGGAATGGCAGGACGCCCATGCCGCGGCCGGACTGAGCGCCGCCACGCCGCGCTATCCGTCCATTGCCGCCATCCATCCAGACAGGGGCAATCTGGCCGGTGGCGTGCGCAGCGAACGGCTGATACAAAATCATCCTGACGGGCTGCGTTTCCTGCGCGGCCTCAAGGGCATAGGCGCCACCACGCCCGCCCCCGGACGCGCGCCTCTGGGCGCGGCGCAACTGCGGCGGGTATTGGCGGCGTTTGACGAACAAGGAGCCGGGGTGACCTATCACCTGGCCTACGGTATGTGGAAAAAAACGAACCAACACGCCACCGGCGTTTTCGTGACCGGCACCGATACCGGCATCGGCAAAACCCTGGTGTCCGCGATCCTGGCGCGCGCCTGGAACGCCGACTACTGGAAGCCGGTACAGACGGGCGTGGCGGAAGAACCCGGCGACACCGAAACCGTGGCACAGCTGGCAGGGCTGCCGCCTGAACGCCTGCATCTGCCGGCCTACGTGCTGCAGGCGCCGCTGTCGCCCTGGGCCGCCGCCACGCTGGAAGACACCATCGTCGACGCCACCAGCATCGTGCCGCCGGTCACGCAGGCGCCGCTGATCGTGGAAGGCGCCGGCGGCCTCTACGTGCCGATCGACGACAGCCACATGATGATCGACCTGATCGCGCGGCTGGACCTGCCGGTGGTGCTGGCTGCGCGCAGCGGACTGGGCACCATCAATCACACCCTGCTCAGCCTGGAGGCCCTCAAGCGCCGCGGCATTCCGGTGCTGGGCGTGATCATGAGCGGGCCGCTCTCGGCGGGCAACAAGGAAGCCATCGAGCGCTTCGGCGAGGTGCGCGTGCTGGCCGAGATTCCGCCGCTGACCAAGGTCGACGCGCAAACCGTCGCGGCGCTGGCCAGCGCCATTCCGCCGCTGGCGGAATGCCTGCAGGCCTTGGGCGATGCGCCGGCCGTAGCCAGCTAGCCCCCGCGCGCGGCCCCGGACGGCGGGGTTTCCGGGGCCAGAGCCGTTACGCATTCGTACAAAATAAATTCCGCTGGCGGCCGACCCTGCTTCGAGCGGATGCATGCCGCCGCATCGCTTTCCGGCTGCGCGGATGGCGCCCGCAGCTTCATGCAAAGCATGAACTTCCCGAGTGAAGGCGCAGGCCTTCTACATCCTTCAGCCACATCCGGATTCTCAAACCGCCGGCTGCCGCGGCAGCCGCCGCCGCGCGGCTGTACGTTGTTGACTACTAACGCAACACAACGATAATTTTCGCCACATTGGCAGTTCGATTCGCAGGTAGCTGGACGTGCAGGATTTCGTTCCTGGGTTTCCTTATTTGCAGGAGAACTGGCATGGTCACCAGAAGGCTGAACATTCCTGTCCTGGCCCCAAGTCCCAACCGCAATTTCTTCGACGGCACCCGCCCCGGCCATGCCGTGCTGCGTCCGGCCGATCTGCTGGCCTTGCGGCTGGAGCTGCACAATCTGACGGTGACGCCAGGCCAGCCGCCGCGCTTGAAGAAAGCGGGCGACGGGGCCGCCACGCTCATCGTCCACTTCCCGCCGCAATCGATCACCGAAGAA